>JAPLDG010000006.1:0-3409 GCA_026391845.1 Bacteroidota bacterium | reverse complement strand
AGTTTAATTTTATTGTTGTCGGCAAGCAGGTTCAATTTTGTGAAGTAAGTACTCATGACTTCTTTGTCAATTGTCAGGTCTGAAATTTGATAATATCGCACTGGACTTTTAGACAATAAATCTTTTGTAAGACACTCAAGTACCATGCAGGCAAATCCATACCGGGAAGTAAGGTTGGTGGCAGCATTTGAGTCATCAATGTAATATCTTACAAGTGTTTCGTTGCTTTGAAGGCCTTCTTTTAAAGAAAAGTGTTTTAAAAAAAAGTCATCAGCTATTTTTATGAATTTGCTGGAATTATAGTGATTTACTGTTTTAATGGACGCAAAACATTTGTCAATGTCAGTTACAATGTTATTAAACAGGAGGCTTGCTCTAAAATCAAGCGTACTAAAGTATTCTTCCAGCTTTTTTTTCCATTTATCTTTAAATCCTTCAATAGCCCTGGCCATTGAATCTGTTATCGGATCATCTTCCTTGAGCAGGATGGTGTTTTTTGCTTCCTGAGGATTGTGCGTAACCAAAGTACTTCTTGTCATCCATTTGAAATCTATTGCCTCAGATGGAGTTTCCCCTGATTCCGGAAGATAACCTGTTTTTTCAATATGATTGAAAATGGCTACATAGGGCTTGCTCTTGAGTCCTGTGATAAAAAAGTAAATTTTTAAAGTGTTTTTTTGCTTCTTAAACAGGTTATTGATTCTTTCCCGGAGATATTTCACTTTAAATATGGGCAATCGTGACAATTGCCCAAAATCAGTAAAAAGCCAGTGATCATAGCCCAGGATAATACCAATATTTAAAATTGTAGCATCGCCGGAAAGAGATAGTCTTTGATTATCAAAGTGTTCCTTGATCAAACCCAGTTTTTCTTCTATAGCGGTTCCCTGATTTTTTTCAGGAAGTGAATGCTGGGTGATTTCATGAAACAGATGCAGAGATTTGTCTGCGGTATATGGAAGAAATGCCGGGATAATGTTTCCAGCATCAAAATCGCCGGAGAAATTAAGTAAATAACTCATTTTGAGGTAGCATTAGTCATCAGGACTGTGCGCTTGAATCGAACTTTTTTCGCATGAGGTTTTCAATAATGGTGGTTCTTGTATTTCTTTCTTTTCCGGTGATACCCAATAGATTGTTCGTAATTTTCTTAATGGCATTTTTAGAGTTCTGATTACTCCCTCCAATATAGATGCAACAGTCAACAACGATCTCAAGCATGATGCTCACTATTTTATCCTTGTCTTTAAGCGCAACTTTATCAATAACTGCAATGAGCGGTAAATCCTTCAGTTGTCTGATGTCCGAAATCCTGTAACCGGTTATTTCTTTCATCAGGGGTAAATTGACAAGCGCTGCAACCCTGTCTAAATTGTAGTTACTTTCAAATTCAGATTTATTTTCTATGAGAATTTTGTTCGCTCTTTCAACTATTGAGTCAACAATGCCAGGGTTGGAAAACAGGCCTTTAAAAATCAGGTCGGGAATGGTCGGCTCTATGTTTTTCTGATGCTGATCCTGGATGATCCTGGATGTATTTGAAGTAGCACGTAAAAACACCCATCGTTTATCTCCGGCTTCATCCCGAAAACTGAGATCCCGGTTGATGAGCCCCCAGAAGAAGGCTCGATAAATTTTCTCGGCAACAACCTCCCTGGTTTCTCCAAGATCAGGGAAATAGCCGGGGAAGTGCCAGCGTTTATCGAGATGAGGGCTTACACTTAAATCATTCAGCACCTCCTCAATCCTCGATTTGTAAGCCTTATAATATTTGCCCAGGGGAGCATCGGAATAAACATTTGCCTTATTCCCCGATGAAAACTGAGGATAGTTATCCGGAACAGATAACAAAAACCGGCTGTCTTCACGTATCACCTCGTACCTGGTAAAAAATCCACTCAGAATCCTGTAAGCACCATTGCTGCTGTCGCCCATCGATCCCATGATTTCATCTGCCTCTGTTTCAGTAAGAGTACCCATCTCCAGGCAGTCCGGATGAAGTGCCCATGAATTGATGTGAGGTGCTTTTGATATGTTTTTTGCCCCCAGCGGATTTGCGAGCATGACAGCATTGGAAAAGTGTCTTTTTAAATGTTCAAACTCGTCCTGCCCTGTTAACCTGGCTTCATACCGGATGGCATTTATTACATTCATGCCAACAATATCCTGGCTTAGACTTTTCTGCAAAGATTCGGTTTGTTTGTCAATTACATCAACTGTAAACAGTTTTGCAACAGATCGTGCCAGGTCTGCCCCCGATTCCTTTTTATTGACTTTCAGATAAACATTATTAAATAATCCGGCGTAGATCAGACGGGACAAATCCTGTGGAAATTCAATGTCATCGAGGAGTTCAATCTTTTCAGCGTAAATCTTCTCTTTGAGATCGGCTCTGCCTAATACAAATTGAGTGCTTTTATCACTTTGCTGGTCATGCATCCCCAGCAATCCTTCAGACTCCCTGATCAGAGAAGAATGAACATCGGGAAGGTTATTGAATAGTTTTTCAATTTCATCAATCATGACATTTACCTGGGCTAATAATCCTGATAAAACAGCTTCCTGCAACCTGGTAACGGCATATTGGTTTAACAGCGAAACCTGGCGCTTGGTGCGGGAAGTGTAATTTTCCTTGAATTCTTCAAGGGAACCGGTCTTCCCAAAAATTTTGCTTAGCTTTTTAATCATGTTTTTGTCGCGGCGGGTGTAAATCTCATAAGCTTCCGCTGCAGTTTCTACATGTTCGTCCTTTTCCTGATCGTCTTTGATATCAAAATAGTTGTTGTATCCGGTAATACTTTCCCATGCTTTTTCATTGTCTTCTTTCAGTGAAGCATGTTTGACCTGCATGTTCCTTCGCAATTCGTACATGAAAAAACGAACAGCCAGGGGGTGCATGATGTAATCCTTTTTCAGCAGGTAAGAGTTTATGCGGGATATGGTATTGCTTAAAATATTTGGTTCATTGTAATCGGCGAGCAGGCCTTCTTCAATTCCCAGCGATTTGGTGTTGTCAATAAAACTGAGGACCTCCTTATGCAATGATTTGATGACGGTCTCATTATGCTGGATCATACCCATATCCTGCTCAGGATCGTGGTTGGAATGAAACTCTGCAGGAAGATTAATAAGGTCTGTAATTTCGCTGATGCTCTTTTTATTATCCTTTGCTTTTTCAAGATAGGCCATTAATTCCAAAACGAAATTCAAGGACTTAACCCCTGTTTGTGTTCCGTTTTTGTCATAGACCAGGGTGCTCTGGTAAATTTTGCGGAAGATTATTTTTTCCAACCCATTCCCGTTTTTTGAGAGGAACTCAACCTGGTCCATGAAAAATTTGTCAAGTTCGGGCTTTTCAACAAAGATGCCCTGGTTGATCTTCCTTTTGTAATCTTTCAGCAAGACCGTA
>JAPLDG010000327.1:7151-34720 GCA_026391845.1 Bacteroidota bacterium | reverse complement strand
GGGTGTTAATAGTTATATATTGTTGTTACTGAATGTCTTTTATGACCGGGTAACGGGCTGCAAATATATGCTTTTTTTGAAACACAATATAATTTTATCAAAATTAATTCATTAAAAGACCGATAGATGAAACGAAACTGATAAAACGCGATACCTTTGGCGCCTGAAATAATTGGGTGAATGACATTTTCAGAATTGCTTTTATCCTGGTATGCTGAAAACAAAAGGGAGCTTCCCTGGAGACAAACGAGAGAGCCATATCAGATCTGGCTGTCGGAGATCATCATGCAGCAAACCCGTATCGGACAAGGAACCCCCTACTTTGAAAAGTTTGTTGCTGCCTATCCGACCATCAGACATCTTGCTGCTGCTGAAGAACAAGATGTTTTGAAACTCTGGCAGGGTCTTGGATATTATTCCCGCGCCAGAAATATGCACGCAACAGCAAAGACCATCGTTCAGGATTTTGGTGCGGTATTTCCACGAAAATATGATGAAATACGAACTCTCAGGGGGATTGGGGATTACACAGCTTCCGCCATTGCCTCGATATGCTTTGATTCTCCGCATGCCGTAATGGATGGGAATGTAATGCGGTTCATGTCAAGGTTGTATGGTATTGCTGATTCCATCGACCTGCCGGCGACGAAAAATCACATCAGGGCTTTGGCAACAGACAAGATGGACCACCAAAACCCGGGCGATTTCAACCAGGCCATGATGGAATTCGGGGCCATGGTTTGCACCCCTGCCTCTCCCGGCTGTATGAACTGTCCCTTCAGGGGAAACTGCATTGCATATGGCAAAAATCTAGTTGGTGAAATCCCGGTCCGGAATTCAAAAACCGTCGTGCGCAATCGTTTCATTCATTACCTGGTTCTCACGATCAGAAGCAAAGATGCAAATTATGTATACCTTCATAAAAGAACAGGAAATGACATATGGAAAAATCTTTACGATTTTCCTTCCCTGGAGTTTAAACCGGGAAAAACCGATCTTCATCTGCCGGTTCCCGGATTCGAAGACCTTTTCAATGGCACTTCGCCTGATTTTAAAGAGGCTTCCGATCAATATGTTCATTTGCTGACCCACCAGAAGCTTCATGCCGTTTTTTACCGGTTTCATTCCGATAAAATGATTGAACTGCCCTTTCTGCTGGTTCCATTGGAGGATATTCATCAGTATCCTGTCCCCAAACTGATCGATCGCTATTTATTGCAAAACAGCATTTTTCCTGTTTAACATAAGCAAGTACAACTTAAAATTACCTTTTCCTTAAATCAATAGGAAACAGATTAAACCAATATTTAATAGAATTGTCCCATTAAATACCAGCGAAAATTTGGTCAGCAATCAGCCACGAAGTGGCGTAATATAAATAACCGTGGGTGAAGCCCACGGAAAACCATGCTGCAAACCGATCCTGAGCCCTGAAAGGGCGATATATTGTAATGTAGCAGTGATATGCCGCCCTTTCAGGGCTAAAGTGGTCATGACTTGCAACATCCGTGGGCTTCACCCACGGTTAAGAATATTACGCGCTTTCAGCGCTGGTTCTATTTTAAATGGTCGTTTAGTAATTTTTTCCTTTTGCTGGTATGATTGTGAGCAATCAGTATAATTATATTAAAAAAAACTTGACTTCAGGGTTAAAATGTAGTATTATTGCAAAATCATTTTAATATTGTTATGATATTATAAATTCAACAAACCATGGAAAAGGAAAAAGTTAGTTCAACCTCATCGGGATACACAGGTGTCCTTGTCTTTATTGTGGTATTAGGTCTCGGCGTATGCGGGCTCGTATTTTACAGCCCGAATGTTTTGGGAATCGTTTTCTCAATGCTTTGCTTTATCGGCGCCATCTTCACAGCGCTTGGACTGATGGTTGTCAATCCCAACGAATCTTCGGTACTTGTGTTATTTGGTGAGTACAAAGGGACCATCAAATCAAACGGGTTCTTTTGGGTCAACCCGTTTTTTGTGAAAAAGAAAATTTCACTGCGCGCACGCAATCTCAACCGTGAGCCGATCAAAGTCAACGACAAACTCGGAAATCCCATCATGATCGGATGCGTGCTGGTCTGGAGGGTCCGCGATACCTTTAAAGCGGCCTTTGAAGTAGATGACTTTGCTCATTTTGTTGATATTCAGAGCGAATCTGCCACGCGAAAACTGGCAGGACACTATGCGTACGACAACTTCGATGATGAACAAAAAGAAATTACGCTGCGCGCGGGTGGGGAAGAGGTTCATCTGGCCCTTGAACATGAGTTGTCTGAGCGATTGACCATGGCCGGGATAGAGGTACTGGAAGCCAGGATCAGCTATCTGGCCTATGCGTCAGAAATCGCCGGCGCGATGTTACGCCGCCAGCAGGCAACTGCAGTCGTTGCAGCAAGGACTAAAATTGTGGAAGGCGCCGTGAGCATGGTTGAACTTGCACTGGACCAGCTCAGCAAAAAGAATGTAATCGAACTGGATGAAGATAAAAAAGCTGCCATGATCAGTAATTTGATGGTGGTTCTCTGTTCCGACAAGGATACAACCCCGGTGGTAAATACCGGAACTTTGCATCAGTAGGCGACTTATGGCGAATAAAAAGGTTTTCATGCTCCGGGTCAATCCGGAAATCTATGAGGCGCTTGAGAAATGGGCCGCCGATGAGTTCCGCTCCGTAAACGGCCAGCTGGAATGGATCATTGAAAAAGCATTGAAAGCCGATGGCCGGATGCCAAAGAAAAATTCATCCCGCTCAGGCGGCAATCCATAGAAAAAGGAGGTGATATAATGGTTAATCAAAATTTTATCGGATCCATTCGCCGACGTCGGGTCGAAAAAGCAAATCGGCCGACTGTCAGGCCGGAAATGGCGCCCATCGACTGGCTTCTCGAATTGGTTGCCTTAATGGGTGTGGTATTCTTACTTGGTTTTGCAATCTATGAGTACCCGCGGTTGCCGGATACCATTCCGTCACATTTTAACGGAGCCGGAGTAGCGGATGAGTATTCTTCAAAGGATACCTTCTGGATTCTTCCCGGGATTGGTGTGTTCATCTATCTTTTACTCAGCCTCATCGTGCTGGTCCCTCACCAGTTCAATTTTGCCGTTACAATTACCCCGAAAAATGCGTTGAAACAATATACAATGGCTGTCAGGTTTGTCCGATATCTAAAGGTAGTCCTGATCTGGTTGTTCCTTTATATCAGTTACTTGACCGTAAGAGTTGTGGCCAATGAGGAATCGGGTTTGGGCCTATGGTTTCTTCCGATTACCCTTGGATGTATTTTTATCCCGTTGGTGATCTATGTCAGCATGTCATTCAAACATAAATAGCGTCTTCGCGACTTAGAGATGAGATTCCCATTCAGCAAAGAACCATTGTCTGGATTTTCATACTTTTGCAAAAAAATGAACGGATGAATTTTATTGAAGAATTGCGCTGGCGGGGAATGATCCATGATGTAACGCCGGGAACAGAAGAACAGTTGCTGAAAGAGATGACCTCTGCCTACATCGGTTACGACCCCACAAGCGACTCGCTTCATATCGGGAATCTGGCGTCGATCATGATGCTGGTGCATTTGCAACGGGCCGGCCATAAGCCGTTTGCCCTTGTTGGGGGCGCCACCGGCATGATCGGGGATCCTTCGGGGAAATCAGAGGAACGAAACCTGCTTGACGAAACTGTGCTCAGGTACAACCAAAACTGTATTCAGAAACAACTTGAGAAATTCCTCGATTTCAATTGCGGTGAAAACGCTGCCGAGATGGTGAACAACTACGACTGGATGAAGGAATTCTCGTTCCTGAATTTCCTTCGGGAAGTGGGCAAACACATCACCGTTAATTACATGGCGGCAAAAGATTCGGTAAAGAAACGCATGGAATCGGGCTCCGGTATCTCTTTTACCGAATTCACCTACCAGCTCGTCCAGGGATTTGATTATTGCTGGCTGTTTGAACATAAAAACGTGAAACTTCAAATGGGAGGCTCCGATCAGTGGGGCAACATCATGACCGGTACGGAATTGATCCGGCGAAAACTTGGTGGCGATGCATTTGCCCTCACTTGTCCGCTCATTACCAAAGCGGACGGGGGAAAATTCGGAAAAACGGAATCCGGAAATGTTTGGCTCGATCCTCAAAAAACATCGCCATATAAATTTTACCAATTCTGGCTGAACTCAAGTGATTCCGATGCTTCGGAATACATCAAAAAATTCACACTGTTCTCAAAATCAGAGATAGAAACACTTCAAAAACAACATGATGAGGCTCCCCATCTGAGGGTGTTGCAAAAGACCCTGGCCGAAGAAATCACCATCCGGGTTCATTCCAGGGAAGATTTACAGTCGGCCATAGAGGCTTCTGAAATACTTTTCGGGAAAGGCACAACCAATACACTCATGAAATTATCGGAAGAGACGCTTCTTTCGGTTTTTGAAGGTGTGCCACAAAGTGAAATAGCAGTTGACGAATTAGCGAAAACCATTGGCATTGTTGATTTCCTTGCAGATATGACGCAGATATTTTCTTCCAAAGGTGAGGCCAGGAGGATGCTGAAGGAGGGTGGTGTGCAGATCAATAAAGCAAAGGTGGATGAAATGTTTTCAATCGATCTGAACAGTCTGCTGAACGGCAAATATATCCTTGTCCAGAAGGGAAAGAAAAACTATTACCTGGTGAAGGCGGTTTAGCAAAAGCCGGTAAACCCTAAAAATGAAATCCGATCTGCATCAGATAGCGGAACCCGATACTGAACAAATCGATTTTCCCATTCTGCTTAAATGACTTGTTAATCACATATTCATCGACCATCGGATATTTTGCCTTGATTTTATCGTAAAGGTCCTGGTTGACCTCCTTCAGTCTTTCCAGATCGAGATTCCCGCTAAAGTCGAGACCTCCGCCATAATAGCTGACCGAAGGTCCGACAAGGACGAGATCGAGGGTAAACCGTTTCCAGAAAACAAACTGGTATCCCAACTCAAGGCCTGCGTTAAAAACATAAAACTTCCCTTTGATCGTGAAGGCGCTGTCTAAACTCCCGATGAGATCCATGCCGTTTTTAAACTGATATCCATAAAAACTCACGAAAGGTGCCAGGTACAGGCCATCCGGTATCGGCCTTACGTTGCGCTTCATCAGGTAAAACCGATATTCAAGGGCGAGGTTGATCCCGTATTTTTCCCTGCTCGTGACGGTGAAAACCCCGGCAATGTTATCTTTAGTCAGGCTGGGGAACTCCAGAAATCCGATCGTGAGGGCAATCGATTGCTTTTTATTCAGGATGCGTTCATAGCTCAGTGTCAGATTTTTATTGCTCCAGAGCATCATTGGAGTAGGGTTCCACTTGATGACATTTTTATGAAAGGGTTTCGGAATCTCCCGCAACGAATCCTTCTGCTGTGCCAGTATCAAAAGTGGAAATGCAACGAAAAGAAAAATGATTGCTGATGGAATATTTTTCATGGTAAGTCGTTCACAATGAAATTCTTAATTTGAAAATAAGGCAATACTGCCAACTGCAATATTACAAAAAAATAATACACTCCGAAAAGTAGTTATTGAAAAACATGTTTGGCTAAAGCCATTGATATTCGGATGTGTGAAAATATTTTTAAATATCTTTGTCGAACACAAATATCTTATGCCATGATGCTCTCTGCCTGCGGACTTATTTGCTCCGAATGCGAATTTTTCGGAAACCAATGCAACGGATGCCATGCCGTGAAAGGACAAACCTTCTGGGCGCTGGAACATATGCCTTCAAAGGTTTGTCCCTTATATGACTGTTCAGTGAATAAAAAAAACTTCAGGGATTGCGGTGACTGTGCCGAAGTTCCCTGCAAAATGTTCCGCGAAATGAAAGATCCCAATTCATCGGATGAAGAGCACCGGCAGGGGCTTGTCGATCGGGTGGAAAGGTTGAAAAGCGTGACGCGTGACGCGTGACGCTTGACAAATGCATGTTGGGAAAACAAAAGTTAATGAAATACCTGGTTGCTTACTGGTCCCAGACCGGCAACACGAAAAAAGTTGCTGAAGCGATTTTTATGGTGTTACCGGGAGAAAAGTTTATAAAAACCTTAGATGAAGTTGGAACTCTTGACGGGTTTGATCTCATATTCATCGGATTTCCGGTCATGCAGTTTGGCCCGCCTCCGGCAGTTAAAAAATTCCTGTCCGACCAGGTTGCCGGGAAAAAGATCGCCCTGTTTGTGACCCATGCCATGTTAAGCAATACGGAGGATCCCCGGCAGCAGGCAATCCTGCACAAGGAGCTGGAAAAATGCCGTTCTGCCTGTTCCGGCAGCCAACTTGCCGGACTCTTTCATTGCCAGGGAGAACTTTCCGAAACGGTCGCAAATGAACTCTTATCCAGCCATCTCCCGATGCTGATGGAATTCGCAGCCATGCGTCCGGATACGATCGGCCATCCCGATCAGGCTGAACTGGAAGAGGCTGAGAAATTTGCCATGTCTGTCATTGCCCGGTGACAGGGCTGTTAATAAAATGACGGAAAATATTTCTTTGCCATTTATGTATTACCTTTTGGATGTTTTCCTGATTAAGCAATAAAAATGATGGATACACTTGAAATAAATGAAGAAAATATTCTTCACAGGATATTTTATTTCAGAGGTAAAAAGGTAATGCTGGACAATGATCTTGCAAACATTTACGGAGTAACAACTACACGATTGAACGAACAAGTCAAAAGGAATAAAAAAAGATTTCCTGAAGATTTCATGTTTCAGTTAACACATATAGAGTGGACAAACTTGATATCGCAAAATGCGACATCAAGTCCAAAGGGCAAAACACAAAAATGGGGAGGCCGGCGGAAGTTTATCAAATTGGTTTCAGACGTTAGTTCACAAACTGTTTCGCGTAATATTTCGCTGTCAGTTTTTCACCGGTGGCCTTTTCGATCATTTCATTCCAGTACCAGCGGCTGCCAGGCATAAAGATCTTCTCCTTCAGGTATTCTCCAACCTCTTTTTTTCCGGCAAAACTCTGGAATTTGAAATCGTCAGACTTGATGATTTTGCCGACAATGTGATAATACAGCTGCGATGCAAGCAGTTCTCCCAGCAGGTAATTGTGGTAGTAGCAGGGATAGGTGGCAATGTGGATCTTGGTGGCCCAATCGGGTTCGTTGCGGCCTTCCGGACGTTTCATCATCTGATACTTCTCCACGAGGTCCCACCAGAGCTTGTTGAGATCCTGTTCGGGATTTTTGTACATCTCCTTTTCAAACCTGTACATCACCTGAGCCCAGCGACTGAAAACCAATTGTTCCAGACGAAGGGTCTTGAAACATGTTTCCGCAATCTTCATCTTCTCCTCTTCGCTGATGCCGGCAATGTCTTTCAGCCATTGGGGATTTGAAGAAAATCGTCCGAATATCATGGCGATAGCCTCTGTCGTGAAGGTATGTGCCGGATCGCGGAGAATAAACGGAAGTGTCGTGTCAATATTTTTATCATATGCCGCGTGGCCAAATTCATGGAGCATCGTGTTCATCCAGTATTGGTTCGGTTTCACGTTACACAGTACGCGAACATCCCCTGCGTTGTCAATATCTGTGCAGAAGGCGTGCTGGTTCTTTCCCGGTTTTTCATACAGGTCACTGTTTTTGAGAATGTCGGCGATCGGAAGTCCGATACCGGCGTAAAAATCAGCGGTGAGTGTTTCAAGATTTTTATCCTTGTAATATTTATCAAGGTCAACATCGTAGATTTTTGGAGCAGCCTGAAAGAAACGGTTCTGGTAATTCCAGGGCATCAGCTCATCCTTGCTTTTCAGGTTGTAATATTTCACGAAATAGGAATCAATATCTCCCTTAACCTCTGAAAAAGCTTTCCTGGTCAGGCTGTCAAGCTCGTCGAAAAGCTGACTCACCTCGTTCGGATCCTGGTCACTCAGCGTCAGGCTCATATCGTGGTAATTTTGAAATCCCAGATCCTTGGCCACTTCATTGCGCAATTTCACCAGTTTTTTAACATCTCCGGCCACTACGGAGCCGATCTTTTTCTGGGCTTCCCAAACCTCTTTCTGGTATTTCACATCTTTGGAACTGCTCAGTACCTCCTCCACATCGTTGTCCGACATTTTCTTTCCCTTTACCTCTGTGCGGAAGTTGCCATATTTCTGTTCGATCACGGTGCCCATGCGGACCATTGCATTCAGTTTGCCGGTATCTGCCTTGGCCATAAGGAATGAACGGTAGAGAACATCCAGCTGGCGATTCAGCAAACTGTCGGTGATCATCCCTGAAACCTTGATCTCCTCCAGCTTTTTCAATGACTCTTTGTTCGAAAAAATTGCCATCATCTGAAGATTGAGATCTTCGGCCTTTTTAAAATCTTCGGGATTGCCTGAAATTGCAGCATCCCAGGAGGCCAGCGCTGTTTGCCTGTAAAGCGGGATCAGCACGGAATCGTGCCTGCGGATAAAATCGGTCAGCTCTTTCTTCATTTTTTCCTGTTTGGAGGTACATCCATTGAATAATAACGCCGAAATGGCTAAAACTGCGAAAATTTTCATTGCTTTCATTGCTTTCATTGCTTTCATTGTTTGCATTGTTTTCATTGCTTTCATTCCTTCCCCCAACTTGATCCATCCTTCCCGTCTTTCACCGTAATCTGCAGCTTCTGAAGGGCGTCCCTGATCTGGTCGGATGTTCCCCAATCTTTCGTTTCACGTGATTTTTGCCGGATGGCCAGGACAAGTTGCATCAATCCATCGAGCAATTCGCCCTGATCATTGGATTTTTCATCCCTGATTCCCAGGATATCGAATAGAAATGTGTCAAAGATGTTTTTCAGCAGGACCATTTCGGGGATGGAAAGAGACTCTTTTTGATCGGCTGCGGAATTAATCAGTCTGACACCTTCAAACAAGCTGGCGATTACCATCGGACTGTTGAAATCATCATTCATGGATGCATAGCAACTCCGCTGAAGGTCGTGGATTCTCCCTTCTCCTTCCGGGAGAGAAAGGGGCGGGGGTGTGGGGATTAACTTCACCAATGTCTCATATCCGGCCAGTAACTTCTTCAATCCTTTCTCTGCCGCCTGCAAAGCTTCATTCGAGAAATCAAGCGTACTCCTGTAGTGTGCCTGCAGAATAAAAAACCGGATGGTCATGGGGCTGTATGCCTGCTGCAGGGAGGCGTGGGTTCCGGTGAAAAATTCATCCAGGGTGATGAAATTCCCGAGTGATTTCCCCATTTTCTGTCCATTGATGGTAACCATGTTGTTGTGCATCCAGTATTTCACCGATTCGTGCCCGATGGCAGCCTCGCATTGGGCAATTTCAGATTCATGATGCGGGAACAGAAGATCCATACCTCCTCCGTGGATGTCGAAATAATCACCCAGGTACTTGGTGCTCATGGCAGAACATTCGAGATGCCATCCGGGAAAGCCATCGCCCCAGGTGGAAGGCCACCGCATGATGTGTTCCGGCTGAGCCTTTTTCCAAAGGGCAAAATCCGCATTGTTCCGTTTTTCATCCTGCGCTTCGAGCGAACGGGTATTGGAGATGAGGTCTTCAAGAATCCTGCCCGAAAGCTTACCGTATTCATGGGATTTACTGTATTTCTCCACATCGAAATAGACCGAACCATTTACCTCATAGGCATAGCCGGCATCCAGAATTTTTTGAACCATCAGGATCTGCTCGATCATATGCCCAGATGCCCGTGGTTCAATGCTCGGACGTTTTACATTGAGGGCATTCATGTAAATAAAATACCGGTCGGCATAATACTGCGCGATCTCCATGGGTTCCAGCTGCTCAACACGCGCTTTGACGGCAATTTTATCCTCTCCTTCATCCAGGTCGGCCACAAGATGACCAACATCCGTGATATTTCTGACATACCTTACCTTGTAACCAAGGTGCAGCAGGTAACGGAAAACCAGGTCGAAACTGATCGCCGGGCGGGCATGACCCAGATGCGGATCACCATAAACAGTAGGACCGCAAACATACATACCGGCAAACGGTGGATTAATGGGTTCGAAAAGTTCCTTTCTCCGGGTCAGGGTATTGTGAATAAAAAGCTGGTTTTCCATATAATCTGTGATTCATCTGCAAAGGTAGGAAAAATTGAAATTTTAAAATCTTATTCACATACCTCTTGACATTTAAAAATCGGCGATTATCTTTGTGTAGCTAAACCTGACTATCTATAAACACTCCGGAACTTTGAACGATTCTGACCCCGCTCCCGTCATCTTCAGTGTCCCGGACGAATTTCAAGAGCTGCTTCTTCCCGTTAAAACTCTGATATCAGGCTCCTTAAACACCTCAAACAGCAACCGGTTCATGAGAACCGGAGTCGTAACCCTCATCCTGTTCGTATTCATTCAAACAACCTGTAAAACACAAAATCCTGTTTCCGCCAGCCAAACTGTTGATAAATTCATGCAGGAATACATGCAGTTTTCACGGCTTGGCCAGGGATATTCACGGGAAATATCTCAGGAGATCACCGATCAGTTCAAAACACTGTTCAAAAGAGACGCTTTTTTATACTGGGATCTATACAAATCGCCCACCGATAGTTTAATCCCTCCGCTGCCTGTTGGTGAATATATTGATCGCGCTATAAGAACATATCATCAGAAACAACCACTACTGGATTATTCCGGCATGAAAATCAGGGTTAAACAGGATGAAAAAGATGCTTTTGTCTATCTGAAAAAAACAAATCATGTATTGGACTTCGGGAATAAGGCGCTGTATGAAAATAAGATAAAACTACGGATTGATGTAGATTTGTCCAGGGAAAAACCACTGATACAAAACATTTATGAAGACAAACGGTTCCCGTTGATCAGAGCCATTTCGGTTGGAATTAACTATATCCCGTGGTCAAATGTGATCAGTTCTCTCACCAAAAACCCGGTTCTCCTGATCGGATCAGATGAACAATATGCAGAATTCAGCCTGACTGCCGGAATTTTATTGCAGATTGGCATGATGCTGGAAATGAATGTTAACAGAAATATCAGGAACGGACTGACCTTTTCTGCCGGCTTGTTTTATTCGCAATTGCCTTTATCCTCATTCATGAAAGATTATTGTTACAGTTTTCCTGACACCCTGGATAAAACGTCTGACAATCCATTGGCCTTTACCACCTATGAAAGGGCTTCCGGGGTTACGGAAAAAATTTTAATCAGGAAAATTGAAATCCCCCTGTTGTTTAAATCATACCTCAACAACTGGATGTATCTGAAAGCCGGCACAACAATAGGCTATCTGACAGCCTCTTCTGATGTCGATTACGTGTTAAGCCGGACCGGGCTGAATGAACTGCATGCCTTTCCCAAAGAGAAATTTTTGCAAAAAATGACCTTATCCATTCAGATTGCTGCAGGATTTGAAAAACAACTCAATTATTTCAGCTTCGGCCTGGAACCCAATATCAGCTTTGGCCTGAACCCGCTGGTAAAAAGAACAGTGCCTGGAAATTATCACCTGAACAATATTTATCACTTCAATTCAATTATTCTCTCGACAAAAATGCCGGCTTTTGAATTTGCATTCGGCATGAAACTATTAATCAGCTATATGTTTAAAAATTAAGAAGATGAATATAAAAAGGCTGGCATCGGCAACCATTTTTTTTACCCTGTTTCATGGATTGATATTGGGCCAGTCAGCTTTAAAATTACCGGAAATCCTGACCAAAGCCGAGAAGAGAATCACGACCAATTGCCTCCTTGGAAAAACGGGAAATCAACTGTCGCAGCCATGGACTGTTTTTTCTGACAGAGACAATGGGAGCGATCATTTTGGGGATAAATTCTACGTTGTCGCAGAAACCGAGACGGAACTTCATGTTTATACCGCAAAGGGATGCAAAGAGAGGAAATTAATATCCCCTGTGGATAAAGGGTGGAGGCATAAATCGGATCTGCTGGTCTCTTTCGGGGCCGATTTTACCCGGAATTCGTTGATTCATAAAAAGTGTGTGATCCTGAATCACCATAAAACAATTGAAAGGATAAAACGAGGCGAGATCAATGAATCAGAAGTTCCTTTGTACAGGTCGGTTTCTGATTTTAAATCTGCCGATCATGTTCCGTTGTACCTGATCTATTTTGTTTACAAAACTGAAAACAACCGGTATCTCCTGGGAAAGGACTATAAATTTGATCCCGATTTACCCTTTGATGACCAGATTATTGGTTGGGTTGACAAGGAGCGGGTTTTTGATTATAACAACCGGATTTGTTTTGAACCTAATTTCGAGGAATCGGCGGTGGCTTACAGGCGCTGCCATCCTGTTTATGCCGCCAAAGTATTTGAATATGAAAGTGAACTGTCCCGCTTTCTGAAAGGTGATACGACGTTCAAACCAATCTGGATAGAACCGAACTACTATTTTTTCCGAAATCCCAAATTCATGCCGGATAATCCGGGCAACAAAGAACCAATTGACCTGAATGAGAAAAAATATTCTCAGCAGCTTCTAAACAGATTATGCGGACTTGATGGAAATATCAGTGAAATAAAGCGTAGCGGGATTTTAACAGGACGACCTTTGCCTGGAAATAAATTCAGATTTCCGCTGATCCGAATGGAAAATCTTCCGGATAATATGTTTATAACCGGTGTTACCGGCCGGTTTGAAAATGACAATAAAACCAAGGCTTTGCTGTGCGATGCGCTGAAGGCAAACAAGTCGCAGATTTCTGTTTATTTTATTCTCGATCATACCATTGACAGGAACAGGCTGACCTATGTTATAGGCCAGATTCAGCAGGAATTTACCGATTTTCAAAAGAAATTTGGCGTTTGTTTTTTTCCACGCCGGCAAATCGGACAATATAAAATTTCAATTGGTGAAACAGGCTCCGGGAACAGCCTGGGGAATTATCCATATGTGAAAAATTTTATTCGGAATTACCCACAGGATAAAACCTATGAGAACAAGAATGACAATGTGTTAAGCACCCTCAGGTATGTCCTGAATAATGAAAATTTTGATTCCAGATTCACCAATATCATCGTAATGGTCAACAACCATCACATCGATGTTCCCGACACCGGCCTAGCCGTTCTAAGGCAGGATATCCAAAACAAGATCATTGAGAAAAATTGTTATTTGCTTGCTTTCGATTACAAAAACGACAACAACTTTGTTCAGCAGGTCCAGGAACTTTCAGTTGCAGCCGGTAGACAATACGCCGAGAAGTTTAATCTTGGTTCAAAGGAGATTGCCTATGCACGAACGGATATCGGATATGAATTGGAAAATGCAGGAATCCTTTCCATCATTGAACAAACTGATTCCAGTCAACTGGCAGCCGTTCAGATGCAGACATTCATACAATCGGGATATGTAAAAATTGTGAATACCATCAATCAGGCGATTCAACAGATTTGTCTGAACGGCAATCAACCGGATACTGACGGAAACCATCATGAAGATCCTTTTCAAAAAGCGTTGAAGGAAATCCCCGGAATGGAGGGAAAGGTTCAGTATATCCGGGCCCTGGAAGAGGGTTATTCCGCCGTCAAATTTAATTTGCCTTCTGCTGATGATCAGCAGGATATCTGGAAGGTAAATGTTCTTATGACCCATCCGGAGCTGGAGTCGCTGGGATCATTGCTCGATAAAATGCTGGTACAGTCCAACAACAGCGCTTTTTCAAGGTCCGTGTATGACTTGTGGGTTGCTTTGTTCAACCGGTTTGTTGGCGATAATCTCTATCCGGCCGACCTTGCGCCAATGACTCCGCAGACCATCATGGATAAAATTCTGGGGGAGACGTTCGGATACAAGATAACGGACCCGATTAAACGTTATCCGCTCGAACAGATTCTTGCCAATGACCAGCAAATTCAACAGTATTATGACGACTATAAGGCCAGATTGGCAACTGCTGAAAACAGCATCAGAGAAATTTTGACGACAGGGCGCATGAGGTTCAGCCTTGATGAAGATGCGGTGAATGCAAACCAAAAACTGGTAAACAAGGGGATCTATTACTATTGGGTGCCGATGGACATTCTTCCCTGACAAATCATGACGAACATGAACCGGAATTTATTTGAAATTGAAGGGTTGGAATGTGCCTACGGCCACCGGGGGAATAACAATAGAAAAGTGGTTCTGCAGATCGAAAAACTTTCGATTCCGATGGGGAAAGTTTCTATGATTCTGGGGTTGTCGGGCAGCGGAAAATCAACCTTGATTGAAACGCTGGGATTAATGAACAATACCATCAGCAAAGGATCTATTACTTACTATCAAGGGGAAAACAGTGTCACCATCGATCGGAAGATTTGGGAACATCCATCCGTTCTGACCGAAATACGGAACCGTAATTTCTCCTTTATTTTTCAGCAGGACTTCCTGATGCCGCATTATTCAACGGAGGAAAACATGTTGATTGGCAGGTTGATCCAGGGTTCGGATCCTGAATTGTTTGATGAAAAGGATGAGTTGAGGCAGGTTTGTCAGAAGATGAGGTTGAATTTTGATGAAATCAGCAAAAAGAAACCATTTGAATTATCCGTCGGACAGAAGCAGCGGTTGTCATTCATCCGGGCGATTTTAAAACCGCACTCCGTAATTTTCGGAGATGAACCCACCGGAAATCTGGATGACATCAATTCAGAACTGCTGATGAATGTTTTGAAAGAATCGGTAAACCAGGATCACCGCCGTTCAGCTATTTTGGTTTCGCACAATATCCCTTTGTCGATCGCGAAAGCAGATTATATTTTCGTGCTTTCTCCGGTGTCGGGCGATATCTTTGAGGTGAAGCCGGGCCATGTGTTTTCGCGCTTTGAATCCGGCTGGATCAACGGGAACAAAGAGGTTTTGACAGATATTAAACTGGAAGAAAAAATCAGAGAAGCTGTAAATTTTAACGAACCTGTATAATATTTAGAACAGATGTCTTTCCACTCAGTCCTGATACACAATGAGTTCAAGGCTTTAAAAGGCAAATATAACAGTACGATTGTATATCTGTTTTTTATTTTGTTCATCACATTTTTGGCCGTAGGTTTTGCCAAAAGCGCCCTGACTTACCAGCAGAAACTCTCTGCTGCCCCTTTTTCCAACTGGGTCAACCTTAATTATCATGCAGGCACCAGGGATTCCCTGAGGTCGCTGAAGGAACAAATATCGGAGAAACAATTCAGGGAGCGGTTTCATATCCAGGGCGCCTATTTTTACAATAAAGGGATGGTTTCCGTATTGTCAGTTTTGCATGGAAACACAACCGTACAATACGAAGCAAGAACCATTGATCCGAAGAGCGGGATTGTGAAAGATTTGCTGCATGCGGGAGTATGTGCAAAATATTTTCCTGATTCCGTTGCAAATGTCTTTGAATATGAGCCCAATGGAGTCATCATTTCCCGAAGGCTTCTGGATGATATCGGATTGGACAAGCGGTCGGTCTCCTTTATCCAGATAAAATCCCCGGTGGGAGATCTGGTTCCTGTTCCGGTTCTGGCGGTGGTGAATGAATTACCTGATTTATCCGATATCGTTTACACCAACCTGTTCTATTGTAAAACCATGAATACCGGATTCTACGACCGGGATAATTCATATGACAGAATTTTCGTCGAAAACATGGATACGGCCGGGATCCTTAACGTGCTGAAGGAGCTGTATGCTGTTCTTGAAATCCGGGATCCTTCCACCGTTCAGACGACCGTTTTGAAAACGGGCAACAGCGCTGTTCTCAATTGGAAAATTGAAATCGGAACAGAGCAAAACGATCTTCCGGGGAATATCCGGAAGGAAAAAATCGCAAACCTCAACGCGCTGAAAAATCACCATTTTGGTCAATATTTTGAATTGTCGAAAGATTCTTCCTGTGATAATTCCGCTTTTTTTCATGATTACCTGGCCATTGAATTTCACGATCTCGAAAGGATCAGGGAATTTTCAACATACCTTAAGGAACAACTCACCTTGCAACTCAATCTGGAAGTTCTGTCCGACAGGGAGAATTATCTCTTTACCGGCAACATCGCCATTGGCTCAATCATGCTGCTGATGGTCTTGTCGGTAATTTCGGTGTCAATCTACATATCGGGCATCATCCGGAACCATCTGCTGAAGATGAAGAAGAATCTTGGCAATTTCCTGGCATTTGGCGTGAAAAACACCACCTTGATCCGGCTCTATATCTGGGTTACGGTTAAAATACTGGTGGCAGCCATTGTGCCGGCATTTTTGGTGGCCACGGCGACCGGCGAATTTTTTGAAAAGTACCTGCTAGGCAAACTCCTGGTTCTGGATGCAGAACAGGATTACTTTTCACTGTCAGATTCCTGGTTTGCCATGTTCCTGCTATTGATCTTATTTGTTTCAGTGTCGAGGACGTTTGTATCAGTTAAAAAAATATTGAAACACACCCCCGGAGATTTAATTTATGAACGGGATTCCTGATCGGTATCCGAACAAAAACTAACCTAACCCAACAAAACCATGGAAAGAGAATCACTGCTGCATAAAAATCCGCAATTTGAGCCCAGCGCCAACACGAAGAAGCTCTGGCTCTATTGCAGACGCAAAGAAACGCAGATCGGATCACCGGGATTTTTATGTTCCCCGAAACAGTGGGATATGGCCCTGTTTTTCCTGATTTTATTATTGGAGATAATCGGGTTGTTTCTCTTTTACAAGTATGTGGGAAATCTGACATTTGCCATTGCTTTTTTATTGGCAGATGTTACATTCGCAATTTTTGCCCATATTGTTTACGGGTCGATATCGATCACCGAAAACAGGTTGTTTTTATTGCGTCGGAATGTCAAAGTATATTTAAACCGGCATGGGCAGCGAATTCTCACCCTGGCAAAAGAAGGCCAGATGAATAAGGAAAAATGGAGGTTGTTCTGGCTGAAGCTCTTCTCATCATCGTTCTATTCCCTGATTTCCCTGCTTGCATTTTTTAAAATAGTCGGGTTTATTGCAAACTGGCCCGGAAGAGATCCCATCAACAGCATCAGCATCACCATCTGTTTGACCTATATCATCGTAGCTGTTCTGCAGATATATGCCACCGGCCACTTTGCCTTTTCATCCTTGTTTTTTGCGCTGTTTGATCTGAATTTAAAGAAGCATAAGGAACAACAGGGGCGTCTCTACGCCGAAATAGAAGCGGGTACGGCAACCCGGAATTTGTATGAAGGAATAGACATTCATACATTGCTGTTAACCAATCCTAAATTTGACGAGCTGGGCTTTCGCCAGAGAAACCGGGAAAATCTGCCAAAGTTTAACAATTGCAGTGTTCGCAATCACTTTATTCATGACAATAAATTGTACCTATATGGTGTCGTCACAGATGAGGATTTAAATGCTTTCGTGAACCTTCATGCAAATAATATTGATGCAAAACAGATATTGGGTCTGGTTTTGCTTGACCTTCAACTCGAAAATTCATCCCTGGACGGGGGAATTGACCGATATACGGAACCCATTCCCTTCCCCGCAGGAAATATAGCCGGCTATGGAGCAATTGAACTTGGAAAACAAAACACGGCAGAATATAGCGTTGCAAAGGTTGCCAACGACCTGGCTGAGAACAGAAAGGAAAAAGCCGGATATTTCTGGGAGTACGTTTGGACGCTGGAAGAACATGTGCCAGGCGAAAACAAGAAGCTCCCGGCAACGATTCTCCACATCCCCAATGCAATTACCTATGTGAACCAGCTTTGTGTAAGGGTTAATTTTGAAGGCCTGAAAGCCGGGCATACCTATTATCTGAGTGTGTATGCAAAGAATCTGGCAGAGCCGTTCGTCAGAGGTGTTTCATCTCCGCTTTTTCCAATCAGAATTATTTCATAACCAAATATATAGTCCATGCATTTCCCCTCTTTTTTAACAATGTGTACCATGATCAGGACGATTTTTCTCATGGGATTCTTGCCTGCAGGACTTTTTTTCACAGCCTCATGCGAGAATGGATCAATTGAACACATGGGTGATACCAGGCTTGTACTTTTGCAGAAGGTACCTGTGGTTGAAACCCGGTTCGATGAAAACTTCAAAGCGGCGCTGGAGCTTTTGTATCCCCATGAATGTCATGACACGGTTTTCATCCAGGACCGGATTTTTTTAGAGAGAATTGATTTGACCGTTCCATTTAAACGGGAATTTATAATCCCGCCAAGTCTGATGCGCGACTTTTTTGGCAGCAACAATCCGGATAAAAAGAGGGCTTTGAGGGAAGACCTGTTTTACCTGAGTGATACTTCCTTCGAAAAGAAACCGGATAAACAATTTATAACCGATTCACTGATCAGCACTACGGAGCCGGCAAAACTGATCGGAGACTATCTGGCGAGAAACAGGTCTAATTCGCTTGTTTATCTGATGAGCAATGATACAAACTGCAACAATTATGAAATTGGCGGAGCCGCTAAGAGTGTATACCATGACGCGGCAAAGCTGAATTGCAGAATCGTGACGGATTTAAGAAAAAAATCCAGGGAAGAGCTCCTCCGAACGACCGTCATTGTGGTGATCATTCCTCCGGAAATTTTAGAGACAGAGCCTGGTCTTGAGCAGGTGGCCTCCGCTGCTGATAACCGGCACAAGCTGGTCAGGGGCGCTGTTGAGCCTGCCGGCCCGAAAGGGTATCACAAAACGACTGGTTCGGCCTGTCCTCCGGATTCAGCGATCGCTAAAATCAACAGGCAGCGCCTGGCGATCATACAGGAATTCAGAAATCTGCTGCATTATATTGCGACCACCAGTAAGGATAAAGCGTTAAAAGATTCCTTCCGGGAAGATGCCTGGAAAGAAATTCATAAAATTCCGCAGGTGAGAATTGAAGGAATTCCCGGCAATGATCTCAGCGGGTTTTTAAAGTCAGATTTTACCAGAAACGTTGTTGTTTCCCCGATCAATGATCGTTGTCAGGTGATTGAAGGCATCAGGATAACGGGGTGGTAAATTATTTATTAAACCGGTTCAGACTGTTCTGCGTGATTAAATTCCAATCGGGTTTTCCGATAAAGGATGACAACTCTTTGCTGTCGGTATAAGACATTGCTGACGATAAATAGTCGATAAAATTTTCCACCCATCCTGTAAGGGTATATTCCACCTGGATCATGCGCGTCACTCCCTCGGAGGATCTGAGTTCATTTCCCAGATGGGCCTGGACCTCCTTCGTGCTCATTCCACGAAATTTCTTGTAAAATACAGAGCCCATTTTAAATGCGGTTGCTACTTCATCGCTGTATTGATCCACCTGATCCCCGGGAACCGTATAACCGTCGAATTTTTTATTGGCAGAATAGGTATTTCCGGCCGATTCGAGCGCTTTGTTGAAAAGCCCTCCGCACATCACGTAATCTGCCCCAAGAGCCAGCGCCTTGATAATATCAGCATACTTTTTAATGCCGCCATCGGCAACAACTTTGGCAAATTTCCCGGGTTGACCATTTTTGGTCTGGTGAATATCATGTATCAGAGAGGCAAGCGGATAGCCGATTCCGGTATGAACAGATGTACTGCAACCCGAGCCGTTTCCAACGCCAACTCTCACAAAATCAGCGCCCACAGCAGATAGTTCAAAAAAGGTTCCGGGATTGGCCACATTCCCGACCATGACTATTAATTGATCCTGGTACCTGGTTTTTATTTTTTCAACGGTGTTCAACAACCGTTTCATATTGCCATTCGCAATATCAATGCAGATCCGGATGTTCCCGCTATCCTGGAAATCGCTGCCATTGCTGAAAAATCGTTCAACCTGATCCAGACTTAATGCAAACCAGCCATTTATCTTATGGCAATCTTCGATGGTAAAATGTTTTGTCTGCGTGCGGGGCGCCATCGGATAGATATGGTTGTCACTGAAAATATTCCGATGCGCAATATCGGTCACGGTATCCATGGGCGCGGTAAACAATGGAAGCATGTTGTTCTCATCCACGACAGATACCGTTTTCCGGGAATTGACTGCGCTTTGTACGGCTGGCTGTATTAAAATATCATCGAAATCAAATTTTGGAGTTTGATTTTTCATGGTCAATGGTTTGGGGGATTTTTCTGATTGATAACGCTATAAATTACCGGAATCGTATCCGTAAAGATTATAACTTCACAGTACAGGTTGCCTGTAAGGAGTACATCCAATCGTTGAGGCCGCCGAACCGGAAGGTTTTAAATTCGCCGCCAACAAGCCAATGCTTGCTGAGCGGATAGATATAGGCGGCGGAAACTTCAAAATTGGCAAATGATGTCGTTCGGGTGGTTATTTTCTCACCAGCCCCGGCTACCTTTGTGTTAATGATGGCCAATCCCATCCCTGCTCCAAGATACACATGATCAACGATCCGCATTCTTACCAGAAGCAGCAGGGGAATCACCGTCCGGTCAATTCGGGCGGTTGTATCAGGATTAACCCGGTATTTGACTTTAAACAGTTCGTAGTATCCGGTTTCAAGCCCCAGGCTCAGCCGGTATTCCGGTTCCCAGAAGAATTTAAATGAAACGCCTGCAAAATCTTTTTGAATATCCTGGTCACCATTTTCAAGGTTGTTGATATAGTGGGTCCATCCGCCGCCAATCGTGAGTGTATAGTGATTAAGGCGCACCTTCACGCTGTCTTTTGTTTGTGAATAGAGACCCATGGTAAAGAAAATCAGTACCAGGGTTAAGCCTGTTTTTAGTCTGCCCATACCGTTATTCCTGTATATAGTGATAATATGCAACCACATATGGATAATTTGTCAGCAATCCGTCGAACAGTCCGTTGTCCAGATAATTCTGAATCCAGGAAGGACTGTCAATGGTCCAGCAAACGGCAAGTCTGCCTTCGCTGTGCATTTGCTGAACCAGATTATTCTGTGTTCCAAGGGTCCACCGGGGAGCCCATACTCTTGAATTAGCCTTTGCCACGTCCTCCACCGAAAGTTCGCATAAGGAGGGAACATTCTGGTAATCAGGATAGGCCAGAAAGGCATTCAGCACATCCGTATTCGGAATTCCCATCACAATCATGAGGTCCCGGCCTTTATCCCTGGCGCGCTGCAATGCCTTCAGTTGAATAGGAATGACAACAGGAACTGCTTCAGCAGTCTTCATGTCGAGATAAACAAAACGCAGTTCGGTGCTGTCAACCACATAGGTCAGCAACTCATCCACGGAAGGAATTTTTTCCCCATGAATCAACCGGACGAAGGTTGACAGCTGGCGCCAGGTAAAAGCGCTCACATCGCCGGCCAGGGGCCCTTTTTGAGTCAGGCGGGTGTTGATATCCCCGTCATGATAAATAAATGCAACGCCATCGCTGCTGATTCGTGGATCCACCTCAACACCGGTAGTGCCAAGTTTTTCCGTATAGCTTACCATGGCAAGGCTGTTTTCCGATACCGGCAGCCGGTCTGAGTTACGCCCTCCTGAGCGATGGCCAAGGATATAGAAATTGCTGTTTTTCACTTTGTCAGAAAACGGGCGCATGTATTCCATGGTCAGGGGTTGGTCTGGCAAACCGCTATCGTTTCCGTAGGCGCCCCGAATGATGATCTGCTGCGCGCCATTGCCGGTAACGATCGTGGTTCCGCCTTCCGATTTGCCGATGATCATGCTGCACAACCCGGTGGCATCGCTGTATCCGTCTCTCCAGTAACCCTGGGCAAAGACCACCGAATCGAGATGACCCATCTCCATGATAAAATGTTTTCCATTGTTGTTGGCAAACATCACACCGGTACGGTTCCACTTAACGACCATGTAATCGCCAAACTTGTCTGATCCGGATGTGACATGGTAAACGCCTTCCAGTAACAATTTTGATACAGGTGGCAAAGGGTTTGATTCTGTCAATAGTGAAACAGGACCGGATGAAGGCACAGGAACTGCCGTATCCTTGTTGCAGCTATAGAGGAAAATCAGAAGTCCGGACAGAATTAAGTACTTGATTTTCATAATATCCAGCTTAAATAAATTTCAGGAATATGGTAATACCGGTTAAATGTGGTAAATATCATCCATGTAGGCCAATAGAATTTCTCGTAGTTGTCTTTGAAACCGATCACAAACGCCTTGTCCTTATGGATCCGCTGTTCCATATATATTGCGAGGGTGCCGCCATTGATAAAATTGGTGGAATGGTTTACTTCATTTTCTCCGGATTTTACCGTAGCCCTGGTCATCACTACCATTTCACCTTTTAAGGTAAACGCCATTTTTTTCAGTTTATAACCAACAGAGAGGTTCGGGTATTGTATCCATCCATGAGCGCTGTTGTCAAACCCTCCCTGCTTCAGCTGGCCATAAAAAAAGGCGACATCCCATCCGATTTTTACGCCAAAATTTTTGTACAGGTAGCTGTAGCGAGGTCCAAGGGCCAATTGGTTTGAAACAATGAGAGTCGTCAGGTCGCCTTCAAGGGAAAAATTCCAGGGAAGTCCGAAGGTGGCGTGAATATTGACCAGTGGCGCCTGGTAGGAATTTTCAAGCAGATCCTTTGGCGGTACGACCATAGACAGGCCGGCAGAAACCTGAAATCCAAATTTCTGATAATGGTGCGGGAACTGTATGGATGTACTGGTAATGTCGAACGTATCCAGGGGAGCAGGTTCCTGGGCTGACAATATCAGGTTCCAGAAGAAAAAGAAAAAGATCGTTAGTCGTATGTTCATTTTTCCGGAGATAAAGCAATGGATGAATTCTTCTTTGATCTGAGAACAAAACTAATTAAAAAAACAATGCTGTGATCATATCTGTGTGACGGAGACCTTTATGTTTGTTATTTTTGTCGCTGATAACGCTTCAGCAAACGAAATGTAATGAGCAGAATAAAACTTGCACAGGATCTTGAATTTTCCAGGATTGTTCATGGGCACTGGAGACTGGCCGAATGGAAAATGTCTGACCAGGATTTATTGGCATTGACCGAACAGGCCATCGAGTTGGGGGTGACGACAGTTGATCATGCAGACATCTATGGGGATTACCGCTGTGAAAAACTGTTCGGAGATGTACTGAACCTGAAAAAGGGGTTGCGCGGACAGATTGAAATTGTAACCAAATGCGGGATTAACCTGGTTTCGGAGAAGTTTCCCGGCCGTAAACTCAAACATTATGATTATGGTTTTGATCATATCGTTTCTGCGGTGGAAAATTCTTTGTTAAACCTCAGAACCGACTACGTGGATCTGCTTCTGCTGCACCGTCCTGCTCCGTTTATTAACCCTGAGATAGTGGCAGAGGCTTTTTCGCATCTTAAGAAAAGGGGAAAGGTGTTGCATTTTGGCGTTTCCAATTTCAACCCGCGGCAATTTGAAATGCTGAATTCTTACACGGAAGATAAACTTGTAACCAATCAGGTGGAGATATCCCCATATTGTCTGGAACATTTTGAAAACGGGAACATCGACTATTTCCTGAAAGAAAAAGTAAAACCTATGGCATGGTCCCCCCTGGCGGGCGGCATGCTGATGAACCCTCAGGAGGAGAAAGGACGAAGAGTCGTTCAGGCTTTGTCGGAAGTTGCAGATTCTCTGAATGTTAGCTCCATCGACAAAGTCATCTACAGTTGGTTGTTAAAGCATCCTGCCTGTATACTCCCGATTGCCGGTACCCGCCGGATTGACCGGATCAAAAATGCGGTTGATGCTGAACAAACAGAGATGAGCCTGGCACAGTGGTATAAAATTTATACTGCTTCAACAGGCAGGGATGTACCCTGACCAGCCTCGTTCTGTCAGCTTACGTTGTTCAGTTTTTTGAACTCCTCCATAAGTTCATAATCAGCATGGATCAGGATGGAAAGCTTCTCCGGGTCTTGCTCAAATTTGGAATCTACCTGCGATTTCACATATTTCTCCGCTACACTTCTGAACTTTTCAGATTGTTCAAATTCCGCGAACCATTTGACGAAAGGGGCCAGATCCTCCTGTTCGCAGGAATATTTGAAACTCTTTGCAAAGGCGGTATGTTCAAATTCAGCGTATTCAACTTTGTCAATGTGGACAATTGGTCTGCCAAAGAATTGATCAAAAACATACGTGTTGCTGAAGTATGTTTCCACCAATTTTACCTCAGCCTCATTGATTTTGCCCTCCATGAATAAAAAAATTGACCATTCAAAAAGGAAATCAGGGGGAGGAGAATGATCAGTAAAAACCCTTTCAACCCATTGGTCATAAAGCAGGCCATCTTGATATTCCTGGATTTTCAAATACAAAGCCGATGGAATATATCGCTGAAATTGAGCGTCTTCAAGCTCTCCGAATGCAAGCGCTACAGATTCAAACTCTTTCATTATGCGCGAGATTTCCATTATAATGTCGTGTTTTTCAGATGGAGTTACCATAGTTTTACAGTTTTTATGAATAAAATTACAAATTACCGATTCAGTTTTCGTCGTATAAACAGGAGAGATCATGCTCCTGCCGTTATCATGGTTGAGAACGCATGCAAATTAATGCTTAATCGGTAAATCATAAAAAGGTAATATGGTTTTTTGAAAAAGTTATTAACAAATTCATGAGGGCATTGGTCTGGTTAAGATTGCTTATCCCTCCATTGGTGAAATCCCTGACCTTCATCACCTGTGATCACTCAATAAATTTAACCAGCCTCTTAACCGTCATAATGAAATCTGCATTTTGCTATCAGGATTTCATCATCCTTATAACGGTAAATCAAGCGATGTTCATGATCAATTCGCCTTGACCAATAACCTATGTATTTGAATTTTAATGGTTCCGGCTTCCCAATTCCCGAGAATGGATTTCTGGCAATATCTTTCAGCAATTCATTTATTTTAATCAACATTTTTCGATCATGCTTCTGCCAGTAGAGATAATCCTCCCAGGATTCATCAACAAATGTATATTTCATGATTCAATCAGTTCTTTTTGAAAAGAATTCCCGCTTTTCAATTTTTCAATTGCTGAATCAAGCCTTTTCTCATTTGCCTTTGAAGATAATTCATGTTGGGTCGCGCATAAAGAGTTGTATTCCTCAAGCGATATAATAACTACTCCACTGTCCTTCCCTCTGTTGATTATCAGGGTTTCAAAATTCTCTGTAACCCGATCGAGATATTTTTTAATATCTTTTCTAAAATCGGAAATATTCGTTGTCAGCATATAATTTTTATTTTTACGTTATAAGGTACAAATATACGTACAATTATGGAATATCAATGATGGGTTGGAAATAAAAGTAAGCAGATGGACACAGGGTTATCTCACAACGATCTTTTTACTGACAATCAGGTTGGAACTTTTGAAGATCAGCAGGTAAACACCCTTTTCCCTCGTCGAAAGATCCATTTGCATTTCAACGGATCCGGTTTTTTGATTCATGATCCTGGCGCCATTGGCATTGAAAATCTCAACCGAAGAATCCTGAATGTTGAGGCTGCCAAAGTTTACCATCACCATGCCGGTGGTGGGGTTTGGAAAGACCGTAAAACCATCTTTATCTGCTGTTTCGATTCCGACCGGACCGGATTGCACCAGCGTGCATCACTGGTGGCAGTCCAGTTTAAATTGGCTGTTACGGTGAAATTGACAGAACCCGCCGGGTACGTTACATTCTGAACAGGAGGTGTGACGGTGAGTGTCGGGGAGCCACCATCCAGGTAGATGGAGATGTCGTCGAGATACACGTTGGCAGCGCCTGAGGTGTTGTCGGTCCTATGCCTGAACCTGAAAAAGCAGTTGTTCCCGGCAAAAGCATTCAGGCTGTGAACGCGCTGCACATAGGATGTGTTAACTGTTTCAGGGGCAAGGGTGTCGACCTTTACCCAGGTTTGCCCTCCATCGCCTGTTACTTCGAAATAGGTCGTATCATGGCCGGATATCTTGTTTACGTTGGTATTTCTCCAGTAGAATGAGATCTTGTAATCAGCCGGAAGGAGTACTTTCGGCGAGCGGAGGATGGCTTCGTTGCCGGTTACGGAAAAAAAGGATTTGGCACAAAACAACCCTGATTGTTGCAGCGTATTATACTGGTACCAGGAAATATCGGGTGAAATAACCCAGGCGCTCTGCACCGGGTAGGTATTGAACACCGTCGAATCCTCAAATCCCTGGGAATAGGGAAACTGGTCAATGACGACCTCTGTTTTGAATTTCCAGAGCGGTGAGGATTCCTGTTGTGTGCCGTTTTTGGCGACGACCTTCCAATAGTGCCAGGTCGAATCGGCCAGGAGGGCAGGAGGGGTATAGCTAAAGGTTCCTGCCCCGGAAACTGCTGCATTGCCTACAACCAGGGTAAGACTCTGCGGATTGGTCCCGAACCACAGGTCGTAGCTGGTGGTGTTCGCCCCCAGTTGCCACGAGAGTGAAGTGCCCACAGAAACCACGGTGGCGTTGTCAGCAGGAACCGGGTTGGTTGGTGTTACCGGGCCGGCGCCGTTATAGTAGAACCGCATGTTGGCTAGCGAACCGGGGTATGGGTTGAGGTAGCCTGTCTGGCCCGGGGGTGGAAAATTCTGATCATTGCCGCAATTTTTGTTGTTGTTGATGGATGAACTTGTGGAATTGAACGTGGGTCCGTATGTGTTTCCCCAACTGTTTTCCCAGTGAATGGAGATGTTTTGCACGCCATCATAAGGAATTGGCGTAAGCAGCGTGATCTCATTCCACCCGGTCACAAATGTCAGATTTCCCTGGAAGACAAGGGTGTAACCTGTATTCAGCGGATCTTCATAATTAGCATTGGCATAAACAGTATTTGGCGTGAGCTTGAAATAGATCTTCTGGTTGGTCACTGTCTTTGGCCCGTTGGTGCAATTCAGGGCGATCTTGATGATGGATTTGGCAGTTCCGAGGTCGGCATAGTTGTAAATCAGGGAACTCCAGGAATAATTCCAGCTGGAATAGACCGGCATGCTGTTTGAAACGGTTCCACTGCCTACCTCGACATAATTCTGAGATTTTACCTGAAGAGAGATTGCCATCAGCAAAATTGCCAGATACAACATGGGGGAAAAACGGTTTGTCATGTCAGATGTTTTAAAATTTAATGTTCATCCGCAAAATTCCGGATTTAATCTGTTGTTTTTGTTCCTGACGCGTTCAGATTCCTGAATTCGCACCTCTCCGGATCTCCATTACCGGGTTTGAAAAGGATTTGTTCAATTATAATATCCCCGGAGTCCCTGCATGAATTGGCGCACATGAATTGTGTAATTTTGCAACAAAAGAAATCAATACGGACTCATTTATAACCATATTATACACCCTGCCGGTTTATCAATGCCTGGTACTGGCCGTCCTGCTCTTTATTTCCAGGTTGGAGACAGGCGGATCTTCCAGGATTATTTTCGGGTTGTTCAACCTGTTGCTTGCCATATATTTTACTTTCAACCTGCTTTACCGGGTAAAGGCCTTCGAGGCGATTGCCTGCCTTTACTATCCGATTCTCCCCGTCATCCTGTGTTTCATCCCAACATTCTATCTCTATATCCTTTCGATCACACGCAATAACTTCCGGCTAACTGCCAGGCATGCCCTCAACTTCCTTCCGGCCGCTGTGATTCTCCTTCTGAACACCCCATTTCTGTTTATGCCGTTCACAAAAAAAA
>JAPLDG010000327.1:0-7116 GCA_026391845.1 Bacteroidota bacterium | reverse complement strand
AATCGGGTACCTCTCTTTTGCTTACGAATCCCGGCAATCATAACCCCTGATCCAGTACCTGCTTGTCATTTATATCGTTGCCATATACCTGGTCATCAATATTCAGTTGGTTTTTTACCTGGTCCTGACGATCAGGCAATACCGAAAACACCTCTCATTTATCGAAAATCATTATTCATACACAGAGCAAATCGATACAGCCTGGACCAGGTCATTCATGATCTCATTTCTTATCTTCTTTATTATCAACAATTTACTATATGTGATCGGCTTCCGGCAGCAGCATGCGGCAGGTGTTCTTTATACTGTTTCCATGCTGGGTATTACCCTGTTTGCCGGGGTTCGTGGCTTGAACCAGAAAGCAATTGCCGTGAGTGTTGTGGCGGAAAATGACGAAATTTTCCCCGTGACCCGGACAATCAAATACCAGGGGTCGCCAATGACAGATGAACAGAAACGAGCCATGGCTGCAAAACTGGAGGCGCTCATGCAGAATGAAAAGGCATTCATCCAAAGTGACCTGACCATCGACCACCTTGCCCGGCGTCTGGAAACGAACAGTAAATATATCTCACAAATAATCAATGAGTTTTATCAGCAGAATTATTTTCATTATATAAACTCTTATCGTGTAAACGAGGCCAAATTGCTTTTGACAAATCCAGCAAACGATAAATATTCAATTCTGGGGATATCCAGCATGGCAGGCTTCGCGTCAAAATCAACCTTTAATACCGCCTTCAGGAAATTCACCGGAATAACACCAAGTGAATTCAGGGACCAGCGGAACGGTGGAGAGGGGCGAGGGATGTGAGCGTTCCTTTCCAAAAGCTGCTTACTGTTCCAGTTCAGGAGGCACGAGACTTATCAGACGATTGAGGAGCCAGATGATTTTTTCAGTGATGATGGTCAGATCCAGCATGCTGCCCTTATCCCTGGCCGAAATGAGGACATCGCTGTTTATATAATCTTTACGGACCCGTTCCATGGAAGGGCTGTTCCCGGAACTGAGATTTTTGAACATGGTTATATCCCCGATCGTATTCGATTTCTGGGTTTCCAGGGCAAGATTGATGAAGAAATCCAATGACTCCATGCATGAATTTGACAGCCTTTCAAGCACCACGTTGTCTCGTGCATTTTTGATAATTGTCACGCCGGAAGTAACACTTTCAGCGATTTGACCCAGTATCGCCTGCCGGGTCTGGTAATAGGCATGATCTTTGGCTGTCAGCTGGTGCATTGGCATTGAGGCTACCATCCCGCATGCATCTGTTACCTCCCGTGAAAGAGTATTAAAGGCCTCATAACGTGATACCAGGTCGGCCCCTTCAAAGTTTTCCCGGGCAGTTGAAAACATGGCGGCGATCTGTTCAAACTCACGGGTTTGTTCCATGTTGATCAGTTCCAGCCCTGACTCAGGGTCTTCAGGTTTGAAATCGAGCAGGTATTTAGGTTGCGCAAGACTTTCAGCCTCCGACGGAGGAGACTTCCTTGACAGCCAGCCGGTCAGGGGTTTGTTGATGACAGTGAAAAAAATGGCCGATGTCAGGTTGAAAAGCAGGAATACGATCGAAGCCTGGTGTTCTAAACCAGGTGTGATGTAGTTCACCAGTGCCATCACCAGGGGAACATGAAAATAAACCTCAATGTAGTAAAGGAGAATGAAAACGGTCGCCCCGAAAATATTGAACATGTTAACAAACCGGACAAGTTGCTGAGATGTTCCGCGGAAACCCTGCCCCAGCATCGCTTTGAAGAGGGTGGAACCGATCGCGGCACCATACATGAACAGAAAGGTTTGGGGACCAGTCAGGATATTTGCCTTTGCCAATCCTATTGCCACGAGTGCCACTGCCGTCGATGACTGGGCGATGAACCCCAGCAATACTCCCGCGAAGATGGAAAGAAACGGATAATTGATACTAAAGGTCATCGCCCCGGTAAACCATGTTTCCTGCCTCAATGGTTTTACTCCGGCTGTCATTATTTCAATCCCGAAAAAAATCAACCCCAACCCCATTCCTATCAGAAATGCATTCCGGTACTTATCACTTTTTGAAAAATAAAGCGCTATTCCGCATGCTCCGACGATGAAGGCGACGGCCGATTCGATGTGCAGGGTGACAAAAAACAGCAGTACTGTGTTCCCGACACTGAATCCTGTCAGGATGGCAATTGCCTGGGAAACGTTGAGAAGCCCGGCCGTGATCAGACTGGCCAGGATCATCAGCGCGGCAGAGGTGCTTTGCATGATCATTCCTGAGCCCACTCCAAACAACAGGGCCCTTGGACGAGAAGATACGACCTGTGTGGCAACTTTGCGAAATTTCCTGCTGCTCAATTGTTTAAGGCCAGAGGAGAGTGACTGTACTCCTGTAAACATTAATCCCAGGCCCAACAGGATGGTACCGATAATTTCGACCATCATAAATCAAAGGTGTTTTGGAGTTGTTAACATTACAGATGCTCAAATACTCCTGCGATCAAAATTAAGTACTTTTATTTATACTGAAAGAAAAATTTCGATTTCTGCCTGGTTATTCCTCATTACCAACCGGCAAACGGGTCTTTTCTTTAATGGGAATGCAGATAATTACCGGTAAAGAACTGATTATAACGCTACCTTTGCCACCGTACTAACTATTTCACTTTTGAAAAGAAATTTCCTGTTGCTCCTGTTCCTGTCGCTCCTGATGGCCTGCAGTAAAGAGCCTGCATCTACAGTCATAATCCCGGTTATACCTCCTGTCAACGACACAACCCCTTCGCAATATGGCACACCGTTCGGCAATGTGCCCGACCGGCAGGACGCGGTCATTTACCAGGTGAACATGAGGGCTTTCAGTGCCCAGGCCAACTTTAACGGCGTCATTGCCCGGCTTGATTCAATAAAAGCGCTCGGGGTGAATGTAATCTACCTCATGCCAATCTACCCGGTGGGGAAGGTGAAGTCGGTAAACTCACCCTACTGCGTGAAAAATTACACTTCCGTGAATACTGAATTCGGCACCCTGACCGACTTACGCAACCTTGTTGATGGCGCCCACAGCAGGAATATGTGTGTTATTCTTGACTGGGTTGCAAACCATTCCGCCTGGGATAATAGCTGGATCACCAGCCACAAGGACTGGTACCTGCAGGATGGTGCGGGGAATATCGTCAGTCCGCCGGGAATGGGATGGAATGATGTTGCCCAGTTCAATTTTGCCAACGCGGCCATGCGACTGCAGATGATCTGGAGTATGAAATACTGGGTCTTTGCTGCCAATGTGGATGGTTTCCGTTGCGACTATACCGACGGTCCGCCACTGGATTTCTGGACTCAGGCGATTGATACGCTCCGGCATATTTCAACACACAAATTGCTGATTTTGGCCGAAGGCAAACGCAGCGCCAACTTCCTTGCAGGATTTGATTACAACTTTGGATTCAGCTATTACGGGCTGCTGAAATCCATCTACAGCAGCAATGCCTCTGCCCTGCTGATCAACGATATGAACAACACGGAATACACAAATACAACCAATGGCCAGCAGGTCGTGCGTTACACCACCAACCACGATGTGAATGGTTCCGACGGCACGCCGCTAAGTCTGTTCGGGGGCCGGCAGGGTTCCATGGCGGCATTCGTGGTAACAGCCTGCATGAAAGGGGTGCCGATGGTGTATAACGGGCAGGAGGTTGGAACTCCATACAGGATTGTTTTTCCGTTTACAGGAAAAAAAATTGACTGGACGCTGAATCCCGACATCATGGCCGAGTATAAAAAGATCCTGCTTTTCAGGAGCGCCAGTGCAGCGATGCGTCGGGGCCAGCTATCCTCCTACGGCAATGCGGATATCTGCGCATTTACCAAAGAATTGGAGGGAGAAAAAGTCCTGGTCATTTCCAATCTCAGGGACAGTGTCATCATTTTTGCATTGCCGGTCCCGCTTCAAAATTCAGCATGGACAAATGCCATGACCGGCGAAAGCATCACAATGCCCACACAGCTTATTCTACAGCCATACAGTTACCTGATCGCGAAACAATAAAGTTCCTGTGTTTTTCCTGAAATTATTGTCTTCTCTCATTTTTACTCACAATGGTGAATTTCAGGGGCACCGGTCCACTTGAAATGACAGCCACTAATTTCCTGACCTCACTCTTTGAAAAGCCACCACCGGTTAATGAAATCTTTCCATGTGAAATTTTATCCATTATCCGTGGGACAGAGTAAACTTTGTCGTCAATGACGAAGGCAACAGGTTTATTCATATTCCCGGCAGTCATATTTTCCCATTCTTTCCTTTTGTTTTCCTTTAATGTGAAACACAAAGCGGGCTGATCAGGGTTGTCAAAATTTGCATGCACTTCCTGGAATTCTTTCTTATTTATAACAAGAATGGAGTCAGCCTTAAAACTAACATACCCCTGAATCAAAATAATTTCTGACAAAGTCTCGTTGGAAATGGTATCCCCGACTGTAATGACCAATTCAGATTTTTCATTATTCTGTGTTATCTGAACATCCCGGAGGCTCATAAATCCCAACCGTTGTGACAGAATCTCTTTCGAATCAGACAGAAGTTTACCTGGTGCATTTCCAGGAACACTTAGCAAAATAATCACTTGTTTGGTTTTTACCGATGTTTGTGAATTGCAAACGGGAATGATGGTGATTAACATTATTCCCCATAAAATATATCTTAAAGTTTTCATAATTATAAATTTAGATTCAATGAATACACGAATTAAACCATGCATTCTCTTGCAATGGTTAAAAAATAAAAATTGAGTTAACTATGTTATTGGGAGGAGATCATCGTCATTTCCCCGCTCCGGGATTTTTTGAGGGAAAATTAAACCAATGACTGAATTATTGGAGTGAAATTCAAGCTGATATGAGGTGTAACAACCGGATATAAGATCGTTCAGTATGAGTTCCCTGCCTGATTCGTAATCAAGACACGTGAATTTCGTATAGTGTTTTTTTATATGGAAGATGTCTTTTCCCGGGCTGGAAATCGCAGGAACAATGACAGCCTGAACATCGGAACTGTATGTATGAGAAATAACAGGTTGGGCTGCTGCATTATGCGTAACCTTTTCTCTTTGAAAAAAAGAGATAAAGACAATCATTAAAACCAGTGCAAATAATCCTGAGCCGGTATTTCTCCTGTTGTAACGCATCATGGTATCAAATGTACGGAACAATTGGTGAATCTTATCCGCAATTTACAAAATTTCCTGTAAATTCATCCATACACAAGTTGGTGCCATTTTTATTTAAAAGTTGAATAATTGGAATGTTCAGATTAAAATCAAACCCCAAGTGTAAAATGTTTGGGCAAAGACGCCATGTCAAATAGAAGAATGTAAATATGAATGATTCCGGATTTTTTAATGATAGCTGGCTTTATGTGTTTGATAATAACTTCCAAGCTAACAAATATATAACAAATTCCTGTCGCGAAAAAAAAATATATTATTTGATCCTCTGCAGCAACGATGAACGGATCAAAAGGGAGACTTTCCCAGATATAATTAACAGGAATCCTGAAGATCGGCTGGAGGTTACTCCACCGTAGTTGGCTCTTCTCCGACCGTACCTTTATATAACCCACTAACCTCACCAAGTACCTGTTTCTTTATGATATTAGGTATTTCACGTTGATTCCTGAAGTGGTCACCCTAGACATCAATCTACTCAAACCATCCTTCCTGATTCCCAATCTCCCTGAGTGAGTTCCTTATATTTTCAATCCCTGAATTGGTTTGGTTGTGGCGATGCCCAAAGTTTTGCACAAAGATGAATAGATTAAATTGTAACTTTACATTACAGATAATAGCAGGCGCAATTCATTGTAATTGCAGTATTATTGGGAGATATGTTAATTAGCGACGATGGAAGTATATGATTAATCACCTGATTGAAAAAATCAAAGAAGACAAAGCTAACTGGGAAAGATTTCAGAAAATATTTAACGAAAAGGAAATTCCCTCTAAAACAATTCTCTTACAGGAAGGAGATGTTGCAAAGCATCTTCATTTTGTCAAAAAAGGATGTTTACGAATGTGGTTTAATAAAGATGGGAAAGACATAACAACACAATTCTTTTTTGAAGGTCAGGTAGTCGCTTCCATAGAGAGTTTCATGACAAAGCAGCCCAGCATTTTTACTCTTGAAAGCATTGAACCATCTGCAATTGTTTCAATTAGCAGCGAGGACTTTGAACAGGTTCTCGAAACATATTCTGAATTAAAAGAAGGATTTCAGCAGATGTTGTTTCAAAGATTCCGAAATTATTCACAGCTTTTTCTTTCCCGTATTAAAGATACCCCCAAAGAGCGGTATGAGAATTTGGTAAAAAACCATCCTGAAATAATTCAGCGTATCCCTCAACATTATATTGCATCGTATTTGGGCATCACTCCAATATCTCTTTCCAGAATAAGGAATCGCAAGTGAATTTCTTAACAATTGTTATCGTTTTGAGTGTATGATTGGATGCAACTTTGTAGAAAAACGATAGTAATCCGAAATCACTCCTTTGAAAATGATTCAACAAAGTAAATATTGGATTGGTTTTCTCGCAAATAATTTCTTGCTCTTATCAGGTTTTGCAATGGTTATTTCGGGTTTGGCTCTTCAAATTGGGTTTCATATTGGCAGTTCTCCAGGAAATCATGAAAGAAGAATTTACACTCATACGGTAAATGTTGAACCGGACAGGGAAATTAATCCGGGAAAAACCATTTGGGGCGTGGACTATAAACAATGGACAATGACCCACAAAACTGCCATTGTATCCTTCTCCTTGTTTATGTTATATCATTTTGTAATTCATTGGAAATGGTACAAAGGGGTAATTACTAAACATTTGATTGGGAAAAACAAATCAGTAATTATCCTATCCCTCTTTTTTATAATGGTTGCATTCACAGGAATTACCTCTTGGATCATAGATTTATTGGGCAATAAAAGTACCATTAGAATGGATTTTATGGAAATTCATTGACTATTCTGGACTAAAGTCTGCCAGTGATTCTGGACTAAAGTCGGCCACTCATTCCGGAGTAAAGTAGGCCAGTGATTCCGGAGCAAAGTAGGCCACCTATTCCGGAGCAAAC
>JAPLDG010000323.1 GCA_026391845.1 Bacteroidota bacterium | reverse complement strand
TTGGTAGTCCGTAATCTGCTGCAGGCGGCTGTTGGTCCTGTTCAGCAACTCTTTTAACAGGATGGATGTGGTGGTCAGGTTCCTGACTGTTTGTACTTTATCTTTGTTGGTAACAACGCCTTCACAGGCCAGGTTTTTCCATTCCATCAGCCGGTCAATTTCTTCTTTGATTTCGAGGTAAGAGTAGCCTTGCCTGAGAAAATTCCGAGCCTTTTCAATCTCCTTTTTAATCAGGACAAATGTCTGGCTCTGCTTTATAACAGCCTGATGTGCGTTAAACTCCACCCGGCTGTTGATAAGTTCCCTTGCAACAAGTACTTTGGTCCGGGATGACAACTGCTCGTAGCTGGAAGATAAATTCAGCGCTGAGTCTGGTTTCGGATCAGAAGTTCCGGCTGAAAATGAAGCCTGGAAAAAGAAAACAAAAAGAATTGCCAGATAAAGTGTTGAGATCTTGTTCATGCGAAAACATTTCATCCTTTGAATTCACGTTTAAAGCAGTCCGATAACCAAAAATGGCAGGATTCCGATTAGGATGATCATCAGGGTCATGCAGATCAGATGTACCTTATACGGTGTTTCCACCGTGAGTTTCACGCCATTTGACTCTTTCAGGTACATCGCCATGATGGGTTTAAAATAATAGGCCACGCTGACAGCCGATCCTGCCACGGCTATTATCACCAGCCATACAAAACCTTTCTCCAGGGCGGTGGCAAAGAGGTAATATTTCGCCATAAAGCCCGCAAGCGGAGGGATACCGGCAAGTGAAAGCATGGCAACAGTGAGGCAGAAAGCCTCCAGTGGATTTGTTTTTCCCATACCGTTCAGCGAGCTGAAGTAATCGTTTCCATGGGCTTCCCGGATGAGAATCAGGATGCCGAATGCCGAAATGGTGGCAACGGAGTAGGAGAGGGTGTATATAAGCAATGCATTGTTCGACATCGCACTGAAAGACACGACGGCCAGCAGCATATAGCCTGAATGGCTGATGCTTGAATAGGCCAGCATACGCTTGAGGTTGGGTTGATATACCCCGGTCAGATTGCCAAGCAGAATGGTGAAGGCTGCCATGACCCAGATGGTGGTTTCCCAAATACCGTGAATGCCATTGAATGTGTGGGTAAAAAACCGGAACATGGCCACGATGGAGGCGGTTTTCACGACGGTAGCCATGAAAGCTGTAAGCAGGGTGGGAGTTCCTTCATACACATCGGGTGCCCAGAAATGGAAAGGCACGATCGCAATTTTAAAGGCCAGGCCGATGATGAGCAGGAACAACCCGGCCAGGAACATGGGGGGATAGGTTCCGGAACAGGAAACCACAAATTGAGAGATTTTCTGAAGGTCGAACGAGCCGCTGGAGCCATAAATCAAAGCAATGCCAAACAGTAGAAATCCTGAAAGGAAGGATCCGAGAAGAAAGTATTTCAGGGTTGCTTCATTGGATGTAATGGCCTCCTTGTGGCTGCCTGCCAGCACATAGAGTGCAATGGAGAGGGTTTCAATTCCAAGGAAGAGCATGATCAGGTTGCCATATGAGGTCATCATCACGGCGCCTGTGAGCGCAAAAATCATCACTCCGTAAATATCATCCAGCGGACGCAGCACCCCCCGATAATAGTGCGCTGCCAGGGAAAAAATCAGAAATGCCGAGAAAATCAGCACCACGCTGAATGCGACGGACACATTGTCAACAATGATCATGTCGTTGTAATAAGAGCTCTTCTGATTCCATTCCATCATGGTGAGGATCATGGAAACCACCAATCCCAGGAGGATTACAGGCAGCAGCCATGATTGCTTTTTCATGATCCCGAGAAAGAGAACCAGCACGCCGAGTATGGTGATGGAAATGATTGTTGTCATTGGAGAAATTACGAATTACAAAACTTAAATCTCATGTCTGATATCTGATATTTTACATTTGAGTCCACTCCGAAAAGCCATTTTTTTGCCATTGTTGTCATTGTTTATACTGCGAATTACAAATCTCAAATTTGAGACTTGATATTTGATATTTGATATTTGATATCTGCATTTTACCTACTTTATAAATTTAAGCACCTGCATCACATCCGGAAATGCCACATCAAGGAAAAGCCCGGGGAAAATTCCGATCCAGAAAATCATGATCATCAGCGGGATGAAAACGGCCATTTCGGACCACGATAAATCTGCCACCTCTTCCGTGATTGCATTTGTTTTCCCAAACATGGTGCGCTGGTACATCCACAACATATACACGGCGCTGAAGCATGATGACCATGAAGACGATGGCAAGACGCGGGGCTTTCAGGGCGATGCCTCCCAGATCGCCGATATTGCGTGTTTTTGTGCGTTGTTCAATAAAGTCAATCACGATGAAGAGCCCGACAATGTTGACGCCATGTGAAACCATCTGGATCACGGCACCTTCCAGGGCATTGGGGGTCAAAGCAAAAATCCCGGCGGCAATGAGCCCTACATGGGCAATGGATGAATAGGCGACGAGCCGCTTCATGTCACTTTGACGGATCGCAATAACCGAGGCATACACGATGCCGGTGATGGCAAGAATGATCACAACCGGAGCATATTGCTGAACCGCATGGTGGCAGATCGGGATCATCCACCGGATCATCCCGTAGAGCCCCATCTTGAGCATGATCCCGGCAAGCAGCATGCTTCCCGCGGCAGGCGACACGGTATAGGTGTCTGGTTGCCAGGTGTGTAGCGGAAATATGGGAATCTTGATGGCAAAAGCGAGAAAGAAGGCAGAAAAGATCCATGTTTGCTCAACAGGTGTGAGCGTGGCTGCGTAAAGCCACTGAAAATCGAAAGAGTGTGGCAGCGGAGTGCGGTAATAAAGATAGATCAGGGCGACCAGCATGAACAAACTGCCAACAAAGGTATAAATGAAGAATTTGAAAGTGATCCTGATCCGGTCGTTTCCGCCCCACACGGCGCAGATAAAATAGGCTGGAATGAGCGCCAATTCCCAGAAAATATAGAAAATCAATCCGTCGAATGCAACAAAAACCCCGACCAGGGCCATCTCCATCAGCAGGATAAGGCTATAGAATGCAGCCGGCCGGCTGTATGAGTGGCTGAAAGAGGCCAGGATGATGACCGGGAGCAGAAAGGTGGTGAGCATCACCATCAGCAGGCTGATGCCATCCATGCCGAATTTAAGGCTCACACCCATGGTCGAAAGCCAGTCGGCCGTAAATAACAAGTTGCAATGGCAAGAAGTTTTGTACTGGACAAAGGCAGCTACGGCAACGCCAAACTCCACCAGCGAACCTGCCAGTGCAAATTGCCGGATGGCTTTTTCCTGCCTGATCGTGAGCAGGATCAGCGAGAGCGTCAGCGGTAACAATATGAGTATAACTGTCAGCATCGGTCAGATCAGAATATTAAGGAATAGGATCAGGATGATCCCCAAAATCATGATAAACATATAAAAACCAACGTTGCCGGTTTGGATAAACCGAACGGCATTGCCGGTCCATACCACCATTTTTCCCACCCCGTTCACCATGCGGTCGATGAAGCGGACTTCGATGATTTCATAGAGGAACCGCGATTTCCAGAGGAGTGGTTTGACCATGATGAAGTCGTATAATTCATCCACGTAATATTTTTTCGAAACCAGGCGAACCGGGAATGACTGCACAACCTGATCAGGAGCCAGCCCTTTTTGTTGACTGACAAAACGGCGATATGCCAGGAATATCATGAAAACACACCCGGCAAGGGTGACTCCCATGAGTGCCCATTCCGTTCCATGCGAAATAGCCGGCGGCGTTGCACCTGCTTTTGCGGCATCTGCAAAAACGGGAGCCAGGAAACCGGAAAGCCAGCTGCCACCCTCAAATAATGCAGGGATGTTGAGCATTCCGCCGAGGGCGGCGAGCAGCGCAAGGAGCATGAGCGGAATGGTCATCACCGGGGGAGATTCATGCAGGTGGTGCAGTTGTTCCTGTGTTCCGCGGAAATCTCTGAAAAAGGCCAGGTAGAGCAGGCGGAACATGTAAAAGGCGGTCATCAGGGAACCGATGACGGCGATGACCCACATGGGACCTGAATGGCTGAAGAGGTGAAGCAGGATTTCATCTTTGGAGAAGAACCCCGACAGCGGCGGAATGCCTGCAATGGCAAGGGTGCCGGTGAGGAACGTCAGGTAGGTTTTGGGCAACCTGTTCCTCAATCCTCCCATGTTTCGGATATCCTGTTCTCCTCCCAGTGCATGGATCACACTTCCGGCGCCCAGGAAAAGAAGCGCTTTGAAGAAAGCGTGGGTAGTCAGATGGAACATCGCCCCGGTGAACGCGCCCACACCCAGCCCGACAAACATAAATCCAAGCTGGCTGATGGTGGAATAAGCCAGTATCTTTTTGATGTCGTTCTGAAAAATCGCTATGGAAGCGGCAAATAAAGCGGTTGCCAAGCCGGTGATCCCAATCACGGCCATGGTTGCCGGGGCCAGCACGTAGAGCAGATTCGACCGGGCGATCATGTAAACTCCTGCGGTGACCATCGTTGCCGCATGGATCAACGCTGAAACAGGCGTCGGACCTGCCATGGCATCGGGCAGCCAGGTGTAGAGCGGAATCTGTGCGCTTTTGCCGACCGCGCCGATAAAAAGAAGGAGGGTGATGGCGAAGATGGCCGGATTTCCCACCGGCATCAGTTTTGCCTGGGCGAAAACCTGGTCGAATGAAAGGGAGTTAAACGTATTGAAAATCAGAAACATCCCCATGAGAAAACCCAGGTCGCCGATCCGGTTCATGATAAAGGCCTTTTTGGCGGCATTGTTGTATTCATGGTTCTTAAACCAGAAGCCAATGAGAAGATAGGAGCATAGCCCGACACCTTACCATCCGATGAACATGATCGGATAATTCGCCCCAAGCACCAGCAGCAGCATGGAAAAGACGAAGAGGTTCATGTAGGCAAAAAAACGGTTGAACCCCGGATCGTCTTTCATATAACCAACCGAATAGACGTGAATGATGAAGCCTATTCCGGTAACGATGAGCAGCATCAGAACCGACAGCGGATCAACGAGGAAGGCGAAGGGAATATCGAGGGGGCCTATATGGATCCAGTCAAATAAAAAGTGAACCGGTGAACCGGCGAACTGGCGAAAATTGAAGAAAACAATCAGTGACAAGATAAATGACAGCAGGATGGCGCCGGGACCAATAAAGGATGCAGCCTTCCGGGGAATGAAACGGAAGCCCGGCCCCAGGATCAGAAACCCGAGTAGTGGAAAAAAAGGAATTAGTAATACAATCAGTGTCATGTTATTATATGTAAAAATAATTCAGGATGCAAAATGCAAAGTCAAATATTAAAATTTAAAGTCTTGATTCACTGTTTCCTATATTTTGCAATTTGATTTTGCTATATGCATTTTGAATTTCATGAAATCACCATTTTAATTTATTCAGCACGTCAATATCGATCGAATGGGTCGTCCGGTAAATGAGTACGACGATGGCCAGCCCGATCGCCACTTCTGCGGCGGCAACCACCATGATGAAAAACACGAAAATCTGTCCGGCCGGATCATTGGTATAGGCCGAAAACGCTGCCAGCAGCAGATTGATTGAATTGATCATCAGCTCAACCGACATCAGGATCACCAGCGCATTGCGTTTGATGAGCACGCCGATCACGCCGATGCTGAAAAGCGCCGAGCAAAAGAAGAGGTAATAATGGATCGGAATTGAATTCAAACCGTTCATTTAGCTATTTTTCCCTTAATTCGTAATTCGTAATTCGTAATTTTTAATTTTTAATTACTTCATATCTGCTCCTTTTTCCCAAGCAATACCGCCCCCACCATGGCTGTTAAAAACAGCACGGACGACAGTTCAAAGGGTATCAGATAGTCTTTGTATAAAATTTTGCCCAGATTCTTAACCAACCCGATCTGGGTGGTCATGGGCTCCTGCGCCGACTGGATGTCGTACCCGCGGAAAATGCCGATCAGGGTACGCATCAGCATTCCTCCGGCAATAAAGGCGAGTATCTTCACCCAGACTGGCTTTGGCGATCTTTCATCTTTGTTCAGGTTCAGCAGCATCACCGTAAATAAAAACAGGACCATGATGGCGCCTGCATAAACGATAACATGGACAACTGCCAGAAACTGTGCATTCAGCAATACATAATGGCCGGCGATGGCAAAAAATGTGAGTGTCAGAAAAAGCACGGAATGGATCGGCTTTTTCGATGCAAGCATCATCACCGCGGAAAAGAGGGCCATGATGCTGAGAAAGTGGAAGATGTATTGTGTAAACATACTTTTAAAAGTCAATATGCAAAATACAAAGTTAAAATGCAAAACACAGGAGATAGCTGACGAAGCGTTATCATTTTGATATTTGATTTTGCATTTTGCATTTTGATATATTTATACATTGTGCTTATATCTTTTATCTTTCTTAAATTCAAGTACAGCAGGTGTCTGCCGCTTTGACACGTCGATTCTTTTTGCCGGGTCAAACGGTTCAACCAACTGGTCTTTGCCGTAGATGAATTTGTCGCGCTGGTACTCAGATTTTACCAGTTCAGTGGTCAGGAAGATGGCCTCTTTGGGACACGCTTCCTCACAATCGCCGCAAAAAACACACCGCAGCATGTTAATTTCATACACCGCAGCATATTTCTCTTCCCGGTAGAGATGTTCTTCGCCCGGTTTCCGTTCGGCCGAAACCATGGTAATCGCTTCTGCCGGACACGCTACGGCACAGAGTCCGCAGGAGGTACACCGCTCCCGCCCCTGATCATCCCGTTTCAGCACATGTTTCCCCCGGTATATATCTGAGAACTGCCGGGTTACTTCAGGATACTGCACCGTTGTCTTTCTGCGGAACAGGTGTCCAAAGGTAATGCGCATTCCATTCAGTATGGCCGGGAAATATATCCTCTCCCGGAAAGACATTTGTTTATTGGAAACTATTTTCGATCGATTGGTCAGGTTTTTCATTATTAATAATTCAAAGGGCAAATTGCAAAGTCAATTATCAAAATTTCAACACTTCGTCAGCTATCTCCCATGTTTTGCATTTTAACTTTGCAATCTGCATTTTGCATTTTTTATTGATTAAGCAATATAACAACTCCTGTAATAACCACATTCAATATTGCCAGTGGTATCAAGCTTTTCCAGCCGAGTTTCATCAGCTGGTCATAGCGGAAACGAGGGAGTGTCCATCGAATCCACATGAAGATAAAACCGAAAAAGGTAATTTTGGCAAAGAGTACCATGAAACTCACGAAGGCAAAAACATTCGGTGAAAGTCCCAGTTTATCCAGTCCGGGGAAGTGGTAGCCACCCAAAAACAGCGTGGCCATCACAGCGCCGGAGATGAACATGTTGATGTATTCGGAAAAAAGATAAAATCCGAGTTTCATGCTGCTGTACTCGGTATGATATCCCCCGACCAGTTCTGTTTCACATTCGGGCAGATCGAAAGGAGACCGGTTGGTTTCGGCAAACGCACAGATGAGGAAGATCAGGAATCCCAGGGGCTGATAGAAGATATTCCAGCTGAAACCCTGCTGTTGAGCCACAATGTCGCGCATGCTGAGTGAACCGGTCATCATCACAATGGTAATGATCGATAAACTCATGGCCAGTTCGTAGCTGATCATCTGTGAAGATGCCCGCACAGCGCCAAGCAGCGCGTATTTATTGTTGGAGGCCCATCCTCCGATCATGATGCCGTAAACACCGATGGAGAGGATGGCAAAGACGTATAGGATCCCGATATTTACATCTGCTACCTGCATGGGATAAGCAACTCCGTTGATCACCAGGTCGGGTCCCCAGGGAATGGCGGCACTGGTAAGGAGCGCCACAAACATGGTGAGCGAAGGACCCAGAATGTAGAGAAATTTGTCGGCCGAAGCGGGCATGAACTCCTCCTTGAAGAAGAGTTTCACTCCATCCGCCAGCGGTTGAAGCAGCCCCCAGGGACCGGTGCGATTCGGCCCGTGCCGGTCCTGGAACCAGCCGGCAACCTTTCTTTCAATCAACGTCGAATACATAGCCACGACGAGGCTGAGCAACAGGATGAAGCTGGCGAGTATGGTCTTGATAATAATTTGTGTTGCCATCAATCTAAAAAATTCAATGTGCAGAATGCAAAGTTAAAATGCAAAGCCCCCGAAATAACTGATGCAGCATTATCATTTTAATATTTGTCTTTGCATTTTGCATTTTGATTTAAACTTTATTTTTGTTCATGCATTTTCCCTTCAATCGGGTCTATCAATGACTGCTTTTTCGTCTCTTCATAATGGTTGGCTGAAATGACCGACTGCCGTTTGATGTGACGCGGGCCATCAATGACCCAGTCGTTGATATCTTTCTTTTCAAAGCGGCATTCGTTGCAGATAAACTCTTCCACCTCGCCAAACTGATCTTTCCGGCCCGTGATGCGGAAAATCTCGTTTCCGAACATCCAGGCGGCAACTTTTCCGGAACACCGGGTACATTCGCGGTGTGCATTCATCGGATTGAGAAACCAGACCCGGCTTTTAAACCGGAATGTTTTGTCGGTCAGCGCCCCGACAGGACAAACATCGATGATATTTCCGGAGAATTCATTTGTCACGGATTGATTGATAAATGTACTTATTTCTGAAACATCGCCGCGGTAAAGAACGCCGTGCAGCCGTTTATCCGTGAGCTGGTCGGCGGCGTAAACACAACGGTAGCAAAGGATGCACCGATTCATGTGCAGTTTGATGTTTTCGCCGATATCGGTCATGGGATATTCGCGGCGTTCATCATCGGTGGCGGTTTCCTCCATACCATAACCAAAACTCAGGTCCTGAAGGTCGCACTCGCCTGCCTGGTCGCATACCGGACAATCGAGCGGATGGTTGAGCAGGAGAAACTCAACAATGCCTTTCCGTGCCTCAATGACTTCAGGAGAGGTGAGGTTCTGCACCACCATGCCATCCTGGACCGGCGTGCTGCATGAAGCCACCAGTTTTGACATCGGACGTGTATCCTTGGTACACGATTGTGCCACCTTTACCAGACAGGTACGGCATTTTCCGCCGGAACCTTTCAGCTTCGAATAGTAGCACATGGCCGGTGGAACAACCTTGCCGCCGATTTTACGGGCCGCGTTGAGGATGGTCGTTCCCTCTTCCACTTCGATGGAAATGTTGTCTATGGTTACTTTCAGCATTGTAGGTTAAATCCTTGGTAAAAATTTAAATGCAAAATGCAAAGTTAAAATGCAAAATGCAAAGTCAAAAAAACTTGATCAAGCTCCGTTCCTTTTCCAGGACTGCCGCCGGATGCAGCACATGTTCTTCAAACTCATGCCTGAAATGTCTGATGGCGCTGGCAACCGGCCACGCTGCGGCATCGCCGAGCGGACAAATCGTATTTCCTTCGATATTTTTCGCCACCCGAACGAGCAAATCGATGTCAGACATCCTGCCCTGCCCATGTTCAATACGGTACAGCACTTTCTCCATCCAGCCTGTTCCTTCGCGGCAGGGCGAACATTGGCCGCACGATTCATGGTGGTAAAACCGGGTCAGATTCCAGGTGTTGCGCACGATGCAGGCATCTTCGTCATACACAATAAATCCTCCTGAGCCCAGCATGGTGCCGCTTTCAAAGTCACCCTCGGCCAGCGATTCGTAGGTCATCAGCCGCTTTTCACCTTTGGCTGTGTTCAGAATCAGGTCGGCCGGGAGAATGGGCACCGAAGAACCGCCGGGGATCACTGCTTTTAAATACTTGTCGCGGGCAATGCCTCCGCAATACTCCGGGGAGTAGATAAAATCCTCGACCGGAAGACCCATTTCGATTTCATACACCCCGGGGTTGTTGATGTTTCCGCAGGCAGATATGAGTTTGGTGCCGGTACTTTTTCCCCTTCCGATCTTCGCATACACATCTCCGCCCATGTTGACGATGGGACCAACGGTCGCAAGGGTTTCCACGTTGTTCACTACCGTGGGGCAGCCATATAACCCTTTGAACGCGGGGAATGGCGGTTTGATGCGGGGATTTCCGCGTTTGCCCTCCAGTGATTCGAGCAGGGCTGTTTCCTCACCACAGATATAGGCACCGGCGCCCGGATGGACATAAATGTTCAGGGAGAAATCGGTTCCCAGGATGTGTTCCCCAAGAAAACCATGCTGACGTGCTTCCCTGATTGCGTTTTCAAGAATCCCGACAAGGTATTTGAATTCTCCGCGGATGTATATGTAACAAGTATTAACACCAAGGGTAAAGCTGGAGATGATGAGACCTTCAATGAGCAAGTGCGGCAAATGATGCATCAGATAGCGGTCCTTGAAGGTGCCCGGTTCGCTTTCATCGGCGTTGCAAACGAGGTAGCGCGGCTTGTCCGATTTACGGTCGAGAAAACTCCATTTCAGCCCTGTCGGGAAACCGGCGCCTCCCCTGCCCCGCAAACCCGACCGGTTGATCTCAGCGCTTACCTGAGCCGCTGTCATCTCCAGCAAGGCCTTTTCCACGGCAGCATATCCGCCGTTGGCGCGGTAAACGTCAAATCCCCGGATACCCGGAATGTCAATGTTGGCTAACAGAATTTTTTCACCCATGTCGAATCGCCCGGTTTGTTTTTGTTTGCGTACTCCCTCAGCTCTTCCAGAAGCCTGTCAACTTTGCCAGGTGTAAGCTTCTCATAATATTCGGTGTTTACCTGCATCACGGGTCCGGTACCACATGAGCCAAGGCACTCCACCTCTTTGAGGGTGAAGACCCCGTCGGGGGTGGTTTCACCGGGCTGGATCTCCAGAACATCCTGAAGATGAGCCAGTATCTGTTCGCCTCCCGATATGGCGCAGGGACCTGTCCGGCAAACTTCTATGACATATTTTCCCATTTTGTCGAGATAAAACATTGAATAAAATGTGGCCACTTCATACACTTCTATCGGCTGGATGCCAAGCAAGGCAGCCACGTAATCCATCACATCAACAGAGAGATATCCCCCAAGTTCCTCCTGCGCGATATGTAAAACCGGCAGCAACGCCGATTTCTGTCCGCCTTCGGGATAACGGTTCATGAGGCTTTGCACCTTATTCAATATGTTCGGGGAGAAAGCCACCGGCCTGCCTTCCCTGGTAAACTGAGGGTGATTGATGATGTTGCTGTGCTTCATGTTTTTATGCGTCCAGTTCTCCTGCTATTACATTCATACTACTCATGGTCAGAATGGCATCCGACAGCACACCACCGCGGATCATCTCAGGGTATGCCTGATAGTAAATAAAACCCGGTCTCCGAAAATGCAACCGAAACGGTGTTCTGCCGCCATCGCTTACCAGGTAAAACCCCAGTTCGCCATTTCCACCTTCCACGGAATGAAATACTTCCCCAACCGGGACATCAATTTCACCCATGACAATTTTAAAATGCCAGATCAGGGCCTCCATTTTTGAGTAAACAGCCTCTTTTGGAGGCAGATAATACTGCGGAACGTCCACATGAAAACTACCTTCCGGAAGGTTTTCGAGGGCGTTGCGCACCAGTTTTACACTTTCCCAGATCTCCTGCTGCCTCACACAGAAACGGTCGTAGGTATCTCCCTGTGTTCCGACGGGAATGACAAATTCAAAATCGTCGTAGCTGCTGTATGGTGTCATCACCCGAACATCATAATCCACGCCCGCCGCCCGGAGGTTAGGCCCGGTAAAGCCATAGTTTAGCGCGCGTTCCCCGCTGATAGGGCCCACCCCGATGGTACGGTCCATGAAAATGCGGTTGCGCATCAGAAGTTTCTCAAACTCATGCAACACTTTGGGAAGGTGATCGAGAAACTCCCTGATCTTTTTTATGGCAGCTGGCGACAGGTCCCGCTCAAAGCCACCGATGCGCCCCATGTTGGTGGTAAGCCGTGCGCCGGAAACTTCTTCATATATCTCATACACCTTCTCTCGCTCCTGAAAAACATAGATGAAACCGGTGAGGGCGCCACTGTCAACACCGATCACGCTGTTGCACACAAGATGGTCGGTAATGCGCGCCAGCTCCATCAGGATGATGCGCATATAATCGATGCGCTTGGTGGATTTGATGCCCAGCAGTTTCTCAACCGTCATGTGCCATCCGATGTTGTTGATGGGCGAGGAACAATAGTTTAGCCGGTCGGTAAGCGGGGTAATCTGGTAAAAAGGCCGGTGCTCGGCTATCTTTTCAAAGGCACGGTGAATGTAGCCGATGGTTTGTTCGGCATCGATGATCTGCTCTCCATCCATCTTCAGCACATTCTGGAAAATGCCATGTGTGGCCGGATGGGTAGGGCCGAGGTTGAGGGTTGTATATTGCTTATCTTCCAAAATATCTGTCATCTTTATCTTCCCTCGTCGGTTCCAACGGATATTCCTTACGCATCGAGAAAAAATCCATGTATTCTACATTTAAAATCCGTTTCAGGTTTGGATGTCCTGTAAAGTTAATCCCGTAAAAATCAAAGGTTTCCCGCTCCATCCAGTTGGCTGCTGAAAACAGGTCGGTTGCGGTTGGCACTTCCGGGTCATTCAGTGTAACGAATGTTTTGATGCGGATGCGCTTGTTCTCCGTCAGATTGTGCAGGTGGTAAACAACCCCAAGCGGCAGCCCGCGGTCAGGATAGTGAATGCCGCACAAATCGGTGAGGAAGGTGAAGTTCATATTTTCATTGTCCTTCAGGAAACTGATCACATCATGAATTACCGGCGAAGTGACGATGACGGTGAGGATATCCCCGGCCGTGTCCGTTTCGAGGATATCGTGGGTAAAGCGCTTCTGCAGATGATCGGTTATATATGTGTTTTCCATCTATCTATAGTTTAGACGCACTGAAGTGCGTCTTTAAGATCATATGCCATAGGATGCCAATAGTTCGCGGTACTCCGGGGAGTAACGTCGTCTCAATGATTCCCTGGCCACCTGATCCTGTATTTTCATAAAGCCATCGATGATCTGCTCGGGACGGGGCGGGCATCCCGGTACGTAAACATCAACGGGAACCACGCGATCGATTCCCTGAAGAACGCTGTATGTATCGAATATTCCCCCGCTTGACGCGCATGCACCCACGGCAAGCACCCAGCGTGGTTCGGCCATCTGGATATAGACCTGCTGAATGACCGGCGCCATTTTTTTTGCTATCGTTCCCATCACCATGAGCAGATCGGCCTGCCGCGGGCTAAAGCTAAGCCGCTCGGCACCGAACCGCCCCAGATCATAATGTGCCCCCATGGTTGCCATGAATTCGATTCCACAGCATGAAGTAGCAAATGGCAATGGCCAGATGGAATTCTTTCTGGCAAGTCCGATCACCTTGTCGAGCGTTGTCGCAAAGATTCCGGGAGCAGAATATCCATCGGGTGGGTCGGCTTTGCTGTATGTGGGAATCTTAGTTTCCATTCAAACGAATTCTAAATGCAAAATGCAACGTCAAATATCAAAATTTTGTTCTACAACAACTATTCCCAGGTGTTTGCATTTTAACTTTGGATTTTGCATTTTGCTTTTTGTTAATCCTCCCAGTTAAGTGCACCTTTTTTGATAATGTACCAGAATCCGAACAGCAGGAATCCAAGGAATAAAAGCATTTCCCAAAATCCATCCCAGCCAAACTCTTTGAAATTAATGGCCCAGGGATAGAAAAAAATTATTTCCACATCAAAGAGCACGAAGAGGATGGCGATCAAAAAATACTTGACGGAAAAAGGGAAACGTGCATTCCCTTTTATTTCGATGCCACACTCAAAATTCTGGTCCTTCCGGACCGTGTGAAACTTCTTGCGCTTGCCCCCGATATAATGGGTTGCCAGCATGGTGACCAATACAAAACCAAAAGCTACAAACGATTGCACCAGCACCGGAATGTAATCTGAAGGAAAAAAACTCCTGTCCATTATTTAGAATTATTCTTGACAAAGATAAATAAATTTTTCAATTATCGTTAACATCTTCACAAATAAAATGGTTGATCACAATCATGTTGGTATGAGGCCATGGCATGTCCCTACGTGCAACCGCGATGTCGTCGTAGGGACACGCTATGGCGTGTCCCTGCAGCATTGCCGGATGATTTCCAAAATAAAGAACATCGTCTAAAATTGAGACGTTCATCCTGTGTTGTGATTTTATAACAAACAACATATCAGCCATTTAATCAACCAATTCATTTTGGCTCGATTTTTTCTATGTTGACTTCAATGCCGGAAATTAAACAAAGGGCAAAATCAGTGATGAAACAGTACGACGCATGAAACCCGAAAGAAAAAACCGGATCCAGGCATTTGCCGGTGCGTTGATCGTCTGTTTAATCCTGCTGGCCAACGCTTCAATCGCTCAGCTGAGTTGTTCTGCCAGCATAAAAAGTTGTATTGTAAGCCCCGACGACATTGCCGGCATGTCACTTTCATCTTCAGACGGTACGCAGTTTCTGTTGAAAAACGGGAGCAACAGTTGTTTTGATGTGAGCATCGAAGGATTGCAACCCGTTTTGAGAAGTGCGAACAGCGAACAGAAAGTTCGCTACAGTTTAAGTTTTGATCAATATCAGTCTGTTTCTTTTGATGTGATCAGCTTGCGACTGAATATATTGTTCACTGAGGCGGTTAAAAACGGAACCTATCTGGCCTCCGCCCCATTCACGATTTCGGTGCATTACAACTGATTCCCCCCGGTGCACGGCCCCTCCGGTACGGGCACATGACAGATATTCACCGGTGAATAATTATTCTTTACCGATTTCCCGGCTTTCGAAATCATTTTCAAATTTACCTTTCTCGTCAGGAGTTGCTACATGGAAGCGGATAATCAAAAAATCTCTCCTGAAAAACCCCATTTTATCTGAAATCAGATGCAGGCAACCCGTTGTTATGTTGTTTGTCTTGATCAGGAAATGCCGCTCCTAACACCTTTAATCAGGATTTATGAAAAACTCATTCCCATTGCAAAGCAGCTCCACAGTGACTTTTCTATCCATTGCCCTTGGTTTTCTTTTTTTCACTTCATCCTTTTTGGGAAAATCGCAGACCTACGACGGATATACCTTCTACGCTGCGCAAAACGGGACGAAAGCATATCTTGTTGATCTGACGGGAACAACTTACCACACCTGGACTTTCACTAAATCAACCTGTTATTCAAGCTATCTGTTGTCGGGCGGAGTCGTTTTAAGAACTGTTAATCATTCCGGGAATTCCTTTACAGGAGGCCCTGTTTCCGGTGAAGTACAAAAAGTTGACTATAATGGGAACATCCTGTGGGACTATGTTTATTCAACCACAAGCTACTGCTCTCACCACGATGTTCATGCCATGCCTAATGGGAATGTATTGCTGATCGCCTATGAACTGAAGACAGCCGCACAGGTCACCGCAGCCGGTTGCAGCCAGAACATCGTCATGTGGCCGGATAAAATTGTGGAGATCCAGCCTTCCGGAACATCCGGAGGAACCGTCGTGTGGGAATGGCATGTCTGGGATCACCTGGTTCAGCATTACGATGCCACCAAACCCAGCTATGGATTGCCGGCCGACCATCCTGAACTGCTCAACATCAATTACCTGACCACCAAAGACTGGATGCATGTGAATGGCATTGATTATAACCCTGCGCTGGATCAGATCGTTTTCAGTTCACACACTCTCAATGAAGTATATGTGATCGATCATAGTACGACCACGGCCCAGGCAGCAACACATTCGGGAGGAAATTCGGGGAAGGGAGGGGATATCCTTTACCGGTGGGGCAATCCTGCCGCCTACGAAACAGCGGGAACAACAATTTTCAATGTGGTGCATGATGCGCATTGGATTCCCTCAACCAATCCAACCTACCCGAATTCCTTGTGTGCATTCAACAATAAAGGTGGCACCGGCACTAAATCATGTGTTGATATTTTCACACCGCCTTACACCGGATATAATTATTCCATAACCGCGGGTTCAGCATATACTCCCTCAACCTACACCTGGCGACATACCTATAGTGGCACCGCCACCCAGGACATGGGTAGCTCCCAGCAGTTGCCAAATGGAAACATGTTGGTTTGCATCGCTCAGTCAGGATTGATTTATGAAATCAATGCAAGTCAGGTTCAGGTGTGGAGTAAATCTGCAGGAGGTATCGTTCCGCAAGCCTTTCGCTATCCTCCCTGCTTTGTAACCGGTTCCTATGTTGCTGCTGCAACTGCAACCCCAACAACCCTGTGTGCAGGCAATTCAACGCAGTTAAATGTAACGGCTGTTAGTGGCGCTGTTTATACCTATAGCTGGAGTTCAAGTCCGGCAGGTTTTACTTCGACGTTACAAAATCCCACGGTGAGCCCTACCATTACTACTGTCTATACCGCTACGATCACCAATGGCCCATGCTCTGCATCCAACAACGTTACCGTAATCGTCAACCCGAAGCCTGCTGCCGTTGCAGGAGCCAACCGTTCTATCTGTACCGGGTTGGGAACCCAGATCGGAGCTGCAGCAGTTGCGGGAAGCACCTACAGCTGGACCTCCGTTCCTTCAGGATTTACTTCAACAGCTGCCAATCCCATAGTGAGTCCTGCCCAAACGACTACCTACACCATTATTGAGACCGTAACGGCGACCGGTTGCAATGCCAGCCATTCTGTCACCGTAACCGTCAACCCGCTTCCGGGCGCCAATGCTGGATCAAAACGCAATATTTGCGAGGGTTCGTCAACCCAAATCGGTTCAGCAGCAGTTTCAGGCAATATCTATAGCTGGACTTCCTTACCGGCAGGATTTTCGTCCAATCAGGCGAACCCCTTCGTATCACCGGTTGTGTCAACGGAATATTTCCTGGTGGAGACCATTTCTTCCACCGGGTGCAGCAAAAGCGGCAGCGTACCGGTAAATGTTGACCCGTTGCCCTTGCCAGCGGGCAATATCACAGGACCGGCTTCCGTTCAGCAGGGACAATCCGGAATTACATACAGCATTACGGCGATAGATTATGCCACAGAATATCACTGGTCTCTTCCGTCAGGAGCCATCATCACCGGGGGAGACAACACCAACACCATTGTTGTGAGTTATTCTGACACTGCCTCATCGGGAACAATCTCCGTCCATGGAACCAACGCCTGCGGGAACGGGATTGCCTCCCCCGACCTCGAAATCGTGGTTGAATCACTGGTGCCAGTCAATTTGATATTGGCAGACTCGACCATAGCAAGTGGCCAGTCATCCTGTTTTAACGCAAAGACCATGATCACAGTGGGAGGAATCGGCGGTCCTTTTCAAGTGGAAGCAGGGGGAAGTGCGACGCTGATCGCAGGTCAGTCGATCAGTTTTATTCCATCCGCCGCTGTATATCAGAGCGGGTATCTCCGGGCATACATCTCCCTGACAAATGAATACTGCACCACCTCCTCCGCCCCGCTACCCGCTGTTGGACACAATTTGGGAGCTGAAAGTCAGGGTGGTCCTGAAGAGATATTCTTCAAGGCATATCCCAATCCCACCTCCGGAAAGATAACTTTGGAGATCAGCGATGGCAGGGAGTGCGCCACCACCCTTGTACAGGTCATGTCCATGCATGGGGATATTGTTTACAGAGGAGTTTTTCAGAGACTGGTCAGGAAAGAGATCTCCCTGGGAAATTCCGCGCCGGGGCTCTATTTCATTCGGGCAGTAAGGGGTAGCCAGACATATAACATAAAGATTGTCAAAGAGTAAGCACCGATAACATTTCAGAAACAACACGATTTTGCATCTTTAAATATCATACAATTTTAATAAAATTTCGTAACAACGAATTCAACAACCAGCATTAATATTGTACCCGGATAATTGGCATCAGACTGTAATTATTCAAAATTCAAATGATTTACCAAACTTGAAAACGTTAAACTTATGAACCGGATTTTCTTAAAGCTACTGCTTCTCTTTACAATGATATCAGGGGTAAACATCCAGGCAGGCAGTTATGGTGACTACACTTTCTACAGTCCCAAGTCTGGCAAGGCCTATCTGGTTGATCTGATTGGAAACACTTACCACACATGGACCTTTTCTGCCAGCGCCCCCACGGGATACTCTTCTTATCTGTTGCCCGGTGGGGTGGTACTGCGAACAGTCGCCCGGTCGGGGAATTCTTTCACGGGCGGCCCTATTTGCGGCCAGGTCCAGAAGGTTGACTGGAATGGAAATGTTATCTGGGATTTTGTCTATTCCACCACAACCTACTGCACACATCATGATATCCATCCGATGCCCAACGGGAATGTCCTGCTGATCTCGTATGAGTTGAAAACCGCCGCAGAGGTCTCAGCGGCAGGGTGCTCACAAAGCATCACCATGTGGCCCGATAAAATAGTGGAGATTCAGCCTTCCGGCGCAACCGGAGGAATCGTGGTATGGGAATGGCACGCCTGGGATCATCTTTGTCAGAGTTTATACCCGGCTAAAAGCAACTATGTGACCTCCGTTGTTGAGCATCCCGGATTGCTCAATATCAATTATAAAACCACGAAAGACTGGATGCATGTGAACGGGATCGATTACAATGAAGCCCTCGATCAGATCACATTCTCCTCTCACAACATGAACGAATTATATGTGATTGACCACAGTACAACCACGGCTGAAGCAGCGGGACACACGGGGGGAAATTCGGGAAAGGGCGGTGATTTCCTTTACAGATGGGGCAACCCGTCTGCTTATCAGGCATCAGGCACCACGATATTCAATGTGGTTCACAATGCGCACTGGGTTCCGATGGACTGCCCCCGGGCAAATTCCCTGGTCGGATTTAACAATAAAGGGGGTAGCGGCAATAAAACATGCATCGACATCATCAACCCACCCTATAACGGATACAATTATTCCATTACACCCGGAACGGCTTACGAACCGCCTTCCTATACATGGAGGCACACCTATAGCGGAACACCTACCCAGAATGAGGGCCATTCACAGCAATTGCCAAACGGGAACACCCTGATTACCATGTCGCTGTCGGGATACATTTATGAAATTGATTCAAATCAAGCAGTTGTGTGGTCAAAAACAATTAGTGGTACCGTTACGAATGCCCGGCGATATACCTCCTGTTATGTCAATGGGGTGCCTGCCACCCCGGTGATTACCATCAGCGGTGATTCCCTGATGTCGAGCTCTACCGTGGGAAATCAATGGTTTGTGAACGGCGGTCTTATCTCAGGGGCGACCGGTCGATATCTCGAAATATCGGTTCCCGGTTCTTACCAGGTCCAGGTTACCGATGGCGCAGGCTGCCAATCCCCGATGTCCGATCCGTTCGTATTTGTTGGCATCGGTGAAGCAGCTGACGGAATAGCAGGAACGGTTTACCCAAACCCGACAACAGGATTCATCCGGATCAGTTCAACCGGTTTGGAAAACAGGTTGTTCGAAACCAGGGTTTGCAACATGCTCGGCAAGGTGGTTTTTTCTTCGAACAACAATTATCTTCTTGATCTATCCGGGTTGCATGAAGGAATTTATTATCTTTCGGTCGTGACGAACCGGTCAGAATCATTCAGTAAAAAAATTATTCTTATCAAATAACTTAAAAGATAACATCATGAAACCGTTTTTCAGCTACCTGCTGCTTATCATTCTGACGCTTACAGGATCGGTCGTCCAGGCGCAACAATTCACAAACTACACCACAGCCAATGGCCTTCCGTCGATCAATGTCAACGGTGTGGCCGTTGACGGGAACAACCTCAAATGGATCGGCACCCAGGCCGGCGTTGCCAGGTTCGAC
>JAPLDG010000124.1:4715-14699 GCA_026391845.1 Bacteroidota bacterium | reverse complement strand
ACGATGTATGGAGATGGCTCCCAGTCAAGAAGTTTCTGTTATGTTGACGACCTGCTGGAGGGAATGACAAGATTAATGAATTCAAGAGAAGACTTTACCGGGCCTGTTAACATCGGAAATCCGAATGAATTCACCATGCTTGAATTGGCGAAAAAAGTCATCTACTTCACAGGCTCTAAATCGAAGATCATCCACATGCCACTGCCGGCTGATGATCCCACACAGCGTCAGCCTGACATCTCACTGGCAAAAAAAGAACTTGGATGGGAACCGAAAATCATGCTGGATGAAGGTTTGGTGAAAACCATTGACTATTTCAAATCGATCATCTGATAACCTCACTTAACTGCCTTTATGAAAATCCTTGTTACCGGTTCCAATGGCCAGCTTGGCAATGAATTGAGAATCCTTGCCCCGGCATATCCTGATGCTGAATTCATATTTACAGATGTTGCCGAACTGGACATTACCAAAGAACCAGATGTTGAAGCTCTTGTCAGAATTGAGCAACCTGCCTTTATCATCAACTGTGCCGCTTATACGGCGGTAGATAAAGCTGAGCAGGAGGACAATCTCGCATTTCTGATCAATGCAACAGCTGTTGGAAATCTCGCACGTATGGCTTCAAAATATAATTCCGTGCTGATTCATATTTCAACGGACTATGTTTTCGATGGGAAAGGACATAAACCATATATGGAAGACGATCCCACCAACCCGGTTTCACTCTATGCCAAAAGCAAACATGCCGGCGAACAACAGGTGCAATCTTATGCCAATAAAGCACTGATCATCAGAACCTCATGGCTCTATTCGGAATTTGGCAATAATTTCATCAAAACGATCATGAAATACGGGAAAGAACGTGGGCAGCTGAATGTTGTTTTTGACCAGACCGGCACTCCGACATATGCACGCGACCTCGCAAAAACGATCCTGGACATCATACAACAAAAGCCTGTTTTTATCGGAGTGGAAGTGTTTAATTTCTCGAACGAAGGTGTTGCAAGTTGGTTCGATTTTGCCAAAACAATCATCGAATTCAGCGGAATCAATTGTAAAATCAATCCGATCGAAACCAAAGACTACCCGTTACCTGCAGTCCGGCCATTTTACAGTGTTTTTAACAAAACAAAAATTAAGCACCGTTTCCAGATTGAAATACCTTACTGGCGAGACAGTGTGAAGGATTGTATTGACAGGATGCATTAAAAACCAAGATTTACAAAGGAAATTTTTAACAATCATACCTATGGAGAAAGAATTGACCGTTTTGGAACGTGCAAAAGCATGGTTATCTGGCAGTTTTGATAAAGAAACCAAAGCTGCGGTAGAAAAATTAATTGAAACAAACCAAACAGAATTAACCGATTCTTTTTACCGTGATTTGGAATTTGGAACCGGCGGCCTTCGGGGCATCATGGGGGTTGGAACAAACCGCATGAATAAATACACGGTGGGTATGGCGACTCAGGGGCTTGCAAATTATCTCAAGATGATGTTTCCGTCGCTGAATCCCATAAAAATGGCCATTTCACATGATAGCAGGAACAACAGCAAATATTTTGCACAGATTGTTGCCGAAGTGCTGTCTGCCAATGGATTCAAGGTTTTTCTTTTTGATGATCTTCGTCCTACCCCGGAACTCTCCTTTGCAATCAGACAACTTGGCTGCCAGAGTGGCGTGATGGTTACTGCATCTCACAACCCCAAGGAGTACAATGGATATAAAGCTTACTGGGACGATGGCGCTCAAATGATTGCACCACATGATGAAAATGTAATCAAAGAAGTTCAGAAAATCACCTCCATTGATGATGTGAAATGGACTGGTTTGAAAGAAAACATCCTGAGTATCGGAGCCGAATTAGACAAGCTCTACCTTGATCGGGTTCAGGCACTGTCTCTATCTCCTGATTCCATCAGGCGCCAGAAAGCACTTAAAATAGTCTATACTCCTTTGCATGGTTGTGGCCGTAAACTTGTCCCTGATATTTTGGCGAGGTTTGGATTTGAAAATATTCATATGGTGAAAGAACAAGCTGTTGCGGATGGCAATTTCCCAACGGTTCGTTCCCCCAACCCGGAGGAGCACGATGCACTCAACATGGCAATTAATCTGGCAGATGAGATACATGCCGACCTGGTCATGGCAACCGATCCAGATGCAGACCGTGTCGGGATTGCCATCAGAAATCATAAAAAGGATATGACGCTTCTCAATGGAAATCAAACGGCAGCGTTGCTTTTTTACTACATCCTTCTTCGCTGGAAAGAACTTGGAAAACTCCAGGGAAACGAATTCATCGTCTCCACTATTGTCACTACAAAACTGCTCTCGGAAATTGCAGCATCATTTGACATCGAGTATTTTGAATGCCTTACCGGATTTAAATTCATTGCCGATGTGATCAGGCAGAATGAAGGCTCAAAGCGGTATATCGTTGGCGGCGAAGAGAGTTATGGCTACCTGATTGGTGATTTTGTACGTGATAAAGATGCTGTCAGTGCTTGTGCATTGATTGCCGAAACAGCAGCCTGGATGGCAGATTCCGGAAAATCTCTTTTTGATCTGCTTCTGGAAATCTATCAGAAATATGGTTTTTACAAGGAAGGTCTTATTTCAGTAACGCGAAAAGGAAAAAGTGGGGCAGAGGAAATTCAGCAGATGATGGTTGAATACAGAAACACACCTCCTGCAACCATCAACAATTCCAAAGTATTGATCATCAAGGACTATCTCCTTCTCAAGGAAAAAGATCTTTCAACCGGTAAAGAAAAACCAATCAATCTGCCAAAATCAAACGTACTTCAGTTCGTTTTGGCAGACGGAAGCATAATCAGTGTCCGCCCATCCGGAACAGAACCCAAGATTAAATTCTACTTTGGAGTCCGTGAAAAATTGATGCATGTAGCAGAATTTGATAAAACAGAACTTCGTCTGAATGAAAAAATTGCAGACATAATCGCTTCCATGAAGCTTAAATAAATGCTCCTTAAAAGGTTTGTAATTCGTGGTTCCGATCATCCAAACCTGATTTTTATCAAATTGGTCCTTCTTCTTTTAGTTGCTTGGTCCCCACTGGTTTCAAATGGTCATGGAAATTCATTTCCAATAACAGAGACAGAAGATTGTCATATGCTGCAAGACACAGTCTTTATCAGGAAAGGACGGTATATACTCTCAAAAAACAGTTCCATTACGGTCCCTCGTGACACATTTTATATAATTCGTCAGCCGAAAGCGGACAGGAATAAAGTCGGGTCTTATCAGAATTCTCAGATTTTTTATGATACGGTCTATAAAAAGCTGGCCAGAAATAAAATCACTCAATTACTCTATTATATGGCGTTTGTGGTGCCAAAACAATCCAATTTGCCTGACACCCTCCAGGTTTTAAAGAGCAATAAACCATTTGATAAGTTTCAAGGTAAGATTATCAGGAACATCACCATAAAAATTTTACCACCATTCGGTGCCAGTGTTTATGATACGGGGCGGCAAACTGTGACGGGAATCGGAAAAACATTGAATAGTGTCCATATTAATACCCGAAAATATGTGATCCGGAGAAATCTCCTTATTAAAAAAGGAGATAAGCTAATTCCGGCTGTTCTCGCCGATAATGAGCGGATTTTGAGAAATATGTCTTCCATTGACAATACCCATATCATAGTGGTTCAATCAACGCCGGAAAGTGATTCCGTTGACTTGTTTGTGGTTTCAAAAGATGTGTGGTCGATCGGAGTGGATATCCCCATGATCACACCACAGTAAGTGGGGTTTCGGGTTTATGATGCAAATTGCATGGGCTTCGGCGACTTGCTTACAACACAATTTTCGACAAACTTATACCGGTCTCCCTTTGCAGTTTTTGAAGGGCTTTCCTACACCTATTCCAACATTGGAGGCTCTTTCATTAACGCAACTGTAGGTTATAACGCCGATAATACCGGCAATAGAAACCTGCTTCTTCGGTTTGACAGGTCATTCCTCACCAACCTGACGAAATGGGCTGGTGGAGCATACACTTCATGGGAAGAAGATGTTAGTGAAATGAATGCAGACATTAGAATAAACTCGGATGCCAGCAATGTGGGAATTTGGCTCGGCCGGGCTTATCTGTTGAAAGGACCTGAAAAAACATCTCGTGCAGTGTTGACTGCAGCGGTATATCGCAAGGACTATTCATCAAGGCCAACAGTCACAATTGACTCTAACAGGGTTTATTACAATCGGTTACAAGTTCTGACCGCTCTTTCTGTTTCAGGAAACAACTATTATCTTACGGATTTTATCCGTGATTTTGGAAAAATCGAAAATCTGCCATACGGTCACTTGTTCCAACTAACCGTTGGAGCCGATCAGGTCGATTTTTACACGCGACTGTACACCGGCATGGTAGTGTCTGCCGGAAATTTCTTCGACAAGTTCGGCTACCTCAGCGCTTCTATTAAATTTGGCGGCTTTTTCAATCACTCCTCGTTCGAAGATGCAGTCGTTAAATGTAACCTTCGCTATTTCACTCCATTGCTAAAAACAACAAACAAAAAGTACAAATTCAGAACATTTTTCTCAGGTGATTACCGGTACGCTTTCAATTCGAGATCAAACAATTTCGAGGATTATGATGCAAACCTGGATTTCAAGATAGACAAAATTTACAACCCGTCCTATTTTAGCGGATCAACCATCATATCAGGAAAAATTGAATCAGTTTGCTACACCCCTTGGTATTTTTATGGATTCCATGTTGCTGTGATGATGAATTTTCAAGCCGGGGTGACCGTTCCAAAGAAAAAACAATGGAACACGGTTCCGCTCTTCAGCGGTTTGGGATTCAGCCTCATTATAAAAAACGACAACCTGATTTTCCCCGCCTTCGTCGTTTCAGGCTACTTTTATCCCTCAGCTGAAGAAAACTTCAGGCAACTTCAATTCACAGTGGGTTCGAATTTGAATGTTCAGTATCATGATTTTAACGTCGGAGCTCCTTATGAGGAAACCATTGCGAATTAAGAATGAGGAACCGTTATATTAAAATAACTGAGAGAGACTTAATTCATTAAAATACTCTTAACCATACACATAATAAATTTATAAGCTCATGAAAGAAACCAAATTAAACCCTGTTGACGATCCTTTATATTCTGTTAAAGTACTTGAAATGATTACGGTTGCCAATGAATTCTGCCTGTTCCTGGAACGGGCAGAAGAGTATGAGTTACATATATTGCTGAATTTTTTACAGAAAGTTGCACCGCTGATTTATCTTAAAAGTGCACTATTGCCTGATATTGAGGTTACTGATGAAGATGCTGTTGCCCATTATGTCACGGAGGAGCAATGGGAAGCGATGTTTAATCTGCTGTACAGCAAGTTTGGCGCAAATGACCTCTTTTACTTTGTTGATAATCACGAAAAAAGTCATAACGACCCGGTAAAAGGCAGTCTTGCTGAATGTTTTACCGATATTTACCAGGATATGAAGGATTTTCTATTGCTTTATCAGAATCCGCAAAGGAGCTATAAGGAAAATGCGGTGAAAGAATGTCAGCGACTGTTTGAAACCCGGTATGGATATAAACTGATCAACGCCCAATCAGCAATCCACTGCATTCTATATCCTGAGGAAAATGATATTTTATTTTAACCCCGGGATGAAATTTAATTTTTCAGCCTGATTTTATCAAGTCGGTTCAATCCTTCAACAGCCTTGTCATAATTCACCTTGATCTTCAGTGATTTTTGATAGTCCTCGTAGGCTTTTGTGTAATCGCCTGACAATTCAGAGGCATATCCGCGGTTAAAATATGCCTCATAGTAGCCGGGTTGCCTTTTTGTTTTCTTTTAGATAGACAAGGTAAATATAACCAATGTTGAATGGCGCTTCCCGAAATGCAGTATCCGAATTTGCCAGCAACTGATACGTTGTGATTGCCTGTTCATATTTGCCCGTTTCCTGATAAAACAACCCAAGCATGTAAAGTGCTTCTCTGCTTTTTGGCCTTATGTGCAAAGCATTCTTCAGATAAAGTTCGGCCACCGGGTCCTTCTTGATGGAATAAAGTTCACCGAGTTGGACATACGCATCATAATACTCCTGATTATTATCAACTGCATGTTTCAGGTCGTCGACAGCGCGGAGGGTATCTCCCTGTTCAAGCAATCCGATTGCCCGGGTAAAGAAAGCGGAGGCATTCCCATTGTCAATAGTTAACAGCTGATTCACCGTTGCATAACAGTTCTTGTAGTCCTTGACAATCAGAAAAAGCTTTGCCAATTTTAAAAGGGCGTCAACATCCTTCGGGTTTTTACTGATGGCCTTATTCAGTGCATCCCTGCTTTCGTCAGGTTTGCCCATTAACAGATAGATATCCGATAGTAAAACATATGATGCAGCTTTCCCATCATCGATGGTAATTGCTTTATGTACATCTTTTAGCGCTTTGTCAAACTGATGATCAAGAAGATAGAACTTGGCTCGCTTGTTATAAAGGTCAGGATTTGTTTGATCAGCCTCGATTTGCCGGTTTAAAATTTCCAGCTTCAAACGGATGGTATCGTTGTCTTGCTTTTGCCTGTCTGAGGTATCACTTCCATTTTGACAAGCGGTAAATGCAAACAGGCAAAGCACCAGACAACAGAACAGGTTTTTCATCAGGCTAGGCATGGCTATTCAATACTTCCCTGATTTTCCCTTCGAGTTCATCTGCGAGCTCGGGATTATCCTGAAGGATTTTCTTCACGGCATCCCGCCCCTGACCCAGTTTTGTATCTCCATAGCTGAACCATGAACCACTTTTTTTAATTACATTCAGATCGGTGGCAAGGTCAATAATCTCAAAAGCTCTGGATATTCCTTCTCCGAAAATTATATCAAATTCAGCCTTCCGGAAGGGGGGGGCGACTTTATTCTTAACTACTTTCACTTTCACATGGTTTCCGACAACTTCATCTCCCTCCTTCAACTGCGTTTGACGGCGGATATCGAGCCTGACTGAAGCATAAAATTTCAATGCATTCCCCCCCGTTGTTGTTTCAGGATTGCCAAACATTACACCGATTTTTTCGCGGAGCTGGTTGATAAAAATGCAGCAAGTCGCAGTTTTACTGATTGTTGCTGTTAATTTTCGAAGTGCCTGTGACATCAATCGTGCCTGCAGCCCCATTTTCGAATCCCCCATCTCTCCTTCTATTTCGCTCTTGGGGGTGAGTGCCGCTACTGAGTCGATTACAATGATATCAATGGCGCCGGAGCGAATGAGGTTTTCGGTAATTTCCAGTGCCTGTTCGCCGTTATCAGGCTGCGAAACAAGAAGATTCTCAACATCAACGCCCAGCTTTTGTGCGTAAAATCTGTCAAACGCATGTTCAGCATCGATGAATGCAGCAATGCCCCCCGCTTTTTGTGATTCGGCAATCGCATGCAGGGCGAGCGTCGTCTTTCCGGATGACTCAGGTCCGTAAATTTCAATTACCCGACCCTTTGGAAGGCCGCCAATTCCCAAAGCAGCATCCAGCCCGATTGATCCGGTAGAGATTACATCTACTGCTTCAATGGCATTGTCTCCAAGCCGCATGATGGTACCTTTTCCGAAAGTCTTTTCGAGTTTATCCAGCGTCAGTTGTAACGCCTTCATTTTTTCTTTATTCACTTCATTTGTCATGGTATTTTCCTCCTTCTGTTGGTTTTGCAAAGACGATCTGTGAAGCGTCTTTACATTGATGTTAGTACCCCGTAGCTTTCAGGATCTGGGCGGTATGGTTTTTTGTTTCAACTTTCGCAATGATATGGGCTATCTTCCCGACTTCATCTATGATAAAGGTCATCCGGTTAATGCCATCATATTCCTTCCCGTAAAGTTTCTTTTTCCCCCAAACGCCATAATCCATGATGATTTTTTTTGCTTTATCGGGAATAAGGGTAAAAGGTAATACATATTTTTCAGAAAAATTTTTATGCGATTTTTCATCATCAGCGCTGACACCGATGACAACAAATCCTTTATCGCTGAGATCCTGATAATTATCTCTTAAATTACAAGCTTCGGCAGTGCAGCCTGGCGTGTTGTCTTTGGGATAGAAATAAAGAACTACCTTTTTCCCTATGAAAGCCCCCAATGAAACCGGATGGCCATTCTGGTCATACGCCTCGATATCCGGGGCAGGATCCCCTATGTTTAATTTCAACATAATCAGTTCAATAAAAGTTAAATGATGTAATATGTATCAGGCGTCAAAATTAGAAATTATGCAGAGAATAACTTCTATGCACGATGTTGAGTTATCAACAACTTTATGTTGCCTGATTCGTCAGATAAAACTTGCAAAAGGCTTGCAGCCCGCATATTTCACACTTGGGCTTGCGGGCCTGACAAACATAACGGCCATGCAGGATCAGCCAATGGTGGGCAATGGATCTCAGGTTTATCGGGATAAACTTTATCAGTTGTTCCTCGGTTTGCAAAGGTGTTTTGGCATTGGTTGTTAACCCGATTCTGGCAGAAACACGGAAAACATGCGTGTCAACCGCAATAACTGGTTTATTGTAAATCACAGAAGCAAGGACATTTGCTGTTTTCCGGCCAATTCCGGGTATTTTCTCCAATTCGTCAACTTCGGAAGGCAGGATACCGTTATATTTTTCAACCAGCATTTTTGCCATGGCGATCAGGTTTTTTGTCTTGTTGTTGGGATAAGAACAACTCCTTATCAGTTCAAAAACATCCACCGGATCAGCGCCAGCAAGGGAAACGGCGTTTGGAAATACACGAAAAAACGGAGGAGTGATGATGTTGACCCTCTTATCAGTGCATTGTGCCGAAAGAATTACCGCCACAACCAATTCGTAAGGGTCTGTATAGCTGAGCTCTGTTTCCGCAACAGGATGATTTTGCAGAAAATAGTCGAGAACAAGCCTGAATCGTTCTTCTTTGTGCATGGCAAATGGTTTCAGCAAAATTGCAAAAAATCCGGGATTATTCCACTAAGTTTGCAACCAATAGTTTTGGTATGGCTCAGTATGAATTCGATCTCCTGATTGCAGGCGCCGGACCCGCCGGTTGCACCCTGGCGCTCAACCTGGCTGACAAGGGAATTCGAATCGGCATCCTTGAAAAAGATGTGTTTCCACGAAACAAAGTGTGTGGCGACGCTTTAAGCGGGAAGGTACTGAATGTGATGAAAAGGATTCCGGGAGGTATTTACGATGATTTCCTGGCAAATGTCGATAAAATTCCTTCCAGGGGCATTCGCTTCATTGCCCCAAACCATCATGCAATTGATATCCCCTTTTTTCTCTCCGGAACAAATGATCAGCCTGCGCCGGGTTATGTTTGCAAACGAAATGATTTCGATAATTTCATGTTTGGAAATCTGCAAAAGTTTCAGAACATCCAGATTTTTGAAGGCGAAAGTGTGATCGAGGTCGTTTCCCGCGAGGATTATATCCTGGTTAAAACAACACATCATGAATTTCGTGGAAAGGTCATTGCGGGCGCTGATGGAGTTCACTCAAAAGTCAGGAAACATCTTCAGGGTGAACAAACATGAAAAAAACATTTTTGCACAGGCATTCGCGGCTACTATGAAAATGTCACGGAGCTCCATCCGGAAAATTATATTGAACTTATTTTTTTAAAGCACCTGCTTCCTGGATATTTCTGGATCTTTCCATCCACCGGAGGACTAGTTAATGCCGGGTTTGGCATGATGCAGCATGAGATCATCAAGCGCAAAATAAACCTGAAACAGATTTTACAGGATATTATTTCCAATGACCCGATCGTTTCTCCGAGATTTCGCAATGCCAGGCTCATCGGGAAACCGGAAGCGCACACGCTGCCATTGGGCACAAACCATTTAACGCGGTCGGGCCACCGGTTTATCTTGCTGGGTGATGCGGCATTCCTGGTTGATCCGTTCAGTGGGGAAGGCATCGGTAACGCTATGGCCAGCGGTGAAATTGCCGCAGCCATCCT
>JAPLDG010000124.1:2585-4696 GCA_026391845.1 Bacteroidota bacterium | reverse complement strand
AGCAACAACTTTTCTGCTGAAGCGCTGAAGGCCTATGATGCACGGATCAATCGACGATTTTCTCAGGAATTTAAAACCATGGCGGCGATACAGTATCTTGCAGGTTCCGCATGGTTATTCAACCTCGTGGTAGATAAAGCACGAAAAAACAAAGAACTCAGCCAGATGCTGACGGCCATGTTTACAGATGATACTATCCGTAAGAAACTGACGCAGCCAGGATTTTATGCCCGCCTGCTGTTTAAATAGCAAAAGTTGAAAACAACTCAGCGAAGAATGGTCACGGAGCCTTTTATCACTTCATCTCCGTATTGACCGGTTAATTTCAGGATATAAAAATAGGTTCCGTCGGAAACCCGCTCGCCATCCCAATCTTCACTTTTATAATTTGCCTGGTTAAAAATCTTTCTGCCCCATCTGTCATATACCATAAACTCGTTCCCCAGATATGCAACACGGAAGTCCTTCTCCTGATCATCCATCAGCTGGATGGCAAATCTGTCATTGACATGATCCCCATTGGGGGTAAATACATTGGGGATATTGAGTTCGGCGGTCTTTAAGGTCACTATATTCGTTATGGAAGTATCGCACCCATTTAAATCGGTAAAAGTGAGCTTGATGGTGATCTGACCGGGCTTGGTGGTATCACCATATGTATGAGAAACAGGATTCATATTCGGAACTTTGATTGAATCTCCGAAATTCCATGTCCAGTTTGTAATATATTGTCGCATGGAGTCAGGAAAAGCAACCTGAATATTGGGATTGGTCCGATAGATAACAGAATCCGGTTCGATGGTAAAAGTAACCTTGGGAGATTTCAAAACATCTACAAAATAACCGCTGTCGATGGTGCAACCCAGAGAATCGGTGGCAGTGAAGGTGTAATGTCCGCGACAAAGGCCAAACACAATGGTATCCTGCGAATGTCCGCCATTCCATTCATAGATGTAAGGTGGATCATTTTTAAACGGTGTTCCCCCGGAAACAGCGGCTTTGAATTGTCCTTTACATTCTGAAGCACATCCGAGCGGATTATACCTGTAAAGGGTATCGACATACATCCGGGGATGCATTCGTAACATTGCGTCATTACTGGTGTCAGAACCCATTCCCTCCGTCGAAACGATGCAACGGTATAATCCGGGGGAGCTACCTGTAACCTGGGTAATGGCATAAACTGAATCGGTGGCCCCTGAAATATCAATGTAATTTTTTTGCCAGCGATAGGAAACAGAAGCAGATCCGGCTCCTGCAACGTTGGTTGTAAATGCAACACTGTCGCGGAAACAAACAATTGTATCATTGGGATTTACGACAACTGTTACCTGACTCATGGCCACAACGCTGAAGAAAAAAAACAGGACAAGAAGGGAGTGTTTCATCTGGGATTTCAATACGGCCACAAAAATAAGAATTTCTTTGATTCCGGATACGTGTCAGATAACGCTTCAATGACCACTCTTATTATTGTCCCGGCAAAACTCCTTTAATCCTCAGTATAGATTATTTGAGATCATGATCAATGTGCAGCCATGAACTACTTCAACCCCGGCTGATGTCAGCAGTTCAGCCAATGCAGGCGATTCTGTCCCCGGATTGAAAATCACACGTTTCGGCTTCAACCCAAGGATATAATCATAATAGCCGGTCAGATTTTTCGCGCCAATGTCTATGGTGACTGTATGGATCTCTTCAAACCTGGGAAAATCTGTCTCAATTCTGACGCCGCTGATTTCTCCTTCTCTGAGTCCGACTGCCACAACCGGAAAGTTGCCATATTTGAGTTTTCTCACGGCCATGAATGAAAATCGTTCCGGGTTTGTGCTGGCGCCTAAGACAAGGGTCTTTTTTTTCATGAACAGACTCATTTATTCACCGGGGGAACTGTGACAAGATTACCTTTATCGTAAATCTCTTTTTTTGACACCGCCCCCTTTTCATCATAGTAAATCCAAGTGCCATCCTGGTGACCAAGATTATACTGTCCCTCAATCATGAGGCGACCGGAACTGTAATATGCCTTGAATGGCCCATTCTTCTCTCCTGCCAGATAGGTTCCACGCAATTTCAGCTTTCCATCAAGATCATACTGCTCCCAGAGGCCG
>JAPLDG010000124.1:0-2565 GCA_026391845.1 Bacteroidota bacterium | reverse complement strand
TTATAATATTGCATGGCTGACAATCCGCCTTCAGGGTAAAACACCCTTGTCAGGCCACTGATGATACCGGAATGATAGGTTTCCTCAGAAACCAGCGATCCATTTGACTCACTGAAAAATTGCCAGATGCTGTCTTTTCTTTCATTCAGATAATTTCCAGATGCCATCTTCCTGCCATTGGAAAAGTACGAGACGGTAACGGCCCGTTTGCCCTGGTTTGAATACCTGGAAACAGTTTTCATCTTGCCATCGGGGTAATAATATTTAAATTCTCCATCCGGGTAACCATCCTTGAAGCGGCCTTGATAGATCACACGTCCGCTGGAATCAAGCTTTAGCCAATAGCCCTGGCGGCGTCCGCTCCCATCGGTAATATTCAGCGTATCCTGTGCAAACGCAATGCAGGTAAAAAATGTAAACAGGGTGATCATGGAAATACGAAACATAATCTTTAAAAAATTACTTTTGCAAAGTAAATAATTATTTCACTTGCAATCCTATCCGTCAAAACTTCTGGAAAGCGCAGTCAATGAACTGGCAAAGCTGCCTGGCATCGGTCGAAAAACAGCTCTGCGTATGGCTTTAAATCTTCTGAAACGCAACATTCCGGAAGTTGAATCGCTTGGAAATGCAATAATCAAAATGCGAAATGAGGTCATTTATTGCACAGAGTGCAGGAATATTTCCGACCAGGAGCTTTGCGCCATCTGTTCAAGTCCGAAAAGGGACCACCACCTGATCTGTGTTGTTGAAGATATACGGGATGTTATGGCTGTTGAGAACACCGGCCAGTATAGTGGTGTTTATCACGTTCTGGGCGGCGTTATCTCCCCCATGGATGGAATCGGGCCTCAGGAGCTTCACATCGAAGCATTGATCAGCAGGGTGGCAGCTAGCCATATCGGGGAAATAATTCTTGCACTTCCGACAACCATTGAAGGGGATACAACAAATTTCTATCTTTTCAGAAAACTTGCAGGATTTAATATCAAGCTCACAACCATTGCCAGGGGTGTGTCAATCGGCGATGAACTTGAGCATACCGATGAAGTAACCCTGGGGAGGTCAATTCTGAACCGAACCCCTTATGAGTCGGGCTTGCATCGCAAATAATCACAAAAAAATTAAAACAGTTCAAGTTGGTTGACCTGCGCTTTGGGATTCGGGATCAGTTCGACATCCGCATAGTTTTGTAACAGAGGGCGAATGGCCTTCTTGATCAGTTTATTGGGTGTCGTATGTCGTAATTTACTATAATTCATCAGCGACTTTTTCTGACGGGCAGTTACCTTGATCATGATGATCTTGTATTTAACCCGTTTCCGGGCTTTTTTCTCTTTTTTTCGTGGCATAGGATCATTGGTCTTTTAAAATCTCCCTGAAGTCGTCAATAATCTTTTTTGCAAGATTTTCTGATTTGGAAAGCATGTCGCTTTCGGCATAAATCCTTATAATCGGTTCGGTGTTGGAACGTCGCAAATGAACCCACTCATTGTCAAAATGGATCTTTATTCCGTCAATAGTGGAAATGGGATGAGCTTTGTACTTTTCGACAATCAATGCCAGTATTTGTCTGATGTCCATCTCCGGTGAGAACTCAATCTTGTTTTTTGAAATAAAATAATTCGGATACTGCGCACGAAGGGCGGAACATTTTTTCCCTGACTTAACCAGATGGGTTAAAAAGAGCGCGATTCCAACCAAGGCATCCCGGCCATAGTGAAGTTCAGGGTAGATAATACCACCGTTGCCTTCACCTCCGATCACAGCTTTTTTTTCTTTCATCATTTCAACAACATTCACCTCCCCCACTGCAGAGGCAAAATATTCGCCACCAGCCTTCTCTGTAACAATTTTAAGCGCCTGGGTCGAAGAAAGATTTGAAACAGCATTTCCTATTTGATGCTGTAAGATATAATCTGCAACGGCAACAAGCGTATATTCTTCGCCAAACGGTTCCCCGTCTTCATCGATGATTGCCAGACGGTCAACATCGGGGTCAACAACAAATCCAAGATCTGCTTTGTTATTAACCACCATCTGGCAAATCTCACCCAGGTGTTCGGGGAGGGGTTCGGGATTATGCGGGAAGAGTCCGGTAGGCTCGCAATACAACTCGTCAATTATTTTCACATTCAGTGCCCTGAGCAATTCAGGAATTACCAATCCACCGGTACTGTTTACAGCATCAATCACGATCCGTAACCCAGCCTGCCTGATAGCTTCCGGGTCAACCAGAGGCAGAGCAAGCACTTTTTCAATGTGCTTCCGGATATATGAATCATCCGTTTTACAATGACCCAGATGGTCGATATCCGCAAAAACGAATTCAGCCTTCCCTGCAATTTCAAGCACACGTTCACCATCAACAGCAGAAAGAAACTCACCTTTGTGATTTAACAATTTCAGCGCATTCCATTGTTTGGGATTATGACTTGCTGTAAGAATGATCCCGCCAGTGGCCTGTTCATCCACCACGGCAATTTCAGTGGTAGGGGTGGTTGTCAATCCAATATCGAGCACATTTGCTCCCATGCCCATCAGGGTTCCTACTACAAGGTGGTT
>JAPLDG010000174.1 GCA_026391845.1 Bacteroidota bacterium | reverse complement strand
CCCAGCCACTCATTGTTTAATCCTAAATATGGAGTAATCAGCAATTCTCCCCATTTGGTCCCGCCATTTTTACAAATGTATTCCATTTGCTGTGTGACAGTAAATCCCTTCAATGACTCAGGATCGTCCGTCAAACGCGCAATTTCACTTCCAAACAGAAGTTTGCCTATCGAAGCTGATTGGGGTGTAAACCTGTCGTCAAAAGTTTGTTTCAGGTATTCTTCGACATTGAAACCGGTGAATTGCTCAATTGATTGACAAACAAAGATACTTTTGCCTTTCAGATCCATCAACCAGACCACATCCGACATTTTATCGGTAATTAATTTATACAGTTCTTTGCTCTTTTTTAACTTTTCCTCTTCCTGCTTTCGGCTGGTTATATCATGAAATATAGACTGATACGATCCGTCTGGCATCATTTTGGTATGCATCTCTACCAGAACTGTTGTTCCATCGGCGCGTTGAACCTCCCTGCGGTTAACGACCAATTCTCCACGCTCGAGCAAGTCAAACCTTAATGGTACCTGGTTTATCTGAGCCTCACTGAAAAGATTAGTTATATGGATACCGATCAGGTTCTCAGGGTTCCTGCCAGTCAGGTTTTGCATATATGAATTGGCAACTGTAATAATGCCCTCCTTTGAACCGATTAGAATGCCATCAACTGCGAATTCAATCAAATTGCGGTATTTCTGCTCACTCTCATTCAGGGCTTGAAGCGTAAGCAAGGTTTTATGCTCGCTATTTTTTCGCAGAAGTATCTCATTTTCAAGTTTAAGATTATAACGCCACTGCACAACTATTTTTATTATGCCATAAATAATGACACATACCAGTAAAGCAATGATCAGATTAAACCACCATCGTTGATATAAAGAGGGTTGCACGGTAATAGTTCCCGATTTTACAAGCTCAGACCATCCACCCGTGCCGTTTCTCACCTGAACCAAGAATTGATAATGACCCGTAGGTATATTGGTATATTTAACTTTATCAAGATTTGATTGCTTCAATAATTGCCAATCCCCATCGATTCCTTTAAGTTGATAACGGTAGGAGATTAAATCTTCATTCACAAATGATATTCCCCTGAAATTAAAGGTCAGTGTATTGTTATCAAATTTAATGGTGCAATTTTGATCAAAAGGGTGGGCTGTACCCTTGCTATCCTGAATGTTCAGCAATCTGAGTGAGGGTATCGGTGGCTTTAATTCTGAGAAGCCCCGCTGAAAACAGGAAAGCCCCAAATCCATGCCAATCCACACATTCCCTTGTGAATCAACCAGACCGGCTGATCGGTTTGTTTCCCTGCCAGCAAGTCCATTCTGAATATTGAATGTTTCAAGTTTGTTTTTGCCATCCCATTTTATAACACCATTGTTAGACCCGAGCCAGAAATTCAGGTCACCATCCTGGAAAATAAAATAGATCGGACTGTCAATGCTGATTCCGTTTTTATTAAATTTTTCAACCCGGCCATTTTCAACTATGCAAAGTCCGTTCAATGTGCCGACAAATTCTACGCCTGAACTGGTTTGATAATAGGAATAAATGCTTTGTGTTTTAACCTCATCGGCAATTGGTATATTTTTTACTTTATCTACTGAAAAGAAATACAAGCCATAAAGTCCTGCTCCCACTATTTCTCCCGTCGGGGTTCTGAATATTTTTCTGAACGGACTGCTGATTTTATCGTTGTGGTCAAAGGGGATCAGCTTATCGTTTTTCAGATAATAAAGTTTTTGGCTGGTTCCCATCCAGATTCTTCCGCCTTTATCCTGAAGAATAGTGGTGGCGAGAGATGCATCATCAGGTGGATACCACACGAGCGTTCCATTATCCTTCAATCTTCCGAATCCATGGTTACTTGCGGCAAACCACACATTTCCCTGATTATCCTGCATGATGTCCAATACCCGGGAAAGATTGGAATTCAGGCCAGGAAAATGGATTCTTTTAAAAGTGCCATGGTCAAAAACCGATAGTCCGTTATTGTGTCCGAATACAAGTCCTCCACTTTTCAGTTCAACAACTGCCGTGACTTCATTTTCCAGCAATCCATTGATTTCATAATAATTGACCAGTATGAAATTGTTTATTTTATCAACGCCCCGTGTATCTGAAAACCAAATATTTTGCTCCTTGTCTATAAAAACTGAAGAGGCGCCGTTTGAAGAAAAACCGTTATTTACCATTAAAGGCATGGTTTTACCATGTATCCTGGTGACAAAATATTTAGCCCAGTTATTTCCAAAGTAAAAGTTTCCCCTGCTGTCAATATTAAAAAATGCACTGTTGGAAATATCAGGTTCGGGAAGTGTGAAGCCATCCGCATATAGATTCAATTTTCCATATTGCAAATAAGTTATCTGACTTGCACTCAACATCCAAATCCTTTCAGCCGGTGTACCCGGCCGTTCAAATTTCAAAGCAATAATCGTCTCTCCCTGTGGTTTCAGAAACTCGCCCAGGCACCATCCGGTTTTAGTCTGTTCAGCAAGATATCCCCCTGCTTTGCTTAATGCATAAAACTTCCCGTTATTTGAAGTAACATATATAATTTTATTTTTTCGGGGATCATTCGATACATTTAGGTGATTCCACCGGTTATTTTGAAAAATGTCAAGCCCTGCAGTAGTGCCAACACATAACACGGGATTGCCATCCTTATAGATCATGTCAAAGGAAGTTGTCTCAACATTATGCCTCTGAGATGCCGAAATAACTCTGCTCCAAATTTTATTCTGGTATTTTACGATTGTGTCGTGAATGCTTTCAGGGATTCCCCAAATTACCCCCTTCTCATCACAGATCACTCTACGGTAATGTTGTCGGGGAAGGCCGTCGGCTGCATCATAATTTGTAAAGCAATATCCATCATATGATGAAATGCCGTTATGAGTTGCAAACCACATATGACCAATGGTGTCCTGGCAGACATCATACACAATTCTTGTCGGCAAACCATCTTCGATGGTGTAGGATTTTACAAAATAGCGCTGTGAAAACAGGCTTTGTGTAATGAGGACACAGAAAGCAATGACAAGTAAAAATCTGCCGCTATTCATGAATAATATATTTTTCCTGACACCCTGACTTGATCAGCAACTGGTTAATCTCTTTCTTCAGTTCTATCATCTTCAATTCCCTGCCAATCATCAGGGCGTTAAAAGCTTCCAGTTCCAGGGCTTTTTCCTTTAGCGCAGTTTCAGTGTGTTGCCTTTCCGTAACATCTCTTCCTACGATGATCAGCCCCTGACGTCCACCTTTATCGTCAAAAGTAGGAACTTTGATAACATCGAATACTTTTGATGATCCGTCGCGGCATGGGATAATCTCATCAGCCCGTGTAGGAATTTTCTGCCTCCATGCCAGCTCGTCCGATTCTTCACAGGTAAGAAAAGCATTGCGGTAAAAGCCACTCTCAAGAGCCAGCTCTGAATCTTTTTTCCCTATGTAGTTAACCCCCTCCAACTCAAACAATTTCACATCGACATCATTGGCTTCCAACCATCTTCCGTGCCCGTCCTTAAAGCAGACAATATCTGGCATTGCATTGATAAGAGTCCTGAGCCGCTCTTCGCTATCCCTCAAATTCTGTTCGATCTGCTTTTTCACAGTGATGTCATGGAACATTACGACCCCTCCGGTAATAATCCCCTCTTTATTCTTCAATGGTGCGGCATTTACAGAAACAACATGTTCACACCCCTTGTTTGTCCGAATCAGAAGTTCCTCGCTCTCAGTGATCTCGCCATAAATTACTGCTCTTGACAACGGCAAGGTTTCAACCGGCAACTGTGTCCCATCAAGGCGAAATGCATTCCAGGAACGCCTGATTCCATGAAATTCTGAATTGATTTCCTGCTCCTCATTATCATACAGGATGGCCATTGCTTTGGAGTTTGCAATGCGTATTTTCATATCTGGTGCATCGGCGATCAGTATGCCAGAAGGGGATTGCTCAATTGCTGTTTCCAGCATGATATTGGCATCTTGCCTTTCTTCCTCAAGAGATATGGCTCTTGCAAATATTCCGATCAAATCAATCTCTTCAGGTGAAAATTCACGAGGCATAGTATCAACAATTGCCAATGCCCCAAAAGCTTTCCCCCTGAGTGATACAGGAGCGCCCAGGTATGACTTCAGACCATACCTCCCCTTGATGGTGGCTTCATAACATATATGTCCCTTTGGCACATCCGAGCGTGCCATATCCCGTGGTAAATTGTGCCCGGCCCAGACCACAAGAGAACATTCGCTATTGTCAAGCTTGTTGTATAGAGATGCGGCCCCGCCTATCACATTGCAGGCACTGGCAACAATCGTATCGATGTTCTTAGCGGTATCAGTACCCAGTCGTTGGAATAAATCAGCAACCGATCTGAACTTTGCCTGCATCTGTTTTGTAGCGGTAATGTCTTTAGCAATGCCCATCATAGCCATTGGCAGGCCATCATCTCCCAAAATAACGGATGTGGCAATGTTTACGGTGAATTCTGTTCCATCCTTGCGAAGGTTTACGAGTTCACCACGCCATCCTCCCTTCAGCGTTTCCGGTAAGATTACCGAGATCTTTACAGGGCAGTTATTTTCTGACCTAACCATGCTGACTGGTTTGCCAAGAAGTTCCTCCGTCGTGTAGCCATATGTTTTCGTGAATGACTCATTGACAAAAATAATATTGTCATCGATATCTGAAATACAAACGCAATCGCTGATACTCTTCAGGGCGAGAACCAGCATTGCGTTATCAGGCGCCAGCGTTTTCATGGATCAAATATTAAAATTTTCATGAATGATATACTTTTTTTCTTTTCCCATATTTTCAAGCAGCTCATTTATCTCCTTCTTTAATTCAATCATTCTTAGCTCCCTGCCAATCATCAGGCGGTTAAAACGACCAAGTTCCAATGCCTTTATCTTCAACTCCTCTTCAGCTCGCTTGCGGTCGGTAATGTCAATGGCTATTCCGCCAAGCAATGGTTCCTTGCCAGCCTGGGGAATAATAAATTTTTGTGTTTCATAAAAGTGCATTTCGCCTTTAAGGTCGGCATGATGTTCTTCAACTTTGACATAACCGGATTGCATTGCATGATGATCATCTGCGAGTAGCTTTTCACCAAAAGTACCCGGAAAAAATTCACTAGGTGTCAATCCAAGCCAGGCAGATGCGCCTAGAGCTTCATCAATCTTTTTATTTACATATACTGATTTGAAATTGCTATCCTTGATGAAGGCAAAAGCAGGCAAATGATCCATGAAAAGTGCAAACCGTTTTTCGCTTTCCTGCAGGGCATTCTCCGCTTCTTTTCGCCCGGTTCCGTCTGCCTGGTCTTTCAATATCTTTCCGATCAGGGCGGTAGCTACAGGAAAAATCCCCAGAACACTTAGAGTCAGAGTTTTAAATGTCACTAACCGCATCGGAGATGGAATGGCAAACATCAGCAGGAGCATCACAATATGCACGATGATGCCGATAAAATACAGATAAAATGTATTGGACAGAAGTTTGGCTGTTCGATGAAAACGATGAAAAAGTACCCCGATCAATGTTGATGTAATAATTACGGATACTCCCATATAAACACCGCTACCACCCATATAAATCCTGTAACACAGCGCAATTGCAGCGGCGATTGAGCCTGAAACCGGGCCAAAAAAAAGTCCACATAAACTTAACACGACGCTTCTTCCATCGAAAATAATCCCTGGTGACAATACAAATGGATTCAACATGCCAATCAGCGCAACCATCCCAAAAAGCAAACCTTGAGTCACTGCACCCATTAAGGTATCGCGCTTCCACCGGTTATCAAAAAATCCTGAAAGGACACTTACAGAAACGAGAATAGCCAGATTGAAGATTAATTCGACGATAATCATTTTATAATCTATTTATTATGAATAATATATCTATCCTCCTCCCCCAACCGCTTCGACAATATATTGATCTCTTTCTTCAGTTCTATCATTTTCAATTCCCTGTCTATCATCATCCGGTTAAACAATTCCATTTCAGAGATTTTCCTTTTCAATGATTCATCTGTCTTTTTGCGCTCGGTGATGTCGCGTGAAATAGCAATTACTTCATTGGGGGCGCCGGGTACCATACGCGCTTCAAAATCTCGCATTCCTGAATTAGGTACAGACAACTGGTATTCAAACATCACCATTTTGTTTTGATCCAGTGCCATCCTGATACTGGAATCAACCAGATCGGCAAAATCCGGGGGTGTCAAATCCCGGTTATTTTTTCCAATGATGGAATCTCTCTGGTAAAAAAGATCTTCCTTCATGGCCTTATAGTCCAGGTAGGTTCCATCCCGGCTCATGCGAAAGATGAGATCAGGAATCGCATCGAGCAACGCCCTTGCATACTGCTCACTTTGATGCAATGCCTCTTCAAAACGTTTGCTGACAATATACTCCCAGGAAAAATTAGCAAACTGAGAAACCAATTCAACATCACTTTCGTCATAGTCTTCAGCCTTATTGCCTATACCCAGAATGGCAACGACCTTATCTCCCCGGATGATCGGAATGGTAAGCTCCCTCACAACAGTAGCATGTCCTTCCGGCATCCCCCTTTGATGAGGAAGGTTTGCATAATCATTGTGAATCAACGGACGACGTTCCCGAACACAGTCAACCCAAACCCCTGCTTTGTCAACCGGGTAATGTAGTGCATTCCCCTCTGCGCTGCAAAAGTTCTTTAAAGTATTGGTTGACCAGGCTTGCAGAGATATCTGTGTTTCATCAGCAGCAAGAAAGTGAAAAAATCCGATCTGGCTTCCGGTAAATTGTTCAGCTTTGTCGATCATATAAATGAGCAAGTCATGGATCGAATGATTCAAGGCAAATTCACCGAGAGCGAGATTCTCTTTCATCAAATTTTCCCTTTTCCTGCGAATGGTGATATCCCTGGCAACATGCACGCTACCTGTCAGCTTTCCTTCGGCATCATATATCGGAGTTGTAGTGACATCGAAAGATCCGCCAAGTCGGTAATGAACCAGGTCGCTATGCTCTTCATTGCCACTCACCAAAGACTTTGCGTGCGGGCAAAAATCGGGAACGGCCTCCAGACCATGAGCGACTTCAAAACAATGACAACCTACTGCCTCAGTTGTCAGGCATCCAAGTTTGTTCGCCATGGCCTTATTTGCCTTGATAATCCGATGATTTGTGTCAATTATAGCGATCAGGTCAGGAATGGCATCGAAAGTTTTTTCCCATTCATCCCATGTCCGATTGTCACCCATATCTGTACTGTCTTGTCTGATCAGTTGAGCCGGTTTTCCAATTGTGAAGTCAGGACTTCCAGCCGCATTCATATCATTATTTTTTATCAATATTTTCGATTTATTCATTTAACAAAAATTTAACAGCATCCTGTTTAGATTATCAAGCAATTCGATAAACTCCCAGAAAAGACCAATCAGGTAATTGAAATTCAATTACTTTCATTTCACACTCAGCTGGTCAAATAAAATACG
>JAPLDG010000328.1 GCA_026391845.1 Bacteroidota bacterium | reverse complement strand
TTGCTCCGACCGAGGTTCCTGATTTAAGCAACTGATGTGAAATGACAAACCGTTTCCTGCTTTCAAGTAATTCACAATAGACCATTACCTCAAGAGCAAACTCAAAAGATAAATCAAGTATGACATTCCCGCCCCCCATAAAACTCAAATCAATCAATTTAACCCCCACTGATCCTTCAACCCATTTTCGCATTAACACATCAACTCATTATCTCATCATCACATCAGCTTATTATCTCATCAGCACATCATTTTATTTGAACGCCTTCTCCAGCATCCCATCACCAGTTAGCTTCAGCCGGTCGAAATATTCCGGCACAGGTTTGCCCATTATTTTATCCACATAAAGTCTGGCCAGGTACTGACCAAGCATGAAGCCCTGTCCGCGCAGGCCGAGGAAAAGCCCGAGTTCCGGATCAATGATCATGCGAGGTTCAACATAATAACCCGCCCAAACCGCCTGAAATCCGACCGAGGATAACTCCGGAATCCAGTTGGTAAATATTTCAGATGCGATTTCTACGAAATTCTGAGAGTTGATTTTGATATTCTTATCCGCTTCCTTCGATTCAATGGCCGGGGATGCGCATCCGATAATCTGCCCCGTTTCAGCCAGCTGCTGACCATAAACCGCAGAGAATCCTTTGTACCGCCGGCGGTCGATAAGCATTGGCAAAGGAGCGCCATCCTTGCCCAACATGGGCAAGCGGCGAGTGATGAAGGCCTGGTGCTTCACCGGGAACAGACCTGTTTCAATGTTCAGCTGACTGGCGAATTTTTCGCCTTCAGGCCCCAGCGCATTGATAAATATTTCGGTTTCATATTCAATAAACTCCCGCTGATGATTCTGAACCAGCACCGTGTAACGGCCATCCACCTTGTTCACATCGATCAGTTTGCAATCCTCCTCAACCCTGCCTCCTTTATCGATGCCCAGCCGTCTGATCAGGTCGATGACCCTGCCCGGCGTGGCCTGCCAGCAATCGCGTGTGATCAGCGCCGACTGGTAAGTACCAAGGTTCAGGTTGATGCGGGGGGAAATCTCCCTGGCAAAATCGCCGGGTTCAACCATGTAGGCATCCGACCACGACATCGATTCAACCAATGCCCGGTACATGGTCTCATCATGCGCAAAAGTGACATAGAGGATCGGCCGGTAGTCGATGTTGTGGATTTTCTGCAGATCCTTGAATATTTCGTGGTTGTGGGTGGCAATGTCAGATAACTCAGGCAGTGAAAAGTTCGGGCGGCCGCCGGCAATATTTCGCCATGATGCGCCACGGCCGTAATTAAGCAACACCGGTTCTATTCCGGCTTCGCTTAGATAACGGAAGAGCGCACTCCCTCCGATGCCACCACCGGCGATCAGCGACTTCACTTTGATCTTTTTCGGCTTATGACCATTCACACCGGTAATCACCTGTTCATGCAACAACCGCGGATAGAGTTCTCCCATGGCCACCTGGTTCGAAAGTGGTCCGCGGGGAGTTGGCTCTCCAACGATGGAAATCCCCGAACCGTAAAGCGTTGTCTTTAACCGCTTGATGCAGCGCTTTCCCCGGCAGGCGCCCATCCCAAGGCGGGTCGTGTGCTTGACCTCATCAACCGAGATGAATTTCCGGTCGCCGATGGTTTCAAGCACTTCTTCCATGGTCACATCATCACAATGGCACACATAGGTGGTCTCCACGGGCTCCATGGTATAGGATTTGAATGCGATGGGCGCCGGATAATTCTCTTTTGCGATGAAGCCGCGCACTTTGCTGAGTTCTTCGCCATGAACGGTAAGGGAGAGAACCCGCGCAATGTTTGTTTTATTGGGCTTACGCAATATCTTCTCCACGAGACCTTCACCAAGCTGTTTTCCCTGGTTATCGACCAGAAAACAGGCTGTTTTCTCAGCCACCTCATATTCGATGGGCAAAAAAATCCAGTCCTTCTTAATATTGTATCCAAAAATCGCCAGTCCGGGACATTGAAAGACACAGTCCATGCAACCGATGCACTTATCAAAATTGATTTCAGGCACCGTGCTGGTCGATGATTTTGTGATGGCGCCATGCGGACATGCAAAGGCACAGGGGTTGCAGGCAAATCCGTAGAGGCAGTCGATCAGCACAAAAGCCTTGTTATGCATCCGTTCAGGGTTCGGCCGGGCGGGTTCGTCTATCACCTTAACAGGATGTTGCTGTGAATCAATATACTCCTTTGAAAGGGACAGGTATGCATCATAGTTGTAGTGTTCGCCCATCTCCTGCAGCACGTCATATGCTGCCTGCCTGCCACGTAGAACAGCACTGGTGCCTTCTCCGATCCGGATGGCATCGCCTGCTCCGAAACACCGGCGACCGAAAATCTCGTTGCCCTTGATAAGCAGCTGGTCATCCTGGACAAGACCGGTGCAAATGTTGATCGCATCGATGCCATCGATGATTTTCTCTGTTCCGGAGATCGGTTTAAAATTTTTGCATTCAGCGACCACTGCTCCGACAATGCCATCATGCTGTTCGTTGGGAATGGCTTTCAACAGGATATGCGACGTAAGGATCGGGATTCCAAGCCGTCGCACGCGATTGGCCTGAACCGGAAAACCACCTTCACCGGGCATTGCTTCAACGATCGCTTTTACATGCGCACCCGCCTGCATGAGCTGATAAGAGGTGAGGTATCCGATGTTCCCGGCCCCAACGGTCAGGATATTTTTGCCAAGCAAGGTAAGTTCCTGGTTCATCATTTTCTGCACAACGGCTGCAGTAAAAACGCCCGGCAGGTCATCGTTTTCAAATGCGGGCATAAAAGGAACGGCGCCGGTAGCCACGATCATGTATTCAGAATCAACGAAATAAATTTCCTCGGTGCGGATATTCTTTACAGCAATACGTGCTCCTTCGAGGATGTCCCATACCGTTGAATTCAGGAAAATGCCATCATAATTATCGCCAGCCAGTGTTTTCGCAATATCAAACCCTCTCATTCCTCCGAATTTCTGCTCTTTTTCGAAAAAGAAAAACTGATGGGTCTGCATGAGAAACTGTCCGCCGATTTTGTCGTTGTTGTCAATGACGATATTGGCAACCTGGTGTTTATTAAGTTCTTCACGGGCAGCAAGTCCGGCTGGTCCGGCGCCTATGATGGCCACGGTGGTTTTATATACGTTGAGCGGGGCATCTTTGTTTACCGGTATGGTGGTGGGCTCGTAATCATGGGGTATTTCCATCACCTCTTTTACCCCGTCAATACAGGTGATGCAGATTCGCTTGATCTGACCGTCAACCAGCATTTCACAGGCCCCGCATTTTCCAATGCCACATTCGAGACTTCGTTCTCGGTTGCTCAGGCTGTGGCTGTGAACAGGGTGACCTGCCTGATGAAGCGCCGCTGCGATCGTAAACCCTAAATCGCCGGTAACTTTCTGTCCTTCAAATAAAAATGATGATTGCTGGCTTTCTTGTATCTCGAGTACAGGGTGTTTCGTGATCTTATACATAACAGATGGGGTTTTATCGGACAAAATTACTTATTTTCCCAATTCAAACCCACCCCTTCTGTTAATCATTTCACAAATCAGAGAATGAAATAGAATCCCAGGGAGACCATATTCATCACCTGGAGAGTTTTGCTCACCTCTTTCTCATAGTACAATTGGGTTTGGATGGTTGTCTTGATAAATTTACTGATCCTGATTTCTATCAGGTTCTTCATCACCATATCAACGGGCTTCCGGTAGTTTTTAAAAATGAGCAGATCACAATCCCAGTGAATGCGTTTCAGGAAATCCCTGTCAACCAGCAAATGGAGGCTGAACCCGTATTCAATCATAAAGCTTTTATCTTTGGGGACTCCATAAAATTCAAGAAGATTCTGCTGGCGGTAAACTTCCCGGTCACGAATCCAGGTAAGCCTGACGGCGGATAATCCCAGGCTCAGCGAGCCCAGATGTGGAAAAGCATATCCGAAACCGGATGAAAGAGTCCAAAGCATCGGTGTCAGAAATGAAGCGCTCCGATTTCTGATGAGATTTCCAGCGCTTCCGGCAGTATAGCGATAGGAGTTGAACAATCGGGTGGTGAGACTGGAAAAAACAGCCATGCTGAAGTTTTTCCCCATCCTGACATCTACCTGGGTGTCAAGGGTGTTTTCATCGGGCAGAAACCGGGATATGCTATCAAAAAAATACTGGATCCCAAGTTCATGGGTAAACGAATTGCGCACAGCAACACTTCGGTTATCAGTCAATTCCGACCGGTATCTGAAATGATGTAAAAGCGAAACATTGTTGAAGTTGTCGCCTCGCTGCCAGTTGAAGAAAAGCAGTGCATTACAGGATAGTGAATAGGAAATATTCTGAGTCAGCAGAAATTTTACCGGAGAGATTCCCGAATCTGCCCGATCAGCCATGGCTGGTAAAATAATGGTGTCGTGGCATATCAGGCGCTGTGCACCCCCGTTTAAAGACAGAATACAAATGCAAAGCAACATAAATCCCTCCCTCTTCCCTGAAACTTCCACCGTTTATTTGTTTGATAAGATCCGTCATCCTCATGGCTTCTTTCATGATGACTAATCTGCTCTATTTGATTTCCAATTTCTTGCATATCGATGTTGAGCCAGATTACCCTGATTCTGGCAGATTTATTCAGCGTGACCGCATCATCCAATTCAAACAGTCTGGAATTATAGGAACCAAGAAATGCCGCCCAGGTAACGACTAGTGTAAAATCAGGACGACCCGTGATGCTGTCGCGGATGGTGTTTCCGATCGGGTGGATACGACCGAGAATCTCACCAAGGTGCAACCCGCTTTGCCTGAGATACGCAGAATCAGAGCTCAGCGATCTGATCAGCTGATAACCTGACCATTGGCATTGTGTTGTATCACGCCGCACCAGCGATCCTCCTGAATCAAAGATCATATGGCCAATCAGATTTTCACGGAATAGAGAATTCCTGAAGCACTGAAAATAGGAGATGGTATCGTTAAAAATATATTGACAACTGTTCGGAAATTTGTGTTTTTCAAGAAAAGACAGGAGCTTTTCAGGCGACTGCTCTTTGGGGTTCGTTATCCCGTAACGCCACTTCACAATGGTCACACAACTTGTAAAGCATACCAGCAGACAGCATAAGATGATTTGTTTTGGTTTGGGTCTCATAATGATGGGTTTTAAGAAAAGGAGAGGCTGTCTCAAAAGACAAATTTCACCACAAAGACACAAAGACACGAAAATAAATATTATTGATTTTCAATTCTTTGCGCATTAGCGTCTTGGCTGTGAGGAAAGAACTTATGGCTTATGAGGCAGCCTCATGATCAGGTAAATTATTTGAAGGTAATGGTCAGATTGTCGCCGTTGCCAGCAACGGGATAATCTGAAGCAGGTAGTATGTAGTTGCGGTCAATCCCAAGGTTCGATAAAACTTCGGGGTCAAAAGTAATGGGGCCGTCAAAGTTGAACTTCCCTTCTGAAAAATATTTCCGCCAGGTTTCGTTGTTCATTCCTTTGCTCCGGGAAACTGTCATTTGAATGATTTTATCTTTCAGCAACACCATTTCTCCGACAATCTCACCAGGCCCGGGGACCATGCGCTCCGTCCAGATGTGGCAGCAACCACCCCTTTCCCTGGGAGTACATGATTTGGTCGTGCCATCCCAATAGGCTTTTGCTGAAAAGACGATATGGATTGATCGCATCACGGGCGGGGTAAATTTTACTGAATATCCGTTGATGGCCAGCAGCAGGCTTATCAACAGAAGAGAAGTGTGGCAAATTGTTTTCATGACATATGAGTTTTGATAGTTTGCGGTCATTGTCACCGGCTGACCGGTTCCGGTTTGTTGTGAGGTTTTGGAAGCACAACCCGCTACCTGAAATAATCGCCGATCCCCGGCTACCTTTCTTGTTTTCAAATTAGTCCATCTCAACCCCCTCCTCTGATTTTTGTTGGTTTTTATGCTTAATCGGGAAAGGAGGCAAAAGGTAATACATCGAATCATGCTTTTTTTTCAGAATGTGTTAAAAAAAATTATAATCAGATATAAATCATTATTTTACACTTTCCGCTTGGAAATTGTCTGAAAAATTTTTAGTATCTTTGCAGCCGGATTTCAAATACGGATATAATCGAGAGGAAAAACATGGAAAAAGCGAAAGTTTTGTTTGTAGCGCAGGAGATCACACCCTATCTGAAAGAAAGCCCTATGGGAACCATCGGCCGGTACCTCCCCCAGGGAATTCAGGAGAAAGGCAGGGAAATCCGCACGTTTATGCCACGATATGGCAGCATCAATGAACGCCGCAATCAACTTCATGAGGTAATCCGTTTGTCAGGAATGAATCTCATCATCGACGACACAGATCACCCGCTGATTATCAAGGTGGCTTCTATCCAACAAGCAAGAATGCAGATATATTTCATTGACAATGAAGATTATTTTCAACGGAAATATACATTGCATGACAAAAACAATAAATTCTTTCCTGACAATGATGAACGCGCCATCTTTTTCTCAAGGGGCGTGCTTGAAACGGTGAAAAAGCTCGGATGGGGACCCGATGTGGTTCATTGTCATGGCTGGATGACAAGCCTGGTGCCGATCTATATCAAAAAGGCGTATTGTGACAATCCGCTGTTCAGCGACACCAAAGTCATCTATTCGATTTACGACGATGATTTTGAAGAGTTGATGCATAAAGATTTTGCTGCAAAAATTAAACTTGAAGGGATTAATTCCAAGGATCTCAAACACTATAAAACGCCAAACTACGTTAGTGTTATCAAGGCGGCTATTGATTTTTCGGATGGCGTGATCATCGGGTCTCCTAAAATAAACCCGGAACTTGTCAGTTATCTGAAAGAGATCGATAAACCATACCTTGAATATCAACCCATGGAACGTTACGTTGATGCCTACAACGATTTTTATGAAGAGGTCATTGTGAACGACCCAGTAACGGTGGACTAACAGCAACTAATTTAATTCGAATCGTTTGAACTCTTCCCTGTCAAAACTTCCGGCTTCGCTTCTGATCGGCTTTCTCCTCATCATGGCCATGTTTTCCTGTCAAAAAGATCCATATGAGATCGGATTTGATTTGCTGCCTCCCAGTGACACATTGAATGTAAAATCAACCGACACCTGCACCGTTGAAGCGTTTTCGATGCGGCAGGATTCGGTGCGCACGGATAAAACATCCTCCCTCATCATGGGATCTTACATGGATCCGATCTTTGGCATGACTACCGCCGGTTTTTATTCCCAGGTTCGTCTTTCCTCTGAAGGAATCAATTTCGGCACGAACCCGGTTCTCGACTCTCTGGTTCTCATACTTCAATACAATGGTTATTACGGAGATACGTTGACCCGGCAACGCATTAAAGTATATGAAATCAGCGACGATTTGCATTACGACAGCATCTATTTTTCGAACCGCCAGATAGCAACCTATCCCACGGTACTGGCTGATCAGGATTTTGTTCCCAACATCACCGACAGTGTGAAGGTATATACCAAAAATGTTCCGGCTCACCTGCGCGTCAACCTCAGCTCACAAACCAACTACTTTGGGAATAAGATACTTGGCGCACCGGCCAGTACGCTCGCATCAAATGCCACCTTTATTAAGTTTATCAAAGGGCTTTATATAACGGCTACTCCTGTGAGCAGTAAAGGCGCCTTGCTGAATTTCAACATCACGGCCGGAACATCCCGGGTGGTTGTCTATTTTCACAACGGGAATGACCCGGCAAATGATTCACTGCATTATGACATTCAGCTCAATCCAAGTTGCGCCAGGTTTGTGCAAGTAGATCACAATGGGTATCTGAATGCCAGTCAAGGCCTTAAACAACAGATCCTTAACCATGATTCAGCCCGGGGAGCGGGGCAATTGTACCTGCAGGGAATGGGCGGGGTTAAAATCAAACTGAATTTTCCATTCATCGAAGACTTCAACCAGGGGAAAATCATTGCTGTCAACGATGCCGTTCTTGAAATGAAAAACATGGAGAACGACACGACGCTGGGTCCTCCCCCAACCATAACCATCATCCGGCAGGACAGCATTGGTCGTATTGGTTACCTGATCGATGACAATGAAGGGTCAGCCTATTTCGGTGGTACATATAATCCGGAAAGCCGTTCCTATTTCTTCCGGCTGACGCAACATATTCAAAAAATATTGCAGCATGATTACTCGAATCATTTTGACCTCTACATAATGGTGAATACACCTGTAAAGAGTTACATAACCCCGAACCGCGTCATGCTGTATGGAACGAATCCATTGGAAACAGGTGATAAAAGCAATCGGTTTCAGTTGAAAATGACCTATACGATTTTAAATTAAACATGATGTCATGTGTGGAATTGTCGCTTATATCGGTCCGCGCGAAGCTTATCCGGTACTGATCAAAGGTTTGCACCGGCTTGAATACCGAGGATACGACAGCGCCGGGATCTGCCTGCTGAATGATGATATCCGGATCTTCAAATGCAAGGGAAAAGTTTCCGATCTTGAAGATTATGTAGCGGGGAAAAATACCTCCGGGACCATCGGGATGGCACATACCCGGTGGGCTACACATGGTGAACCCAATACCATCAACGCCCATCCGCATTTTTCGCAGAACAGGACCATTGCCCTGATTCACAACGGCATCATCGAAAACTACATGGTGCTCCGCAGTGAGTTGAAAAACCGTGGCTACATTTTTACCAGTGAAACCGATACAGAAGTGCTGGTGCACCTGATCGAAGACATTATGATCAGCGAGCAGGTCGCTGTTGAAGACGCGGTTCGCATCGCCCTGAATCAGGTGATTGGCGCATATGCCATCGTTATCCTGGCAAGAGATTCGCCCGACAAGATCATTGCAGCCCGCAAAGGAAGCCCGATGGTACTCGGCATCGGTAAAGGTGAGTTTTTTGTGGCATCCGACGCCACCCCGCTGATTGAATACACCGACAATGTGGTTTACCTCAACGATGAGGAAATTGCCATCATTGAACGCGGCAAAGATTTAAAAATCAAAACCATCCGGAATCAGAGCCATACTCCTTACATTCAAAAGCTTGCATTGAGTCTGAATGAGATCGAAAAAGGAGGATTCGAGCATTTCATGCTGAAAGAGATTTATGAGCAACCCCGTTCAATTTTCGATTCCATGCGAGGCCGTCTTCACATTGACCAGGGCAATGTTACGCTGGGCGGAATTCGCGATTATGAGCAGAAGATATTGAATGCCAAACGCATCATCATTACGGCCTGCGGAACATCCTGGCATGCCGGTCTGGTCGGGGAGTATCTGATCGAGGATCTGGCACGCATTCCGGTGGAGGTTGAATACTCCTCAGAATTCCGCTATCGCAACCCTGTCCTGAACGAAGACGATGTGGTTATCGCCATCTCACAATCGGGTGAAACCGCCGATACGCTGGCCGCAATTGACCTGGCGAAGTCCAAAGGAGCAACCGTACTGGGAATTTGCAATGTGGTGGGATCATCCATTGCCCGTGCCACCCATGCAGGGGTTTATACCCATGCAGGCCCGGAAATCGGCGTTGCCTCCACCAAGGCATTTACTGCTCAGGTTGCCGTTTTAACACTTTTAGGATTGCTGATCGCCCAGAAAAAAGGAACCATTCCGAATTCAAGATTCCAGAAAATCCTGCTTGAACTTGACTCGATTCCTGCCAAAGTGGAAAGGATTCTGCAACTCAACGATAAAATCCGGGATATAGCGACCATTTACAAAGACGTGAAGAATTCGCTCTATCTTGGCCGCGGATATAATTTTCCGGTCGCTCTGGAAGGCGCTTTGAAGCTTAAAGAGATCTCCTACATTCACGCGGAAGGGTATCCTGCGGCAGAGATGAAACACGGTCCGATCGCGCTGATCGACGAACACATGCCGGTTTTATTCATCGCCACGCGTCGCGGTATTTATGAAAAGGTCATCAGCAACATTGAAGAGGTCAAGGCCCGGAAAGGGAAGATCATCGCCATTGTGACCGAGGGCGATGAATCGGTTAAAAACCTGGCCGACCACTGCATTGAAATCCCCGACACGGAGGAGATGTTGATCCCTTTGCTGGCGACAATCCCGCTACAGCTGCTGTCGTATCACATCGCAGTGATGAGAAACTGCAATGTGGATCAGCCACGGAACCTGGCCAAGTCGGTGACCGTGGAGTAGTATGGAAGGGTAGTAAGTTGGTCGGGTTGATTGACGGGGGTTTCCAGAGGTTTTGATATAACTTTAGTCCAGAATAGTCAACTAATCGATTTCCATTCCCCTCATGAGATAACCCGTAACCAAACGGGGTATAGATCCCTGAAAACAATCACCTCAAAAATGATGCTTTCTAAGGCCTGATTAACGAAAAAACAACTTTTACTTTTTAAGGTAACTGATTAAAAAGGGAGCTTATGCGTGAGAGCTTAATTCTCCCGACATATGTATCTTATTATAAGTATTCGAAAACCACCTGGCTCTCTTTATCACATGAAAAACAAGGTAACTTATTAAAACCAGGGCAATTTTATCATGAATTTGACTATTCCGGACAAAGTCGGCCACTCATTCCGGAGTAAAGTAGGCCAGTGATTCCGGAGCAAAGTAGGCCACCTATTTCAAAGGTTACATGGGATGATAAAATTACTATTTTTTTTCAATTGATTTCTTCCTGAGTGA
>JAPLDG010000083.1:8215-11406 GCA_026391845.1 Bacteroidota bacterium | reverse complement strand
TCCCGCACGGATACCATTGGAATCAACCGCTGCAATCGCCAGAACGCACGATCCGTCAGCGGGTGAACTAACACATTTCCAGGCACCAGCCCCTGAATTCCCTGCACTGCTTACAACAATCATCCCCTTGCTGAATGCCAGGTTCGCCCCTCTTGTAACCGGTGTTGTGTTGCCATTCATATCCTCACATTGATGGCTCAGGGATGCATTATCAAATATTGTATAGCCAAGAGACGAATTAATGATGTCGGCACCGGCGCTGTCAGCAAATTCCGCTGCCGATACCCAATTATATTCTTCAATAAGGTTTTCAGAACCAACATCTTCTGATCGAAGCAGCCAAAATTTCGCCTTCGGGGCCGTGCCGATCATAAGCCCGGGAAGGTTCGCTCCCATACATGAAAGTACCTCCATGCCATGCTCATTTTCCTGATATACATCGTTTCCGGGAACAACAAAATCCCGTGTGCCAAGAATTTGATTATTAGCTCTTAAGCTATCAAACGCAGCCAGAACATCAACACGCAAAAACCCGGCATCCAAAACCGCAATAACCTTGCCCTCTCCATTGTAACCAAGTTTATGCAGGCTGTCGCCATTGAGCATATGTATCTGATTATAGGATGGTCCATAAGAAGAAGAAGCGTTACCGAAGTAACCAAATATATGTGGAAACAAGGAAGATTCGATTACTTCATGTGATACTTCTTCTAACTTGAATTTATCAACTGAATTTGAAGTATATATATCATCAATAAACTTGTTCTTGGTGATGCGGTTTACAAATGGAAGTTGTAAAATTGAATCAATTGTTAATGGATTTTGGCAGTAAATGGTGATCCCGTTGAACCATTTCGACCTTGTTAACACCTGTACTGCAAATTGCATTACACCATTAATATACTCCTGGTTTACCGGAATATCATTCTCGATGATGGCAATCCCCTGCCTCTGCCTTCTTTCTATTGCCCGCTGTGTTAGAAACTCTATGGGTCTGCTGATTGAAAAGGGCGAATTGGCTTTATCGGTAAATTCAATGAAATATTTTTGAGGAGCAACTTGCGCTGCTCCACAAGTATGTTTAGTGATCAAGATTTTAGCCAAATCAGCCATAAGGGTATGAATTTGCCGGTTATTCAAAAGCAAATTGACCACTTTATCACAGGGTTTCCATTTATCCGCCTCGACAGGCCTGCCATTGCGGGTGATGGCATCATGCAGTTCGATGAAGAGCAGCTCCGGTTTTATATTGCATATTTTGAAACTAAACTACCTGGATTAAAAGTCGTAAAATTTGTACCTGCCTCAGGTGCTGCCAGCAGGATGTTCAAGCACCTGTACGAATTCAGAGAACAATATGCTCCTGATGAGGAGGGACAAGCACTGTTTACGAAAGATCAGGGCTTTAACTCGGTTCATTATTTCATGAACCATATAGCAGCGATCGCATTTTTCAACGACTTATCGGCCCTCGTTGCTGATTCGGGGAAGCCGATCGACCAAATCCTGGAAAAGGGAGATTACGCAGTCGTTATCGATCAAATTTTATCCGTCAATGGTCTTAATTATTCAAATTTGCCTAAGGCACTATTAAAATTCCATCAATACCCGGACGGTTCCCGTACAGCAGCTGAAGAGCACCTGGTTGAAGCTGCAACGTATGCAAGGGATCGGGCCGGTATTTCGCGGATTCATTTTACCATTTCACCAGAGCACCGGGATAAATTCATGGAACTTTTTAATAAAGTAAAACCCGCCTATGAAGCCAGATTTGATGTCAAATTCGATATTTCATTTTCGATTCAGAAGCCATCAACCGATACCATTGCTGTGGATGAAGCCAATCAGCCAGTTCGTAGTAATGACGGGAGGTTGCTTTTCAGGCCGGGGGGACATGGAGCATTGCTTGAAAACCTGAGCGAGATTGATGCAGATCTCATTTTCATTAAGAACATTGATAACATTGTGCCCGACCATCTGAAAAGTGCAACCTTTCAGTATAAAAAACTGATTGGTGGATATCTGCTGTTTCTGAAGGAAACCATTTCGGAGTTTCTCGGCCAATTGACGGACCAACACCCAAACAATAAAGTTCTGAACGAGATCGTTGAATTTTCAAAAAAAAGATTGTTTCTTGACTTTCCGCCAGATTTTGACGCATATCGGCTGGAAGAACAGGTTAACTTCTTAACCAACCTGTTAAACCGGCCGATTCGTGTTTGCGGAATGGTAAAGAATGAAGGGGAACCAGGGGGTGGACCGTTTTGGGTGAAGTCAGATGATCAAAAACTATCCCTGCAGATTGTCGAATCTTCTCAGATTGATTTAAAAGATTCTGAACAGAAACGCATTGTTGATCAATCGACCCATTTCAACCCGGTTGACCTCGTTTGCTGTACAAAAGATTTCCGGGGAAAACCGTTTGACCTGACTGAATTTGTGGACGAAAATACCGGATTCATTTCGCTGAAGTCAAGCGGAGGAAAAACTTTGAAAGCACAAGAATTACCTGGTCTCTGGAACGGCGCTATGGCAAAATGGATTACGATTTTTGTAGAAGTCCCTATAATCACATTTAATCCCGTTAAAACGGTTAACGACTTGCTGAGGATTGAACATCGGTCCTGCTAATTAACAACTCCAAGATTCACCCTGATGAAACAAAAACTGATTCTGCTCTTTCTCCTCTCGGTTACCGTTATATCCACATCATACGGGCAGTTAAACTATATTATAAAATTCAAAATCAATGGAGTAAAAGGCACTACCTGCATGATTGCCTATTATTACAGCAATGGAACCTATCTCAAGGACACTTTGAAAGTTGATGGTTTAGGGCGGTGTACATATAAATCTCCTGCCGACCTTGCCAGAGGCCTTTATGTGCTGGTAATTACCGACAAAATATATTTTGATCTTGTGATCAACAATGACCATAAATTCTCCATGGAGACCTCTTTGGATGATCCGATCAATAAAATGGTTATCAAAGGATCACCCGAAAATGATTTGTTTTACAAATATCTTCGCTACAACAGGTCAATGTTCGATCAGATCCAGGAATTGGATAAAAAATCACAGATTGCTGCCCAGCAGAAAGATACCTTGCGATCGTATGCGGATAGTGTGGCTGCCATCAATAAACAATTGATTGCATATAAACTCAGAATCGTTGCTGAATATCCCGATTC
>JAPLDG010000083.1:7714-8133 GCA_026391845.1 Bacteroidota bacterium | reverse complement strand
AGCCAGAAGTTCCGAATGCCCCTATCCTTGCTAATGGAAGACCAGACTCTGCATTTGGCTATCGGTATTTCAAAGCTCATTTCTGGGATGGCTCTGATTTCACAGACGATCGTTTGTTGAGAACACCTGTTTTCCACAATAAATTAAAAAAGTATTTTGACAATATTGTTGTTCAAAACCCAGACAGCGTCATCATTGAAGTTGATGCGCTGATTGAGAAATCAAGACCAAATCCTGAAATGTTTAAATATATGGTATGGTTTTCCACTTACCGGTATGAAAATCCGGAGTACATGGGTTTTGACAAAGTATTCATCCATATCGTTGACAAATATTATGTTACTGGACAAACGACATGGATAACCCAATCAGTGAACGAGAATATTATCAAGAAAGCAGCTAAAATACGTCCTTTGCTT
>JAPLDG010000083.1:4364-7659 GCA_026391845.1 Bacteroidota bacterium | reverse complement strand
TGCTTATCGGACAGAAAGCGCCAAATATGATTATGCAGGATTCCTCGCTTCAATTGGTCTCCATGCAAAGCATCACCGCTGATTTCCTGTTATTGCTATTCTGGGATCCTGATTGCGGCCATTGTGAAAAGGAGATCCCAATTCTCAAGGAGTTTTATGATCAGAATAAAATGAAATATGGATTTGAGATTTTTGCCGTATGCTCTGACACTTCGATGGTTAAATGGAAAAATTCAATTAAAAAAAAGAAGATGACCTGGATCAATGTGGACGGCCCCCGAACCTTAACCGGCGATTATCATGAACAATATGATATCACCACGACCCCTGTCATTTATCTCCTGAATCGAAAAAAAGAGATTATTGCAAAGCGGCTTCCGGCAGATAAAATTGGAGTTTTCATTGATAACTATATGAAATACAACAATAAACCATAAATGTCGGCCTCCTTGAACTTTTCTGAATTAACAGACTGAAAGAAACGATTTTATTCCACAGTTACCCCGATCAACCTGAAGCCGGGATTATTCAAACGGATGTTCTTGATTGAAATCAGGCCTGTAGAAATCATTGCTATCGAATTCCTGTATCCAGCCGTTGAACATTTCAAGTTTTTCCATTTCATCGACAACCTCCCGGTATTCTGATTCAGTGATCGCTCGGCCCAGTTTCAAATGGTTTTTAACCTGTTTGGTGGGGTAATATTGCGCCATCAACGAAACATGTATCCGCGGAGAGATCTCCTCGGCCAGAAATTTTAACACACCCAGGCTGTTCGGTACATGACCCGGCAATACCAAATGCCGCACGATGATGCCTGATTCGGCTGTATCGTCCTCCTTTGTAATCAATGAAACGCCCTTCTGCCGGTACATTTCCTTCAGAGCGGTTGCAGCATGCCGGGGATAATCGCGGGCGCCGGAATATTTCCACTCCAGGGCTTCATCCATGTATTTGAAATCGGGCAAATACACGTCAATGATGCCTTCAAGCGTTTTGAGCGATTCAACCTTGTCATACCCGTTGGTGTTATAAATCCAGACAGGTTTATACCCCAGGGAATGGATTATATTGATAATCACCTTCATCTGAGGAATAAAATGAGATGGAGAGACAAAGCCTACCCGGGTGATACCCTGGTCGAGGATCGTGGTGATTTTCCGGATAACTTCGGAAAGATCTGTACGGTAAATCGCGCGGATTGGAAGATTGTCACTGATTTGATGATTCTGGCAATAGATACACTGCAGGTTGCAATTGGTGAAAAAGATGTTGCAAATGCCCTCCACTCCACTGATCGCGGGTTCCTCTCCTTTGTGGATACAGATGGATGCAATGCTGAATGAGGCATCGCTTTTACAATAGCCAACCCTACCGGAGAGCCTGTCGGCACGACAGTTCCGGGGACAGATCATGCAATTTTCAAGTTCTTTTAAGGGACCGGTAAACAGATCAAAATTCAAGGCAGGGGATGGTTTTTTCGTTACTTTTGACGAATCAAGTGCAAAACTACGGATAAATGATGATTGAGCTAAAGAACTATACACATCTCATCTGGGATTGGAACGGCACATTGCTCAATGATGCCTGGCTTTGTGTGGATGTAATGAATGGCATGCTGCAAGAGCGCGGCCTGCCACTTAAAACCATAGAAGAATACCGGGAATTATTCGATTTCCCGGTTAAAGATTATTACGCAAAACTGGGTTATGATTTCGACACTGAGCCATTTGATCAGGTTGGGATGGAATTCATTCTGAGATATAACCAGCGGCAGGCAGAGACCATGTTGCATCCGGAGGTCCAGGAAGTACTTGCAAGAATAGCAGCCCAAGGCTTCTCACAGAATATCCTTTCGGCCAGGGAACACAATGAGCTGATTTCTGAAACAAAATCGGTGGGTGTATTTGATTTTTTCGACCGGATCCGTGGTCTGGATGACCATTATGCGCATGGGAAGATTGATATCGGATTGCATCTGGTCAGAGAGATGGGAGTGCCCGGAAAGAAAATATTGTTCATTGGTGATACGAGGCACGATGCAGAGGTTGCAGCTGCGCTTGGGATAGATTGTCTGCTTGTCACCAATGGTCACCAAAGTGAGGACAGGCTGTTGCAGTTGGGCATACAATTGATCAACTCGTTGAACGACATCATTTAAAAAGATGAAAGCGTTAGCTAATATATTAATCTACATCACTTTAGGTTTATTCACCTTATCTTCCGGGCAGGCATTGGCGCAGTCAATCAAGGGACAGAGCATGCGCATGCATACGATCCCGTTGACCAAGAAAAAAGAACCGGAACTTGTCAATGGTAAAAAACCGCTCATTGGGTTTGTCAGCCTGAAACCATATGACCATGCTGATCCGGAAATGAAAGAGGCCTATGACCTTGTAAAAACCTTCGATAAATTCTCCGTTGAATTTCTATCCTTCAAAGAAATTGAGCAGCGATCAAAAAAAAACAGCCGCTTCTCCATCATCTGGATTCACCGGCCTGATACTACTGCATTTTCAGCTGGAGAAACCAATGAAAAACTCCTTGGATCCTTGAAATCATATATTGAAAATGGCGGTAAATTACTACTTACATCACAGGCATCATATTACATCAATCTCCTTGGGTTCGAACCGCTGATATTTCAGGACAGCACAAAACCCTGTGCAGATAATTGCAAATTTTTGCAGGGACATTCCAACCAGGTTCTGGAATTATCAGCGGGAAAGGGCAAAGTACTCACTTTCGGTGGCTATTTGAATTTCAGCACAACAAGCTCCAGTGGTGAACCGCGCAACTTGTTTACTCAAAGTTGTTTCAACTGCCTCCTGGATTATTAATATCTCAGCCTGATACCCATGATCCAATTTCATAATTTTCAATCCTTAACACACCTGCATGAACTACCAGTTAAAACAGGATTCATACCCCGTGCTATTTGTGAATAGGAATAATACAGAATCCGTAATAGTCGAGAAGATCCACTTTCAGAAGAAGTCCAGATGTAGGTACCATTATTAATCATCTGGAATGGGCCACTTGATGCTCTATATCCACCAGGAAGCCCAGTAAATTCGCTACTATTTGTTGCCCCGGTATTGGGAGAGGTCCAATGAGAAGTCCCTGACTCCTTCAATTTGCCTCCGGCATCAGTCCCACGCTCATTCCAGTCGGTGCAGATCAAGGTGGGGTCCAAATAGGTTTCCAACTGGCACCATTCTGCATCCGATGGCACATGCCAGCCGGAAGGGCATATCCCCTGACGGCCACTCGGATTTGAATTACTTGCAGTTGT
>JAPLDG010000083.1:0-4329 GCA_026391845.1 Bacteroidota bacterium | reverse complement strand
TTCATAAGTTCATCCCATTGGTAGAGGCCTCCATAAATTGCGCAACTGGCATCATTATCATTGTGGCACCACTTTTCAATTGTTCCATTGTTGGTTTGAAATCCCGGGCCGGTAATTTTTGTACCTATGTTCAAATTTTGCGCCATCCAGCATTGATTTCCTATCAGCACAGTATTGTAGATTTTGCCATCACGGGTATCAACAATTTGATTACCACATGACGTTGGTATTATGGTACCAGTGCCGAATAAAAGCTCCTTCCATGCAACTGCTGTCGAAATATAAACATAGCATTTATTATCTGTGGTACAAAATACGATCAATCCATTTGCCGGGTTGGCAATTGAACTTATCTGTGCTTGTGTCAATCTTGGTGGAAGAAATCCCTTGTTGTTGAATTTTACCTCAAGACCGGCTGATTGATCGGGACTACTATTATCTGAATTAATTCCCACCTGGGCTGGAAGTTGTAAAGCGGTCAGCAGAAATGCAATAGCACAGTACATCGTCAATGTCTTTTTCATAAATCAGTGGTTAGTAGGGTTTCGGAGGGTAAAGATAATTCCAAACTTTTTAAATACAAGAAAAAATGCCGAAACCAGGTTGTAGACTTTCAGAGATTAGTACCTGATGACTTTCTTCTCCGGTAGTCAGGGAACTTTGATAAATTTGTTGTGTGAATCCAAAATTCAAGTTTGAATACATATATGATTGAGCGGAATCATACCAGCGAAAATTTGGTCAGCAATCAGCCACGAAGTGGCGTTTTATAAATAACCGTGGGTGAAGCCCACCGTTGTTGCAAATCATGTTCAAATTGAGCCCTGAAAGGGCGGCATATTCCTGATTACGTGAGATATATCGCCCCTTCAGGGCTCATGTTGGATCGTTTCATGGTTGCCGTGGGCTTCACCCACGGTTAATAATATTACGCGCTTTCAGCGCTGGTACTATTTTAACTGGTCGTTTAGTAATTTTTTCCTTTCACTGGCGTGATTGTGATCAATCAGTAAATACATTTTCCAATCCAGTAATTATCATGGCAAACCAGGATAAAAAAACAGCCATTATTTCGGGTGCGACAGGACTTGTCGGAGAACAGCTTTTAAAACAGCTATTATCTGACCCTGTGTATGTTAAAGTCATTGTGATTGTAAGGAAACCGATGGAAATAACCCATTCAAAACTGGAACAGCGGGTGATTGATTTCGGCCAATTACCCTCAGCTCTCGCCGGACTGACAGCAGATCATGGGTTCTGCTGCCTTGGTACAACACTGAAGTCTGCCGGTAGTAAAGAGAAACAGTATATCATTGACCACGACTATGTTGTAGCTTTCGCCAACGGATGCCACCAGGCAGGGGCAAACTGGTTTGCAGTGGTTTCTTCCATTGGCGCAAATGCAGCTTCCTCAAACTTCTACCTTCGTACCAAAGGAGAAATGGAGCGTGACCTGCAAAAAATCCCTTTCAAAGGAATCTCTATCCTGCAGCCATCATTTTTATTGGGAAGCCGAAAGGAATTCAGGTCTGGAGAGAAGGCCGGCATTGCCATGATGAGGTTCTTAGGACCCTTGATGATTGGCGGGCTCAGGAAATACAGGGGAGTTCAGGCTGCTACAGTTGCAGGTTGTATGATTACCCGGCTGAAGGCGGAAACAAAAGGTGTGAAGATCATCCGATCGGATAAGATCGGATGATCGTGCCATTATGACTAATGGTCTGACGTAATTTTAAACGCATTGAATATCTTGTCAAGCTTCCAGAATTTCTGTATCATTCCAGCCGAGCTTTTTGAGTGCATCCACATCCGTTTGTTCAATGGAACTGGAGTTTTTCACTACTTTCAGGACAAAAAGCAGCATGGCCATATCTTTTTCTTCCAGGGGTGCCTTTGAAGCGTCAAGTTTAATTTCCGCGATCATTTCCGGCAAAACACCATACTGAAGAAGAATACCTGAATTCATCCCAACGCAGTAAACGCACTGTTCCTGTTCTGATACCAGGAGGCGAATAAATGCCAGTAATTTGCCTCCCAGGGTTTTATGACGCATGAAATATCCGAGATTGCCAACCTGAACATCGAGCACGTGCTCGCTGGGGCTGAATATTTTAAATGCATTGGGAATAAATCCGATGGTGTTGATCATTGATTCATAGATTTCTGCAACGCGGCCGGTTGCCTGGTCTTTTTCGATAAGATTTAATAACGCCATATTTTGGTGTTTTATAAGATGAATAATTGATTATTTGATTCTAATTTGTATGTTGAACCCTACAACGTAAACAAAGGAGCTAATATTATCCGAATTTGGATGGCATGTTGGATCGAAAAGGAAAAAAGATTACTTTCATCCCATGAAAATGAAAGGTTATTTATTCTTGTTTATCTTTTCAGGTTTATCTTCAATCGCACAGCAATTCAAGCCTATAGAAGATTACCTGCATATCAGTGCATGGGCAGATGATCCGCTTTATTCCACCTATGCAGCAGCCAAGTCACGCTCTCAACCTTATGGCGATAAGGCGTATAAGATGAATTACTATTCCGACTGTCATCCGGTGAGCTATTCGTCAGATCATGCAGGAACGATGTTCTGCATCTGGAAAGTGGATGAAGTGGTGATTTCGGGGATTGGAGAGTACCTGATGAAACCGGAGGTACAGTTCTCGTTCCCGGATATGGCTATTCTGGAGTATATTCCATTTCGTGGTATTCATGTGAAGGAGACCTTCTTTGTTTACAGTTCGGCAATTGCCATGGTTGACATGGAGATTAAAAATATCGATAAAATTCCGCATGAAGTTTCCGTCTATCCGACTTTGGAAATGGGGGACGATTCTCTGGAGATCATCGGATATGACGATAATTCAAATGGGTATATCACACATCGTAATGAAAGTCCTTGTCGTGGGATCAGCAGCCTGAAAACAGAAAATGCATATCCGGCGGGGGTCATGGATTTTTTTAGCAGCAATCGGAAATCATCCTCGCATGGAGGCTATTCAGGCAACATGAATGGTTTTTATGAGATGATGGCCAAATAATGATGGCCTTGATTATTCCTAAAGATTTTTCGCACTAAACCTGCAGAAGCGTTTAAAACCCGGTGAAACAGTTAATTTCAGGTACCTGCGCGGAATTGAGGATCAGCGGAAAACCGCGGACAATTTGATCCGGACTGTTGATTCGGTGAAGAATTTTCTATTGAAAACTTATTTTGAAGATAACCTCATTTTGTACGCAAAAGTTCCCGGAATTCCATTCAAAAGCCAGCGTGACAAACTGGTTTACCTGAGCGCTTTCAACCTGGCCCGGGGATGCATGTATCCCCCATCAGGAATGAGCGAATCCCTGAGCATGATTGCCTATGCGTACATGGATCCCGGCTCGGCGGAAGGATCACAGCGCGTTTTTATGGAACAGCAGCGGGAAGACGGGATGATCGCATCCGGCCAAGTCTCACCGGGGAAGCAGGACGACGCGCATCGCAACACTCCTGCTGCATCAGCTCCATTTTTCAGCTGGATCAATCTTGAGGTTTACCTGGCAGGTAAAAACAGACTGTTCCTTCAGGATGCCTATGCTGCTGGTACCCGTTATATGGATTGGCTGTTAAAAAACCGTGACACGGATCATGATGGCACGTTCGAATGGGGGCCAAACAGCTACGATGAAAATGTGCGTTTCCCGGATAACATTGTATTCCAGGTTTCTGCGGAGAATTATCTGGAGGTTGATAAAGTGGATATCTCAGATGAGCTGGAATGTCTTGATTTAACGCTGATGGCGATTAAGGAGGAACGGAGCCTGGCGAAAATGGCCGATCTTCTTGGAAAAACCACTGACGCAAAAAGATGGATGGATCTTGCTGAAGCAACCTCCAAACTGGTAAATGAAAGGATGTGGGATGAAACCACCGGTTTTTATTACTCAGTAAATAAAACTGACCACTCTTTCCAGTTTATGACCCGTGATCTGAAGCGGCAGGAGATCATCGGGTTCCTGGCACTTTGGGCCGAGGCAACTCCGAAAGAGCGCGCAGCACGATTAATTCGGACACTCACCGACACGACGAAATTCTGGCGCAAATACGGAATCCCATCCCTTTCGGCTCAGGATCAAGGGTACAACCCGAATGTTGACCATTGCTGCAAATGGAACGGCCCTGTATGGATTCTTTGGAACTATATGGTTTATAGTGGTTTACGAAAGTACGGCTATTCTGAGCAGGCGCATAAGCTTGCTTCGAAAATGATCAGTGCGGTAAGCCTCCAGCTTTCAAGAAACCATAATTACTGGGAGTCTTACAGTCCTGACAATGAAGTG
>JAPLDG010000200.1:2010-24528 GCA_026391845.1 Bacteroidota bacterium | reverse complement strand
CATGTCGGTGTTCCTCGATGGCAAGTGGCGCAACCTGAGCGGGAACTGCCCCCTGCCCGCGACACCGGCTGCCGGCATACAGATTCAGTCGAACACGCAGATCATCTGGAACTGGAGCGCCGTGCCCATCGCATCCGGGTATAAATGGCACACCTCCAATAATTTCTCCGCAGCTACCGACATGGGAACCGCCACCACCAAAACCGAAACAGGGCTTACCACCGGCAGCGGTTACACCCGGTATGTCTGGGCTTACAATGCCTGCGGGAATTCGCAGCCGGTCGTGTTAACCGGCCAGGCTTTTACCTGTGGCGGCTCAATGACCAAAACACACCCCGCCGGAACCATTGCCCCGGTAACGAAAATAGTCACCTATGGCACCGTGACCGGTATCCCCGGTGAGACCTCCAAATGCTGGATCACCCGCAACCTGGGCGCCACGCAGCAACCCAACACTGTAGATGATGCCACCGAGCCCCCGGCCGGCTGGTACTGGCAGTTTAACCGTCAGCAGGGTTACAAACATGATGGCACCACCCTCACCCCTGCCTGGACCATCACCGCCATTGATGAAGATACAAACTGGGATCCGGCCAACGACCCCTGTACACTATTGCTGGGCGCCACCTGGCGCCTCCCAACCCAAGTTGAATGGATCAATGTGGATGCCTCCGGCGCATGGACCAACTGGACCGGACCGTTCAGCTCCACGTTGCAAATGCACGCCGCCGGTTATCTCAGCCGCTCCACGGGCATCATCACCAATCGCGGTGTTACCGGCTATTACTGGAGCAGCACCCAGAACACAACCACGCGCAGTTGGGACCAGTTCCTCAGCAGCACCAACAGCTCCCAGAGCAACGATAACAAAGCGACCGGGTTTCCAGTGCGGTGCATCCGCGACTAAATAAAAACAAATCTTCTGTTATGAAAAATACTTTTCTTTTGCTGATCATATTCCTGATTTACGGGAAAATTGTACACGCACAGGTGGCCGTCAACACAGACAAAAGTTCCCCGAACAGCTCGGCAATGCTTGATGTGAAATCAACCACAAAAGGCTTCCTGGCGCCCCGGATGACCTTTGCCCAGCGCAATGCCATTGTAAACCCTGCGACGGGCCTCATGGTTATTTGCACCAACTGCAATGCAGATGGAACAGAGGTCATCTCTACTTACCTGGGAGGGAAATGGCAAAACGTTTCTGTGACATGCGACCTGCCGATGGCTCCTTTAGAGGGAACCCACCTGCAATCAAACACCCAGATCATCTGGAACTGGAATGCCATGCCCATCGCCACCGGGTATAAATGGAGCGTAACCAACAACTATGCAACGGCCACCGACATGGGAACCACAACCACCAAAACCGAAAACGGACTGACCACAGGCAATCTTTACACAAGGTATGTCTGGGCATATAACAGCTGCGGTAAATCCGATTCAACCATCATCACGGGCCGTGCGATGATCTGCGGTGAACCATTAACGGAAACTCACACAGAGGGAGCCGTTGCCCCCGTAACCAAAACGGTAACCTATGGCACAGTCACCAACATCCCCGGTGAATCAAACAAATGCTGGATCACCCGCAATCTTGGAGCTACCCAGCAGCCCAATACATTGGACGATAATACGGAGGCCTCGGCAGGCTGGTACTGGCAGTTTAACAGGAAGCAGGGTTATAAACATGATGGTAACTTCCGTACACCTAATTCTGCCTGGATCAACCCTATCAGTGAGGATCTCGATTGGGAATCAACCAATGACCCCTGTGTCCTTTTATTAGGTAGCCCCTGGCGGATACCCACCCTTACGGAATGGACCAATGTGGATGCTGCCGGAATCTGGGAATCTTCATTCGGACCATTCACATCCGGGTTGCGACTGCACGCCGCAGGCTACCTCCACAGTGGCCATGGTGACCTGGTCGTCCGGGGGCAAGCTGGCTACTACCGGAGCAGCACGCAGTTCAGCTTAACGAATGGCTGGCTGCTATGGTTAGGTAGTTCATACTGCATACTGGACAACAGCTTTGTCAAGGCGTTCGGTTTGTCTATCCGTTGCGTGCGAGACTGAAGTGCGCCATGAGCTCGAATTAGCGTATGGAACAAACCATTCAACGTTAATCTGCCATCCCAGGTCCCGCCATTGAACAAGGAGTTAAGGCAACCTGGTGAAAAAGTTGTCAACTTTTCCACTTTTCTGTATTACCTTTACATCATCCATTGGATTAAGCATTAAAACTTAATCTGTAAAGAAAATGAAAACAATTCAACAATTTATCCTGTTTTTCCTGCTTATAGTGCCGATTTATGGCATCGCAGAAACAAAAGAGATCCCATTTACCCTGGATGACCGGGATCGGATCATCCGGACTGAGCAGAAGGTCGAAGCGCTGGGGGAAAAACTCAATTCAAGGATTGATGCACTTGATGATAAGATCGATTCGAGGGTGGATGGCCTTCGATCGGAAATGAATGCACGATTCGACCAGCTTTTCAGTTTCCTCTGGGCGATCATCGGTATCTTTACCGCCATGATGATAAGCGTTTTCGGCGGAAAACCTGAAAACCCTCAATGCTCTTCGCGAATTTGCCGAGCATCAGCCTAAACTGCGCGAAATCCTGAAAAACGCAGGACTCCTTTAGACTTTTTGATTGGACGATTTTCGATTGACGATTTTTGCGTCACCCGTCACGAGTCACGACCTTAGCAAAAGCACACCTCACTACCCGGAGATCGCATCCTTTTTTTATAATTCTATATGTATTTAATCTAAATTAACTATATTTGCCATGGAAACGTAACATATTCTAATGAAAAAATTTATACTTTCTCTCGTCCCTTTTCTTTGGGCAGTTATGATTTCTTACGCCCAGGTCGCAATCACAACCGACAACAGCGCACCGGACAACTCGGCGATGCTCGAGGTGAAATCCTCTTCAAAAGGGTTCCTTGCCCCCCGGATGACCTATGCGGAACGAAATGCAATTTCAAGTCCCGCCGAGGGCCTCGTGGTAATTTGCACCAATTGTAAAGCGGATGGAACCGGTTGCATTTCCATGTTTTTGGCTGGTCAATGGCTCAACCTTGCCGGTACCTGCGACCTCCCTGTTTCACCTCCGGAAGGGAGCCATGTTCAATCGAACACGCAAATCATCTGGAACTGGAGCGCAGTGCCCATTGCAGACGGTTATAAATGGAACACCACCAACAACTTTGCAACAGCAACCAACATGGGAACAGTGACAACAAAAACTGAAACCGGACTGACCACGGGTACCAGTTACACCCGTTATGTTTGGGGTTACAACAATTGCGGTCCCTCTGCACCAACCATCATGACAGGCCAGGCCCTTCCCTGCGGTTCGTCGTTTACTGTAGCTCACACAGCCAGATCCGTTGCCCCGGTCACCAAAACGGTCACTTATGGCACTGTGACCAACATCCCGGGCGAAACAGCGAAATGCTGGATCACCCGCAACCTGGGGGCAAGTCAGCAGGCAACTTCGGCTGCCGACGCCACAGAGGCCTCTGCCGGCTGGTACTGGCAGTTTAACCGGATGCAGGGGTTTAAACATGATGGTACCACCCGCACGCCCAATACTACCTGGATCACCTTAATATCCGAAGATCTGGATTGGGAATCCATTAACGACCCCTGTTCCATTTTGCTAGGCAGTGCATGGCGGATACCCACCTCTACCGAATGGACCAATGCAGATGCTGCCGGGAACTGGACGAACTGGAACGGGCCATATACCTCCGGATTAAAAATGCATGCTGCCGGGTACCTTGATAACAGTGTTGGTTTCCTCTGGTGTAAAAGGAACATACTGGAGTAGTTCACAGAGCAGTGTGTCGGCAGGCAAGATACTGTTATTCAGTACGGTAAATTGCAATCTGTCTGGTCTTAGAAAAGAACATGGCTTCTCTGCCCGCTGTGTGAGAAATCAGTAATTCAATTGATTAGTTTGAAAATCAGGTAAAAGCACTATGTAAAAAGTTTATACATAATTTCAAAGGATACATACTTGTCTCTATAAATTAAGTCACCATGAAAAGAATGGATAGCTGGTATTCTTGAAAACAGCGACTGGATAGCTGCCAACGATCCCTGTGCGTTGTTATTAGGAGTAAGCAGTGGCTGGCGGCTTCCTACATACTCTGAATGGAATACGTTTAGAAATCAATGGGTGTGGGATTCTTCTCCGTTTGATGGTCCTTTGAAACTTCACGAGGCAGGTTTGCTCCATTCGATTGATGGCTTGTTGACCCTTCGTGGTGAGGAGGGTAATTATTGGAGCAATGCGCAGACAAGTGAACTTTCAGCAGGGTCCATCTTTATCACTTTTGGTAACGGAATGTGGTCCAGTCTGAAGACCTCCGGGTCCAATGTGCGTTGCATCCGGGATTGATTGCGCCATTCAAATCTGAATACCTGGTCAGGTCCCTAAAAAAGCCTCCACCATATCAACGATTTCCCGGCATTTTACCTCAAGGTTGTCATTGATGATGACAATGTCGAAATGCGACGCAAAGGTGAGTTCGTATTCCGCTTTGCCGACTCTTTTACGCAAAGTTTCCTCCGACTCGGTGCCCCGTTTTTTCAACCTGTTTTCAAGCTCTTCGATGGAAGGCGGGTGAATGAATATGCCCAGGCCCTGTTCTCCGAAATATCTCTTCAAATTGACCGCACCCACTACATCTACATCAAATATGGGTATTTTTTCCAGCAACCAGATGCGATCCATTTCAGATTTCAGCGTACCATAATAGCTGCCAGGATAGACCTCCTGCCACTCCACAAATTCATCTAGTGCGATTCTATTCCTGAAATCATCACCGGTGATGAAATAGTAATCTTTTCCATCGACTTCTCCTTCACGATGCGCCCTGCTGCATGCCGAGATAGAAAACTCCAGCCGGGGAACCACCCTGAGCAGATGTTTCACAATGGTGGTCTTCCCTGCCCCTGACGGCGCTGAAACAATGATGGCTTTGTGGTGCATAGTTCGATATTAAGTTGGCAGTCTGCAGTTGGCAGTCTGCAGTTGGCAGTCTGCAGTCTGTAGTTGGCGTTAAAGGATATTTCCTAATTGTTCTTTAATCTTTTCTAATTCATCTTTCATCTGAACCACAATTTTCTGCATTTCCGCATCATTGGCTTTGGAACCGATGGTATTGATTTCACGGCCCATCTCCTGGGTGACGAATCCGAGTTTTTTTCCCTGGGAAGCAGTCTCTTTCATTGTTTCCAGAAAATAATGACAGTGCTTCAGCAGGCGTACTTTCTCCTCTGTGATATCAAGTTTTTCCAGATAATAGATGAGTTCCTGTTCGAAACGGTTCTGATCCGGGGCCGATCCGTTGAAATCACCTGTATATTTTGAGAAATCACGCAGAAGTCGTTCACGCAGATCGATGATGCGTTTTTTTTCATAGGGTTCGATTGCCTGAAGAAGCTGAAGAATGCTATTCACACGGTTTGTCATGTCCTCCTCAAGTACTTTGCCTTCATTGATCCGGAATGAGTCCGTCTGGGACATGGCATCATCAATGGCGCCGGAAATGGAGATCCAGTCATGATCACTCAACTCGTCCCGGCTGGTCTGCATGACGTCGGGCATTTTGAGGACGATTGACAACAGTTCCTCCGTAGAGGTTTCCATCAGTTCCCGGGCCAGGGTTTTCAACTCTTCATGGTATTTTTTCGCCAGTGAGCGGTTGATCGAATAACTCAGCATCTCCCCGGTCACCTCCGTGCCGATGTAAAAATCGATCTTGCCACGCTCGAACCGTTGGGTTAGCAACCCCCTCACCTCCCACTCCTTATCACGGAAATATCCCGGTATTTTCAGGTTCAGGTCCAACTGCTTGCTGTTTAGCGTTTTTATCTCGATGGTGAGTTTTCGGCCGGTAATATCAAGGACTGCCTTCCCATAACCCGTCATGGATTTGATCATGTCTCTCTTTTTTAAGCAAACTTACGCAAAATTTATCCATTTCCATGATTATATGCCCTGTGGATTGATCCTTTTCGTTAAATTTGAACAGGAATTATCCCATCCCCATGAGAGGTTGTCTCAAAAGGCGAATTTCACCACAAAGACACAAAGACACGAAAATAAATATTATTGATTTTCAATTCTTTGCACATTAGCGTCTTGGCGGTGAAGAAAGCAATTCAGGGGGAAGGTCAATTAAACCGATTTTTTCCATGGAATTCCGGGTCATTGACGACACCTTGCAATTTTACAACCTGATGCTCATTGACATAGCACAGGCCAGGGAGTATATTTACCTGGAAACGTACAAATTCGCAAATGACCACATGGGGGTGCGTTTTCGGGATGCGCTCACAAAAAAGTCGAAGCAAGGCGTTAAGGTGAAAATCCTGATCGATTCGTGGGGCAAGGGCCCTGTTTCAGAAGCCTTCTTCACCGAATTGATCAAGCTGGGAGGCGAGGTTAAATTTTTCGAGAAAATTAAACTCAACAGCGACATCTTTACCCGCGGTCACCGGCGTGATCATCGCAAAATACTGATCATTGACGACACGATCAGCTATATCGGATCGGCCAATATAACCGGTTATAACCTGAACTGGCGTGAATTGTGCCTACGCATGGAGGGTGGGATTGCCGTTTCGTTCAAAAAGGTCTTCCTGGAGAATTTCAATGCATTCAATCCATTCATCATTACAAACAAGGTAACTTTCACGCGGAAGATCCGGTCCGGAAATTTTGAAATAATCAGGGACGTTCCTTCCATCCAGTTTCAACGGCTCAGGAAGCGCTACACCCAGCTGATCAGGCAGGCAGCAAGTTCAGTCGTGATCGAAACACCCTATTTCCTGCCAGGGTTTTTACTTCGTAAAGCCATGATGGACGCCAGCAAACGAGGGGTGGAAGTTGAGGTGATCATGCCAAAACACTCAGACATGCGCATGGTCGATATTCTCCGGAACAAGTACCTTGGTCTGCTACATAACGCTGGCGTTAAACTGCTTTTTTACCTGCCCTATAACCTTCATGCCAAACTGCTGGTCATCGATGGTGAGATATTCTCCATTTCAAGCGCCAACTTTGATTTCCGGAGTTTCCGGTATCAATATGAAATCGCACTGATCGGATCAGAACCGGATATTTTACGTCAGTTACAGGAGCATATTGCAGAAACCATCCGTAATTCACAGGAATTCGACTATCTCGAATGGAAAAGACGACCCCTTATTGAAAAGATTTTCGAGTGGATTCTATTGCCTTTTCGTCACTTTTTCTGATGCAATCCGACATGGAGGACCTTCTCCTGCTCCTCCTTTTCAGGGCCGGGAATCGAAGTACTCCTGTTCACCATATACACCCCGGAAAATATAAGCAAAGCAGCGATGATCTTAGGCGCGGTGATGCCTCCCTGGCCAATCGTTACCGACATGATGGCGGTTATAACAGGCTGAAGATAGCTGTAATAGCTCACAACCGTTGTACTCATGCTTTTTAGTGCGAAATTGATCAGCAGGTAAGCCAGAAAGGTGTTGAGAAAAATAATATATAAAACGCCAAGCCAGGCCGCAATCGTCCAAGCAGCAAAGTTGATCTCCAGAGCAGGTTTGATCGAAAAAGGGAGAATAAATATAAAACCAAAAAAAGAGACCCATTTCATGATGGTGGTTGTATGATATTTGCCGATCAGCGGCTTGATTAAAACAAGATAGAGCGCATAGAAAACCATGTTTAGAAAAATCAACAGGTTTCCCCATGCATGATTTCCGCTAAAACTCAACTGTCGGCCGTAGAGTACCAGAATGACAACGCCCGAAGCGCCAAGTGCAATGCCCCCTGCTTTTTTCAAAGTAATTTTTTCACCCAGGATAAGGCTGGCCAACACCATGACCATGATGGGGTTCAGCACATGAATCAGCGAGGCATCCACTGGTGTGCTCAGGTTCAGCCCTACATAAAACAGGGCCTGGTTCAGGGCAAACCCGAACATTCCGCAAATAGCCAGCATGATGAGATCCTTTTTTTGAACTTTCTCAGGAACAAAAAGCCGCTGAAACAGCCAGAACACCACCATCCCTCCCAGCAACCTAATGAATATCAATTGCATAGGCGATAACATCACAGGCATCAGACTCTTCACAATGTTGTAGGCAAACCCAAAAATAACGGTAATGCCAAGCAGTGCAATGTGTGCCCTCCGGGTGTCCTTCATGCGGCAAAGATAAAATAAAAAACCCTGTCAGGGGGCACAATCCCGACAGGGTCATTATCAGATGAAGCAAGGTTATGAAATCCTGATTTCCTTTTTAATATCAACCTTTGCCTCCTCCTTCTTTGGCAGGGCGATTTTCAGGATTCCGCTTTCATAGTCGGCCTTGATATTGTCAAGATCGATGGTTTTGGGCAAGGTAAACGACCTGCTGAAAGAACCGTAATAAAACTCCTTTCTTGAGTAACTCTTGCCCTCTTCGCGCTTTTGGTCTTCCACTTCAACAGAAATGGTCAGAATGTTATTCTCCAGGTTGATTTTAAAATCATCCTTTACCATTCCCGGAGCAGCGATTTCGAGATGGAAAGAATCGCTGTTTTCAATGATGTTGGCGGCAGGATCGCTGAAACGCTTTCCGAAAAAATCACCAAGATCGTTGTCGAAAATGTTGCTTACCATATCCGATAACGGATTTCTGTGTTGCCATTTGATCAGTGTCATGGTTTTATCTCCTATATTTAAGTTAGAAATTTGTTTGTTTCCCCGGAAAAGTCAAATCGTGTACCACTGAAAAAAACGAAAACAAACATGCCATAACGACATACCAGGCAGATTTCAATCAGCCAAAATGGCAGATTGCCGCATCAGCTCCTGCCTTGTTTTTTCATGCACCAGCAGAGTCAGCTCTTTTGTATCCATATGGCAAAATGATTCGTATGGAATCGGGTCGAGGATTACCAGCCTGATCTGATCACTTTTATGGATCAGCAGCCCTCCCTTTCGAATGGCCCGATGGGTTCCCTTGATCACCACAGGCAGGATCGGCGATTTTGTTTCCATGGCAAGCCGGAAGGCGCCGGTTTTATAGACCTGCAAATTGCCGTCGGGAGAGCGGGTTCCTTCGGGGAACAAAATGACCGAATTCCCGGCCTGAATAGATTCGGCAGCCTTATCCATCATTTGAAGTTTACTCCGGCCGCGCCCCCGTTCGATGGGAATATAGCCATTGAGCGCCATGTTCCAGCCGATGAAAGGTATCAGGAATAATCCCTTTTTGGCCACCCATTTGAAATGTGTATGAAGTTTAAAAAGTACCAGGATATCCAGTCCCGACTGATGATTGGAGACCATCACATAGACTTTCGCAGGATCAATCTTATTCCGGCCTTCGACCCGAACCTTCCAGTAAGGGTTGATTCCCAGGATGATATCAGACCATCGACAGGTAAACTGATGCAAAAGACGCCTCCGGCGGTCGAATAATACCGTAGAAATCCATAAAAATACCGGGATAATAAACAACAGTCCGGAGACCAGGAACAAGGATATCCAGAAATAACAGGATGCCATCACCTGCAAAAAACTGTCAACCCTGCTTTTTTCACCTTTCATCCTATTGCTCATTGCTCATTGTTCATTGCTCAAGGCTCACCCAGCTCCCATACTGTCTCCACTTTTCAATGGCTGCTGCCAGGTCAGGCGGATATTCGGAATCAAAATGAACAAACTCCTTTGTTCCCGGGTGGATAAAACCGAGCGATTTGGCATGGAGCGCCTGACGTGGCAATAATACAAAACAATTATTTACAAACTGCTTATATTTGGTAAAAGTCGTGCCTTTCAGTATTTCAGCGCCTCCATAGGCTGCATCATTGAACAATGGATGCCCGATGTGTTTGAAATGAACCCTGATCTGATGTGTACGACCTGTTTCAAGTCTGCATTCGACCAGTGTCACATAGCCAAAACGCTCGATCACATGGTAATGTGTTACGGCATGCCGTCCTTTCTCCGGGTCGTCATACACCGCCTGAACCAGCCTGTTCCGGAAATCGCGGCCGATGTTCGCATCAATCGTTCCTTCGTCATGGTCAATGTTCCCCCAAACCAGCGCCAGATAGGTACGGTCGATCGTGTGGTCAAAAAACTGCTTGGCGATTTTAGCCTGGGCAAGTTCATTTTTTGCAATCAGCATGATGCCGCTGGTATCCTTATCAATGCGGTGCACCAGATAAGGTTTGGCCTCGGGATTATCCGGATCGTTTTGCTGCATATGGTACAACAATGCATTTTGCAGCGTACCGGTAAAATTTCCATGACCAGGATGTACGACCATGCCGGGATCTTTGTTAACGATCAGAATATCATTGTCTTCATAGACAATCGTAAACGGAATGTTTTCAGGATAAACCTCGGTATCACGCGGCGGATAGGCCAGCACGATGGTGATCACATCAAGTGGTTTTACCTTGTAATTGGGTTTTACGACAACGTTATTCACCAGGATGTTTCCGGCATGGGCCGAATTTTGAATGCGGTTCCGGGAAGCATTTTCGATCTTTGCCATGAGGTATTTATCGATGCGCAGCGGACTTTGCCGCCGATCGACAACAAATCGAAAATGCTCAAACAATTCTCCTGATTCTTCCGCAATTTCTGAAATATTGTCCATCATGTTTTTTTAACCGGGAGAATAAAATTTTCAGGCAAGGCAATTGCGATGACAGCTCAATTATCGTGAAATTATGAACTTTGAACCGCCAACCCGGATTCCGGAGCGATCCTTGATTTCCAGAAAATAGAGTCCGTTGGTCAGCGAACTTACATCAATTTCGTTACGATAACCTGTCGTTAACTGCACCTTCCCGATCAGGTTATAAACAAGGATTTTCCCATCCCCGGGAAGTCTCCTTTTTTCATAGGAGTCCGGTAATCGCAGATGCAAAACCCCGGTATGACAAGGGTTAGGATAAACGATCACCTTCGCTTCCGAGGCGACCATATCGCCGATTCCCAGCGGTATAGGCTTTCCGACAACTGGTCTGATCATGAGAGAACCGGAATAAGCGGAATTATTCCAGACACCGACAGAGTTGTAAAAGATTTGGTTTTGACTGTTGTTGTAGCGATCGAAACCGATCGAAAGATTGTCATCAGTGGTTTGGATGCACCCCACATAAAATGTTCCTGTAATGGCAAGTGGCGGAAAGATGTGGTATGTTACAAATTTGTTGAGGCTATCCGCGTATCGGGGCATGACAAGGTCGGAAAAGATCGTGTCTCCGGGTTTGCCGGCGTTGTCGTTCCAAACACAGAGATAGAAGAATTGCATGCTGTTATTTCCCAAAGTCTTGTTGAAATACATTTTTACTGCACGCAACGTGTCGGGCGATAAGTTGTGTTTGAAACTACAGGCAAGTTTTGACCCGGCGGGGCTCAGTCCGTAACTTGCCTCAGGCGTGCCATTATCATAGGCATAATAGTTATAGAATTTCTGAATGGCCTGCATCGTATCGCCCATCACACTAGGCGATTGTGAATTCAATATGTGCGTCATGAGAAACGCTGCGCTGTCGGCCTGGCTGATGGGCAACAGGAAGGGGACTGCGGGATGGGCAAATTTCTGGTAAGTCACGTAAGGGCTGACGGGATAAGGCTGAATGTTGTAACTTCCTCCGTTATAAGATTTCGAAAACCCTGTGATGGCATTTGTAACATCATAATTGTATGTTGACATATGTGCGACGATATCCCGGTTTGTCATCCTGATCTCCAGAGAGTCACTGACTTCATTCGTCGGGTCATCACAATACTGCGGATATGGCATCGATTCATAGCGGTCAAGCAGCGAGGGAGGAGGATAAATAAACCGCAGCTCGGGATACACCGTATCGGATTGGGTTCTCCCGGCGTTGAGATAAACATTATCGAGATTCCATTGGGCGGTATTGCTTTGCCAACTTGGCTCCTCGGCGCTGGCGAGGCTGACATAATTATAAAACCTGAATCTGAAGGTGCTTTTAAAATAAACCGTATCCGTTACAGGAATCAGAACCTGCACAAAATACCGGTTGTGCCTCTGATAAAAAGTATCGAGTGGCATCCCGATTGAAAACCATTGTTTTTGCCAGAGATCCGGAACGTGGATGGTATCTCCCGGCACAATGCTGTCATGGGCCCGGGAAGCCAGAAATTCGAGGATCAGAGAATCATTTGCCTGAGGAGCCTTTCCCCTGCCCTGAGGCTGATAAAAAAAACTCAGGTAAACAGAATCGGCCGGTGTCATTTTCCGGGGAACAGGTGTGAATACCGAATCGAGCCTGATGTAACGGGATGTCAGATAATCGGCTATGAAATTTATCGGGCCCGGGAGTGCAGTGGGATACATGTTCCCCGAATCATTGATGGCATCAAGGGTCATCGCGCCCAGATTAACCGGATAGACGGGCAGGTCGTTATTTTCAAACGCAAATTTGTCAATCCATCGTTTGGAAGAAGGGAACACACTGTTGGCGGAGAAATCATCAAAAAAGGGAATACCAACCGGGATGGTATCCAACCCTCTGCTGAAGTAGTTCATCTGTTTGAGTTCCATTGCCCTGGCTTTAACCATGGGATTAAATTGCAAGCCTGTGAGCATTTCCTGGGATATTCCGGCTATGCCGGCGAACAGGAAGAGCAATATGAATAGGAAAAATCGCATTATAAAAACATTTTTAAAATGATGGACGGGTGAATGATGAACCGCCCTGACTATAAAAATCATGCATGCAGGTTTACTTACTGCAAGGTATCGATCCCGAGCGAGTCGGCCATGGCTTCAGCGGCTTTAGCCCCCATACCAACGGTAAGGTTGATCACGGAACCTTTATCAAGTTGAGTTCCTGCTTTGATCATCCGTCCTTTGAAGAGTTGATTCTGAACCGCATCCTCATCAAAAGACTTGATATATGACAATTTCCCAAGTTTCAATCCCGACGACTCCAGCATTGACTGTGCCTGGCGCAGCGTAAGGTCGCGCAGCTCAGGCATGATCGTTTTTTCGGGCACCAGGGAGGTGATTGTCAGATAGACCATGCGGTTTTTCTTGACCTTCGCTCCCGGAAAGGGGTCTTGAGACAGAACAGAGCCTTTGGGTTTATCTGCATCAAAAATAGAATCAATCACACTAAACTGGTAATTGCTGTTTTCAGGGTTCGAAAGGACCTCTGTCAAATATTGCCCCCGGTAATCGGGCACAATGATGTAATTATTATGGTTGGTATATGAAGCCAGTGATTGTAAAACGATCCAGATCAAAATCAGGGCTATCCCGATTGCAAGGAGAAAATGTTTTAGAAATTTTTTAGAAAAGAGAAATCGTAAAAAATCCATCCTGGCTTTATCTGATAACCTGAAAAGGTCAGTTTTATTGTGTTTTCCCAAAGAAACTACAAACTTACACAAAAATTGAATTTTGCGCAAGGCTCAATATTTTTGTACTATTTTTGTACGATAAAAATCACCCGAAATGTTGAATGTTGCCATCGTTGCAGGCGGAGATTCCGGAGAATATGGAATTTCCATGAAAAGCGGAAAACAGGTTGAATTGAACATCGACCGGGAAATTTTCCGCCCTTTTCTCATCGAGATCAAAGGAAAAAGTTGGAATTACCGGATCGGATTCAATAAATTCCCCGTTGATAAGAATGATTTCAGCCTCACCATCGGCAAACGGAAAATCCGGTTCGATATAGTATTTATCGCCATTCATGGCACCCCCGGGGAAAACGGGAAGCTGCAGGGATATTTCGACATGCTTGGAATTCCTTATACTTCCTGTGATGCAACTACTTCTGCCCTTACTTTTAACAAAAGTTTCTGTAAGAATATCGTTTCGGCCTACGGAATTAAAACAGCAAAATCACTGCATTTCTTTCATCAGGATGAAGATAATGCCAAGCGCATTCTGAGCGAGCTTTCTCTTCCGGTTTTTGTGAAACCCAACAACGGCGGATCAAGCGTCGGGATGTCCAGGGTAAACCTTAAAAAGGAGTTACCCCCTGCCCTGGCCAAGGCGTTTCATGAAGATACCGAAATTCTCGTGGAAGAATTCATCGGCGGACGCGAACTCACTTGCGGGGTTCTCCGGTCGGGAAACGAGCTGATCGCCTTTCCGGTAACCGAAATCATCTCTAAAAAAGAGTACTTTGACTACGAAGCAAAATATAAAAAGGGAATGGCCTCCGAAGTTGTACCTGCTGACCTGCCCAAAAAACTATCCGGTCATTGTCAGGATATTTCACGGCTCCTCTATGAAAAATTAAACTGCAAAGGGGTGGTACGTTTCGATTATATCTTTACCGGTGAAGATTTCTACTTCCTTGAAGTGAATACTGTTCCCGGGATGAGCTCAGCCAGCATCGTGCCCAAGATGGCCCAGGCGTATGGATGGAGTTTCAAATACCTGATAACCACCCTGATCTATCAGGAATTAAAAATTAAAAATTAAAAATGACCACTCTTCTGTTCGCCACCAACAACCAGCATAAACTTCGTGAAATCCAGGATATCATGGGCAATGAGTTCAGGATACTATGCCTGAAAGATGTGGACATGGATGTGGAAATCCCCGAAACACAGGAAACGATTGAAGGCAATGCGGCTCAAAAAGCAAGGTTTATTTATCAGATAACCGGGATGAACTGTTTTGCCGATGATACCGGACTGGAGATTGATGCCCTGGAAGGCCGCCCGGGAGTTTACTCGGCCAGATATGCCGGGGAGGGTTGCACCTTTGAAGAGAACATCTTCAAGATCCTGAAGGAGTTGTCGGGAATGGAAAATCGCAAAGCCTGTTTTCGCACGGTGATCTGTCTGATCATGGATGGGAAAGAACAACTTTTCGAAGGCCGGATTGACGGCGTTATAATTCCTGAAAGACGAGGGGCCGACGGGTTTGGTTATGATCCGGTATTTCTTCCCGACGGTTACAGGCAAACCTTTGCTGAGATGCCTGCCTACCTGAAAAACGGGATCAGCCACCGGGGCAGGGCTGCCGGGAAAATGGTGAAATGGATAAAAAGCGAAAAGGCGAAATAGGGATTTTCCCAATTTCGCCTTTTCGCTACTTCTCTAATCCGCTACTTCGCTTTTATTTACGGAAATACCAATCCCGGATATTTGGTAATATCCGCTTGCGGTATGGTGCATCCATATTGGGCATTGATCGCCTGGATCATGAAATTGGCTGCGACTGAACAGCCTCTTGGGTTCAGATGGACTCCATCGGTGGAGAACATGCCACCCGTTACAAAAGTTGTATTCATTTTAACGCCATCGAAAACCATCCCGGAAATAAAATGGGTCAGGTATTCGTTCATGTCGGCAAGGGCAAGATTATTGGCCGAAGCAACATTTTTGATGACGGTATTGTAAGAAGATACTGCACTCTTGATATGGGCTTGTTCATCTGCATCAAGAACAAATTTTCCAGGTATGGGGTATGGGGAAAGTTTAACCGGATCAGCAATGCCCATTCCCCTGCACTTGATCGAATCGGTGGGCATGGTCAGTAAAAAAAGATCCCCCGCCGTCATTTGCGCCCAGGTTCCATCCGTTTTAACATAAACAAAAGGATTCTGGCCTGCATGCCATACAATATCCGGATGGCCATAAAGATGATACAACATGTTCAATGAGTCGGCCTGTCCTGCAGTCAGCACGGCTCCGTTATACGGCAATTTTTGTGAAATGGTCGTAAAAAATGGTATCGAAGTAACATCAGGGATGGTTGCAACCACACCTTTGGGGCTCTTGCCTGATTGCAGCAAGGCGCCTACCGTAATAGGATAATACTTGGCAAAAGTATCCGCTGGGGTTAAATATGCGTCAGTTCCAGCAAGGGCCGACATCAGCGCATCATTATCGCCCAGCCACATCATGAAAAATGAGGGTTGCTGGGCAGCGGCATCACCGATAACGGTTGCCATCGGGTTGGTTGCAAATCTGGTGTAATACGGATTGCCCAATGATGACCCGTAGCCAGGTATTAAGGCCTGCTGCAGAGAGATCCCGGGCACGCCCATGTTATTGTAAGGACCAACCTGTGTGGGTGGGGCAAACAATTGTTGTTTCAATGCATCCTGATCCGTTGGCGCAAAGGCCAGGGCTGGCTTTAAGCTGGCTGTGCCAACCGGGTTTCCATAACAATCTTTATCGGAAACGATGCTCATTACCATTTTCGGATAACAGTAAATTCCGCCCGGGATTTGCTGGAAGCCTACGCCATCTTCAGTGCCGATCAGTGGTTGACGAAATTCGCCGCCACCGACATATTTGAATTGCGCGGCCATAATATTCGGGATCGAACTCTGCTGGCCGGAAAGGTACAACGCACCATCTGCATATCCTGCTGTAAGTGAATTTCCTACTGCCACGAAAGTTGAAAAATCAACCCCGTTAGGTGATGCGGCAAATTCATCAATTTTTGGTTCACAGGCGGTTAAAAATGCCAGTGATACCATAATTACTAGTAATTTCTTCATATTTTTCCTTGTATTTTATGGTTAAAAACTATAGGTCAATCCAATACCGGGGATGAACACGGCGTTCTTGTATGTTCCTGCAAAATTGTCAGGGCTATAAGTTCCGCTTCTTTCTTTACCTGTAATATAAAGGAATGAGCCATCAATGCTGAGCCCTTTGGCCGGAAACACGGAAAAACCGCAGGTGAGTCCGATCTGGTCGAGACTTGGGGTCTGAGGATTCAAATAATCATCTTCCACCGGCGACTGATCAAAATATCCGCCAATACGGAATGTGAACATATCGTTCATGCGATATTGTGCCCCGATGCGGGGAACCAGCTTGTTCATGTACAAGGTAGGCTGTGCAGTGCGCCCAACAGCCGATGTAGTCGTTTGAAAGTTGAAAACCAGAGAATCATAAGTGTCCCAGAAAACATAACAGAGGTTCAAACCAACCATCCACTGTTTGTTTTTCCCGAATTCATAAGAGGCGCCAAAGTCGAGATTGGCCGGCAAAGGCAGCATGACGTCAACTTTGTTGTTTGGAAAACTGGAACTCAATGACTGGGGTACGGTAAATGTGGCATCGCCACCTTCCACCTTCATTTCGATTTTCGAACGGTAATCCAGACCCAGGCTTAACCCTTTAACCGGATGAACCATGACGCCCGCGTTGAAACCAAAGTTGCCGGTTGTGCCGGTGATATTCAGTTTACCGTCGCCATTTGCTCCCTGTAAGGGAATAGCCTTGTTCATATTTACGTCGCCGTAGGCATAAACCAACCCGACTCCGATTCCGATAATATTCTTGAATTTATAGGATACAGTAGGCTGAAACGTAAAAGCCTTGAATGAAATATCCTGGATCAGGTATCGCCCCTGCCAAGTATCGCCCCAGGAAAGTCCGTTTCCGTAAGGTGTGTTGATGGCCAATCCTACGCTCAGGTTCTCGGTGGGTTTAAATGCTGCATAAAAATACAAAGGTGTATTCAGCTCATGGGTCAGATGTGCCTGTTCAGTGCCATTCACCGGCTGGAAAGTCACCCTGGACATTAAAAAATTTACGCCGCCAGAAAAATTCCATTTCTTTTCCAGAAAAGGAGTACCTCCCGGATTGTAAAACAGGGAACTGGCATCGTAGCTGAGCGACGTTCCGATAAGCCCCATCCCGATATTGCGCATGTTGTGCAGGTGTACCTGGTAACCACCGCCAAATAAAGTAGGCGCTGCCAGGCAGAGACTTAGCAGCAAGACAGTAATTTTCCTCATAATGATTTTTTTTTGGTTAATAATGGGCGCAAGTTACAACTTTTTTTTATATTCAGTATTCATCATGTATGACAGCGTGACGCGTGACGCGTGACGGCGTGACGGGAAATTGCTGACGGGTCAAGTGAAAATTTCGGGTACCTTTGCAGAAATACAGATAATTCAGTGGTTTTCTCTTTACCATTTAAAAAACCTATATGCTTAAAACTGGGGATAAAGTTAAATTTCTGAATGCTTCCGGCGGTGGTATTGTGACAAAAGTGATTGACAGCCGGATGGTTACCATCATGATCGAGGATGGTTTTGAGATTCCTACCATGATCAGTGAATTGATCAAAATCGACCCGAAGGAGCCGGCTGCCCGCTTTTTTGAAGAGCATTACAACATTGACATGCCGGCGCAGCAAACTGAAGAGGCTGAGATCCCCGACGATCGTTCGACCGACCTTCCTGCCCATTTTGCGGCAGACCGGAAAGCGGAGGATTTATACCTGGCGTTTGTCCCTCATGATCAAAAATGGCTGATTACCGGACAGCTGGATGTTTTCCTGGTCAACAACAGCTCCTATGATATCCTGTATAATATTTTCAGTAAAACGCCTCTGGGCCATTATAACGGAGTTGACTATGGCAGCATTTTCCCCGACTCGAAATTGCTGATCGACACCATAAACCGCGAACAGCTGACACACTGGACCGAAGGATGCATGCAGTTCCTCTTCCACAAGGAACAGTGCCTCTCGTTGCTTCCACCATTTAACTCCGAGTTCAGGGTAGAAGGAAAGAAGTTTTTTAAAGAGGGGAATTATCGGGAAAATTCAGTGATTCAGGCCAAAGGCATTGTGGTGAAGGTACTTTCACTCACGGAGTATTTCCTGGGTCAAGGGCAACAGGAAACACCCGACCCAAACGCTCAGCCTCTTCCCGATGCTGCCCCGCTCATCAGGCAATACCAGGTTGCTCCGCGCGAGGCGGTTGTTGATCTGCACATCCACGAACTGATTGATGATCCGACAAACCTTGAGAAAAATGAGATCCTGGAATTCCAGAAAAACCACTTTATGAAATGCCTGGACAGCGCCATCGCCGGTAATTTTCTCAAAGTGACCTTTATTCATGGCGTGGGAAACGGGGTTTTACGCACCAATATCATCGACCTGTTAAAAAATCAGACGAGTGTAGAGTTCTTCGATGCCCCTATGTCAAAATACGGAGCCGGCGCCATGGAGATCAGGATTGCCCACAATGATTAATTACAGGAACCAGAAGTCTCCAATGCAATTTTTGAAACTTCAGAAAGTGGGTTATGATCCTTGAATCCACATCGAAAAGTCAAAAATCTCGTTAAACCGCAAAGACGCAAAGACGCAAAGAATTCAATTTCAGTCATATATAATTTAGCGTCTTCGCGACTTAGCGGTTAAAAAGAGTTTTCGGAGAGGACCAAACCCTTACATTTTGAATAAATATTATGGCCATGATTCAACGTGTAAATCAAAAATATTGTATTTTTGCAACATAAACCATGAATCCTAAAAGAATGTTTATGAAAAAACTGTTCCTATCTGTTTGCCTGCTTTCCATCGCCGCTTTTTATGGCTATTCGCAGAGCTTGTCGCTTTCAAACTCTCATGGTATTCTTGCACCCAACTCCACGATCTTTCAGGCAGGGTCGCCAGACAGCGTTAAACTTGTAACTTACCTTGACGTCAAAAATGCAGGCAGTTCAAGAATCGACGTTTTGTGTAAAAAAGTTGAGCTTAATCTGCTCGATTCCACTGAAGTAACCTTTTGCTGGGCAGGAGAATGCGGCTCAGCAGCGATTTATGTTTCCCGTAATGCGCAATCAATTAATCCCGGGCAGACCATCACTGATTTCTCCGGTGATTATCTGGCCAATACTTCTTCCTACTATTTTCATTCCGGTGAAAGCAGGGTGCGCTGGGTATTCTTTGACAAAAGCAATCCGAATGATTCAGCGAGTGTAACGGTGGTATATACTACGTTTGGCGTGGGCATGCAAGACCCGAAAACCAGCGAAGGGATGCTTTCAAATATTTATCCAAACCCCGCCAATGGCCAGGCAAATTTCAGCTATTCACTTCCATCAGGATCCGCAGGAACCATTATTATCCGTGATCTCCTCGGTTCTTTGGTGCAAACACAGATACTCACGGTTGCCACAGGCAAAACTTCCCTCAACACCTCCCTCCTTGGCGATGGGGTTTATTTCTGTTCGCTGCTGGTAGATGGAAAAGTGAGTCAGACGAAAAAACTGATCGTAAGGCATTAAGGTTGCAACCGGATCGACTGGCCGGAAACCCATCCCCGGATAAAAGTCGGCATTTTATCCATATCATACAAAATAGAAGCTGACGGGGCGGTTGATGGCGAAATTTCCACATAAAACCACTCTTCTCCTTTTCCATAAGTTTTATATGCCAGAACGAAGCCGTCAGCTTTTTTACGGTATTTGGCCATGATATTCCCAAAACTGTCAAGATAAGGAATAAACGGTTCATTCTGCTGCGCTGCCGATGCCCTGACCAGCATGGTATCAGCCTTTGAGATGAATGGAATTGGTTGCGGGTAATACTTCATCGGCTCTTCTGTGTATTGATATGCAACGACTTGCTTACCCTTGATGAACCTGCATTCGCCATTTTCCTCCACGATCCGGTAATCACGCGTGAAATAGAGGTAACTGTCAGAAGAGCCAACATCACCTGTTTGCATTTCCACCAGACGATTTCCGGTTTTGGTCAATTTTGAGATGTACTGATAGTCTTCAAAAACAAATTCAAAGCTATCACTGCGGTTAAGCCATATACGCACCATCTCTGACTCCCCTTCGCTGTTGCCACTGAAGATCACATCCGGATGTTTATCGCCATTGACATCGATCGCGTAAAGGCGCTTTTTCAAATCCCTGATAGAGAATTTCCCGGGTGAATCATCCATGAATTGCGGAAACTGCCCGAGGTGCTGTTCAAGAAAAGTGTCGATTGTTCGGGATGACCGGGAAACCGAAAACCGCTTCAGGTTTACCCTGGGCGGTTTCGGAATACGGATATATCGCTTCCAGTAAAAAGTATCCGTTGCAGTTGTATAACGTTGAATATCAATCTGGGCATGCCCAAAAGAAGGAAGCAACAGTAAAAAAAACAGAAAAACGAAATGGATTATTTTCAAATTAAATTCCAAATTCCTTCCTGAGTTTGTCAACATAATCGAGTTTTTCCCAGGCGAAGAAATCCACCTTTTTATGGTAAACCTCTTTGCCATTCCCATTCATTTTCATGGGTTTAGACCCTTTAACAGGATAAAAAACTTCAACCTCTCCGGCATAAGGATCGCGTCCGAAATGGCCATAAGATGCAGTAGGCTGGTAAATCGGATTTTTCAGGCCAAACCTTTCAACGATGGCATATGGGCGCATATCGAAAATTTTGTTGATTTTTTCGGCAATTGCTCCATCACCCAGAATATTGCCTTTTTTATCTTTTACCTTGGCGGTTCCGAAAGTGTTCACATAGAGTCCGACAGGTTGAGCAACACCGATGGCATAGGCAACCTGGATCAGCGCCTGGTCGGCAACTCCGGCAGCAACCATGTTCTTGGCGATATGACGTGCGGCATAGGCAGCCGAACGGTCAACTTTTGAAGGGTCTTTACCCGAGAATGCTCCTCCACCGTGAGCTCCGTGACCGCCGTAGGTATCAACGATGATTTTACGCCCGGTAAGGCCGGTATCACCGTGAGGACCCCCGATAACGAATTTTCCGGTTGGGTTCACATGAAGTTTAAAATCTCCCTGGAAGAGTTTCTGGATTTTTGCCGGCAAGGTTTTTTTAACCCTGGGAATCAGGATTTTCTGAACATCCTCCCTGATTTTGTCCTGCATGGCCTTTTCAGCAGCTTTTTCGGCCTTGTCTGTTTGGGCAGTAGCCTGGACAAAATCGTCATGCTGGGTACTCACCACAATGGTATCAATGCGAACCGGTTTTCCCTTGTCATCGTATTCAATGGTGACCTGCGATTTGCTGTCGGGGCGAAGATACTTCATCTGCTTGCCTTCACGGCGTATGGCAGCCAGCTCCTGAAGGAAAATGTGCGCAAGTTCGATCGACATGGGCATCAGGTTTTCCATTTCATTGCAGGCATAGCCGAACATCATTCCCTGATCGCCGGCGCCCTGGTCTTCTTTCTTTGCGCGCACAACGCCCTGGTTAATATCGGCAGACTGCTCATGAATGGTAGAGATAACACCACACGAATCACAATCGAAGCGGTACTCTGCTTTTGTATAGCCAATCTGGCGGATCACACGGCGGGCTGTTTCCTGAACATCCACCCAGCCCTGCGTTCTTACCTCTCCACCGCACACAACAAGACCGGTGGTAACAAAAGTTTCACATGCCACTTTCGATTCCGGATCCCATTTCATGAACTCATCAAGCAATGCATCTGATATCTGATCGGCAACTTTATCAGGATGTCCTTCTGATACGGACTCCGATGTAAATAAATATCCCATAAGAAAATAATTATGAATTATAAATTACGAATTACAAATAAAAAAAGCAGTTGATCTGTGATTGGCGGAAGGAAATGTTGTTTTAGCATTTTTTTCCAGTGGTTGCAATCAATCAAATCTGTCCACTTATGTTCTGACTGCAAAATTACAAAAAATTATGATTTGTAAAAAAAAGATATGCCGTAGAAAATGTCGTGACACGTGACA
>JAPLDG010000200.1:0-1949 GCA_026391845.1 Bacteroidota bacterium | reverse complement strand
AGCCAACTGCCAACTGCCAACTGCCAACTGCCAACTGCCAACTGCCAACTGCCGACTGCCAACTGCCAACTGCCAACTACCAACTGCCAACTGTCAACTGCCAACTACCAACTGCCAACTACCAACCGCCAACTGCCAACTGCCAACTACCAACTGCCAACTGCCAACTGCCAACTGCCAAGGTTACATCAAGACTACGGAAATTAACTTCTGGTGAGTTCCTGGAAGACCTCTTCAAGCTTCTGTTCTTCGCGATGAAGGGAGAGTACGGTAAGCTTGTTGTCAACAGCAAACGTAAACACGGCTGCACGGATATCGTTACTCCTACTATTGATTTAAGTTGCGGTCCTTGAACCGGAGTATTGAATTCAACTTTTACAACGGCTTTGGATGTAGCCAGGTGCTGCAGGTTTTCGGTTGAATCATCGGCAATGATGCGACCTTTGTGAATGATGACGGCCCGGTTGCAGATGGCTTCAACTTCCTGCATGATGTGTGTTGACATGATTACCGTTTTGGTCTTTCCCACTTCGGTAATCAGGTTGCGGATTTCGAGCAGCTGGTTGGGGTCAAGCCCGGAAGTAGGTTCGTCGAGAATGAGCACCTCCGGATTGTGGATCATGGCCTGGGCAAGCCCGACCCGCTGGCGGAAACCCTTGGAAAGCGCCCCGATTTTTTTATGTTGTTCTGCCTGAAGCCCTGTCATTTCAATCATTTCAGCAACCCGCCCGGCGATATTGCCCTTCAGCTGATGTGTTCCTGCAATAAAACCAAGAAATTCCCTCACATACAGATCAAGGTAAAGCGGGTTGTTCTCAGGCAGATATCCAACTTTCTTTCTTACCTCAAGAGACTGTTCCAGAATGTCGAAGCCGCAAACCCAGGCATCACCCGACGATGGCGGGATAAAACAGGTAAGTATTTTCATCAGCGTACTTTTCCCGGCGCCATTGGGGCCAAGAAGTCCTGTTATTCCACTAGGTTTTATTTCGAGTGTAACGGCATCCAGCGCCTTCTGGGTACCATAGATTTTAGTGATGTTTTCTACCTTGACGGACATGATAAAAAGTGAAAAATTATTAGCTGCGCCCCTATTTGCTAAGGCTTTGCAAAAGTAACAAATTTACCAGCTTATCACGGGCATGCGGTTTGGAAAATAATCACAGATCAGAAAAGACGTTGCAGCTCCTTCTTAATCTCCTCAATAGCGGTTTCTACCGGTAATTTTCCCTTCGAGATCGCAACCTCAAATACTTTTTTAACCAGATCTGCTGACCCGGCATCATCGGCCAATCCGGACGATGCGTTGTTGATCATGGCAATCGTCTCTTCTTTCGCATTTTTTATCAACTCCCAGGAATTACCTGATATATAGAGTTGCTGCGACAGGTTATATTCAAACTCTTCACGGATGGTGCGAACCAGCAAAGACTGCAATTGCGTTGCTGTTAAGTCAGGACTGTTAATCCGCATCATCAGATTCGACGGATGAATACGCTCGAGGAACAGCACAAATCGCTCGCAGGCCTGCAGCCGCAATGGGAGAATCGTGAGGTGGTCCTGACTATTTCCTGCAACAGACAACGGCTTCCTTGTTTTATGCAAATAATACCACAGCAAGAAAAACAGGCCTCCGAAGACGAAAAGAAACCGGAGAAATCCACCGATCATATGGACAAGGAAAGGGTACTCAATTGGAGGGTGCATGGGGTGTGTTTTGGACAAAGGTAGGAAAAAGGAGTGACAAAGTAATAAGGTGACAAAGTAACAAGGTTACAAAGTAACAAGGTGACAAAGTAACAAGGTGATGGGCTGAGGAAGTGGTTTTGTCACTCTGTTACTCTGTTACTTTGTTACTCCCTTACTCTGTTACTTTGTCACTTTTTTCAACTTTCATATTGTTTTTTTTTTAAATTTGTTCTTTTTTTCAAAAACTTCATTTTCACTAT
>JAPLDG010000219.1:15860-17311 GCA_026391845.1 Bacteroidota bacterium | reverse complement strand
CTTAACCATGATGAATAATTATCACTGTGATTCTATTGTGCACTACTGTGCCTAATGTGTTTACAATCAGAATTTCAGGAGTTGCTCATAGAGTTCTTTCACCGGCAGACCCATGACATTGAAAAATGAACCTTCAATTTTATTGATCCCGATATACCCGATCCACTCCTGAATGCCATATCCGCCGGCTTTATCAAATGGCTGAAAATTATCTATGTAGTATTCAATTTCTTCCAGACTGAGCTCCTTAAAATAGACCGATGAAAGCACATGAAATACAAGCTTTTTGCTGGTCGATTTCAGGCAAACTGCGGTAATCACATCATGCCTGCGCCCGGAGAGTTTCCGGAGCATCGCTACCGCCTCTCCGTAACTGGAAGGTTTACCAAGTATCTCATCACCAAGTGAAACGATGGTATCGGCCGTAACGATGATCGTTTTTTCATCCATTCTTGATTCGTCGATGCTGGCTGCTTTCAGCTCGGCCAGGAAAATGGCAATCTCGGCCGGGGTCAGGCCGGCAGGATAAACCTCTTTGACATGGGTATCCAGGATCTCAAAGTCAAGACCCAATTCCTTTAAAAGATACTGGCGACGAGGCGATTGCGATGCCAGAACAAGGTGCCTTCCGTTTAACCGTCGTTGAATCATAATACAGTCAGTTACTGATAAATATTACTTCCATGGATAAGATCCCTGCAGCCATGAACCATTTGCTCAGGCTGCTCAGATAATGGTAATCCTGTTTTTCCCTGGCATAAAAAAGTTTGACCAGAAGGAAAATAGCTATTGATTGAACCGCGATGATAAAATACCAGAAAGCCATGTAAAGGCCTATGGAGTAAAGAATTACCATGCCATAACAAAGCAGTATGATGGTGATGAATAAAATTGCAGCAACCACAATCCGGGTGTTTTTCATACCGGCAACCAGGGGAAGGGTTTTACAACCGACCGCTTTATCCCCCCCGACATCTTCCATGTCTTTGATGATTTCGCGTACCATTGAAACCAGAAAAGCGAAAAGGGCATAGGCCAGAAAAACCTGAGTAACCCATCGGATGTCCGGAATAGCAGAGACAAATTGATCCGGATCTAACCGGAGCCTGAAAAATTCAAAGAGCAGCACGATCAGGATCACACAGGCAGAAAGACCTGATACAATTATATTTCCCAATAGCGGCATTCGTTTGTATTTGGCCGAATATATCCATAGCAGTCCGGATATGAATGGAAAAACAAACCCAAAACTGATGGCCCTTATCCTCCAGGCGAGATAAAACCCCAATAAAACTGCAACTCCATTCAGAAAAAGATGCAGATTGAAGGCGGCGCGCCGGCTGATCAGCTTATTAACAACCACATGATCAGGGCGATTAACATTGTCGATTGCGACATCAAAATAATCATTGATCACATTTCCGCCCATCGCGATTAAAACGGTCACAAAC
>JAPLDG010000219.1:12563-15822 GCA_026391845.1 Bacteroidota bacterium | reverse complement strand
CATATCCGAATAGAGATAGGGCAATACAAAACAGTAACGCAGAAGCAATTGCGTGAGAATGATAATCAGAACATTGGGTAATCTCACCAGTTGAGCCAGCGCTTTCAGTTTAGCGAAATAAGGCAACTCCTTCAGCAGCATTTATTTTGCTTGTTGATTTTGCATGTTGATGTTTGAATTACCAATGATATGCATCATCGTTCATCCACTTTCCCTGTACCTTTAAAACCTGTTCAATGACATCGCGCGCGCAGCCTTTCCCGCCATTGAAGTGGGAAATATATTTGGCAACCGTTTTTATCTCTTCTGCGGCATCGGCAGGACAAGCAGAAATACCGGCTTCAAGCATTACCTCGTAATCGGGAATATCATCCCCCATGTAAAGAACCTCTTCCGGTTTCAGATGATTCGTTTTCAAATACTCCCGGAATGTAATCTGTTTTTTTTCGATCCCGAGGAAAACATCTGTGATCTGCAAAGCCTTTAACCTGTGAATCATCGATTCGGACCTGGCACCGGAAATGATGGCAACTTTATAGCCCTTTTTAATGGCCAGCTGCAAGGCATAACCATCCTTAACATTGGTAATGCGAAAAGTATCACCTTCGGTTGTCGTCATCACACTTCCATCGGTCAGTACGCCGTCATAATCAAAAATAAAGGTATTGATATGTTTCAGGTCTTCCTTATAGTTTGCCATTCAGTGATTTATGTTTGATGATATTTTTCGTGATCAGATTATACATTTCAAGATAATCGGGATTATCTGAGAGCAATGCGCGTTGTTTATCAAGCACGCTGGCATCGCCTCTGACAGCAGGTCCGGTTTGGCGTTGGAGGAGATTTCCATGTCTGACATTACCAGCTGTTTGTAAAATGAGCGGTTCAAGCAGATTGAATGGAATTTCACGGGAGCACAAAAGATCTTCGGCAACCGCATACAGGAAGTTTGTAAAATTAGCGGCAAAAACTGCCCCCAGATGCAGTACCCGTCTCTTTTCGCTGCTGAGATAATAAACATTTTGAGTCAGTTTTTTTGCCAGAATCGTCAGTTCCAGTTCAGAAACTGTTGAATTTGCTTCAAGACATACCGGAATTTTCCTGAAGTCGAGCCTCCGGTTTTGAGAGAATGTTTGAACGGGGTAAAAAACCCCGATGTTTGCAGAGACCGGCGCAAGCACATCCATTCCCATGGTGCCGGAGGCATGAACGACCAACTTGTTCTTCAATCGCAGCAGGCATGACAGTTCCGTTAAAAAAGAGTCCGAAACAGCCAGGAAATAGAGATCTGCATTTAAAACTATCTCGTGAATATCATGGGTATAGTCAGCGCCGATTTTTTTAGCAAGGATTTTTCCCCTTTCCGGTGTACGGTTATACACCTGAACAACCTTTAACCCATGTTTAACAAACGACAACCCCATACGGGTAGCCAATCTTCCTGCACCAACGATGACAATTTCATATCTATGGTCGGTCAACCCCATTTCAAATTTTTTCTAAAAATACGAATATATGGTATTAACTTCGCACAATCTTTACCAATTTTACATTATGAAAATCAAACTCCCGGTTTTAACCGTCATCCTGACGCTCGCATTTTTCACTGGTTTTAGTCAGAACCGATCGATCAAATTCATTGAAAAGCCCTGGGCTGAAATCGTTGCCCAGGCTAAAACCCAGAATAAAATGATCTTTCTGGACGCCTATACAAGTTGGTGCGGACCCTGCAAATGGATGGCAGCCAACATGTTTACGAACGATTCAATCGCTGATTTTTACAATAAAACATTTATATGTGCCCATTTCGACATGGAAAAGGGTGAAGGGGTTGGATTGGCGCAAACTTACCAGGTGAGAGCCTATCCTACATTGTTGTTTATCAATCCGGCCGGAGAGATGGTTCATCAGCGGGTGGGCGCACCACAAAAAGTGTCGGATTATCTTGCGATGGGAACCATTGCGCTTACGCCGGGGGAGGGATTTTCGGCCTATGCAAAGAAATTCCGGGATGGTGACCGGGATCCGGCGTTCATCATGAAATACCTGGATCGGCTTCAGGGAGCTTACATGCCGGTTACGGAAACGCTGCAACAGTATTTTGCTTCCCAGAAAGACGCTGATTTACTTAGCAGAGCCAATTGGGAGATGATGTATCAGTATGTCACCGATATGGATTCACGGGAGTTTACCTATCTTCTGAAGCATCAGAATGAATTTGAGAGATTATACACGAAAGACTCTGTGAATTCCAAAATTTCCGGTGTCTTCCTGCAAACATTGACGAATATGAGCAGGAGCAGGACATTCTCAGAAGAGAACTATAACCGTATCAGGATGAAAATTCGTGGCACCGGATATTCAGAGGCTGAAAAAGTTATCTTCACCGGCGACCTGAGCCTCTATCAGACGAAGTCGGATCTAAAGAAATTTATTGAGGTTGCCAGTTCCGGACTTGACCAGTATTACGGCGATGATTATATGACGCTGAATCAGATGGCATGGAGTTTCTTCCAGATTGCCACGGAGCAAAAAGATCTGATGAAAGCAGCGGAGTGGGAAAAAAAATCAATTGTCCTTAAAAGTACGGCTCAAAACAATGACACCTATGCCAACCTGATGTTCAAGCTGGGCAATAAATCTGAGGCGATAAAATATGAGACAACAGCCATAGAACTGGCAGCCAGGGAGAACGTTTCGACCAGTGATTATGAAGAGAACCTCAGGAAATTCAGCGAATAAAAGGTTATGAATTGCCAAGCCAGCGTTTGCGTGCTCTCCTGACAAATGCGATGGCAAATCCGAGGATCATGACAACCGAACCCAGCCATAAGACATTGATATATGGGTTCATGATGGCTTTGACCACAATGTAATCCGGATCTTTCGAAACACTGGCGATGTAGGTGTAGTAGTCTCGCCCTAAGAAGTGCCGTGTGTCGGGGTTATAAACTGCACCCATTTTTGGATGGATGTTCACCGATGGATGCAACGTAAACTCAATTTTAAAGGTATTCCTTTGTTTTGACAGAAAATCAACGCGGTAAACAGTTGTGTTCCCTTCAGGCTTGCTGCTGACATACGACACATAAAACCCATTCATATACAAGGTGTCATTCCGCATCAATACGAGGTTTTCAGAATTGGACTGACTATCTCCCAGATCGAATTTTGAAGTATTGGTCGAAATCACTTTTGAATTGGAAAAGGTCAGAACAGTTCCCATGACGAAAATCACGAAACCGATATGGGTTGTAAT
>JAPLDG010000219.1:10309-12546 GCA_026391845.1 Bacteroidota bacterium | reverse complement strand
AACCGATATGGGTTGTAATGGCTCCGGTATTCCTTGGTTTTGTGACCAGGAAAAGCATGTTGTATATGGACGACAGGAGCGCAAAAAGTGTAAAAACGACCAGCAGAATGAAGTTCATCCGGGTCACCACTCCTGCTACAACCAATGGGATCGTAAGTACAACGGATGCCAGCAGCGGAACCAGCAACTTCTTTAAAAAACGCGCCGGATCGTTGGAATTATACGATAAAAACTGGCTGAAAGCGATGAAGCCGGCAATGAGCAATGCATACGGCATTTGCCACCGGTTATAGAATCCGATGCGGTCGACGGGAGGAGCAATATCGGTGTTAAACAGTTTGTTGAATACAGGTATGGAAGTAGTAAAAACGATCTGAAAGGCTGCCAGCACCAATATGATGGCTCCGATAAACATCCAGAATTCACGGGATAACAGGATATCCTCCTTTGCCGTCTGGAACTTCCGGAAATTGGCGCCAATCATCACAACCATCATCACGAAAAACACAAGTAAATAAACAAGCAGTTGCAGAGACATGCCATTGTCCCCGAAAGAATGGGCAGATGTTTCCGCCAAGATGCCGCTTCTTGTCAGGAAACTGGCATACAGTACCAGCACATACGACAGGGTAACCAATACATAGGCTGCAAACAAGGCAAAATTCTGCCTTCTGGATATCAGCATGAAGTGCAATCCTGCCACGAGGGTCATCCAGGGAACGAGGGATGAATTTTCAACCGGGTCCCACGACCAGAAACCACCGAATGTCAGTGATACGTATGCCCATGCGCCCCCCAGAAGTATCCCGGCCCCGAGCATCAGCAAGGCGAATAAAGTCCATGGAAGGGCACGGCCAATCCAGGTATGGTAATCCTTTTTCAGAAAAGATGCAATGGCATAACTGAATGGAACCAGCGAAAGGGCATATCCAAGAAATAAAATCGGAGGATGAATGGTCATCCATATATTTTCCAGCAACGGGTTCAATCCATTCCCATCGGTCAGGGTGGATAGATAATCCGGCATTGCAAAAATGGTTCCCTCGATGTTTTCAACAGTTTGCCTCAGCAGATTAAAAGGGCTGGACCCGATCCTGACCCCGAATAAAGTTATTCCAAGGAGCATGGAAGTGACAAAAACCTGAGAAATTGAGAATACGAGCATTACCGGAGATTCCCATTTACGGGCTATTCTTAACAAAACCAGTCCGATCAATGCCTGCCAAAGCGCCCACACGAGGAAGCTCCCCTCCTGTCCTGCCCAGAAACAGGAGACAATATACTTCATTGGCAGCTCTTTGGACGAATATTGCCATACATAGGAGTACTCAAAATAGTGTTTGAAAATGAGAAAATATAGCACCGCAGAAACAGCTATGATGGAGAGCGCATGGGCAATGTATAACCCACGTGCAGCAGTAAGCCATCGCTTTCGGTTATCCTTTCCGTAGAAAGACAAAAAATAAAAAACAACGGCCAGAATTGCCGTGGCAAATCCAAACCATACAAAAAATTTTCCCATCTCTCCGGGGAAAAGATGCTCACCAATATACTGAACGCTCATGCAGATTTTCTAATTTGCCGGCAAAATTACATTAATTTAGATGATTAATCGGAGTCGCACGAGTAGATTGTCTTGCCATCAGCCCCTATTCCCCGGGAGGAGGTCTCAAAAGGCGAATTTCACCACACAGACACAAAGACACGGAAATAAATATTATTGATTTTCAATTCTTTGCGCATTAGCCTCTTGGTGGTGAGGTAAGAAATTGTGGCTTATAAGACAGCCTCAGGCTGGTGCTATTACACCATACATCAGTTATTCAACGTATTCCGTTGATTAAAAAACTGCTCCCCTTTGTGAACGATGAAAAATTGAGGTCACTCCGAAAACGCTATTTTACCGCTACATCGCTGAGATACTAAAATTTACATGACTGAAATCGAACTATTTGCGTCTCTGCGTCTCTGCGTCTCTGCGGTTTAAAGAGATTTATAACTTTTCTGAGCAGACTCTTTATCAGAGATGTCTATAAAGAGTATCCTTTGGGGGGATGGGGGTCGGGGGTGGGGTACAATAAAGGCGAAAGGAACGATTTTTTCTGTGTGTTAGGGTGACACCTTAATTTTCGCTAATTTTGTCCAAATTTTTTGCCGATGAAAAAAGCGCTGATTTTCCTGTTGGCTTTGCTGATATTGCCCGTTTTCTCCTTTCCACAAATCCTTGAACCTGTCAG
>JAPLDG010000219.1:0-10262 GCA_026391845.1 Bacteroidota bacterium | reverse complement strand
GTGGACTTTTAAAATTGAGCAGTCAAAGCCGGATGAAGCGACCCTTCTCCTGCTAGCCACAGTCGATAAAGGGTGGCATTTTTATTCACAGGACATTCCTGAAGGCGGCCCGATACCCACCCTTTTTACTTTTGAAAAGAATATCAATTTTGACCTGGTTGGGAAAGTCATCGAGCCAAAAGGCATCGCGGAAAACGATCCCATGTTCCCCAATATGCTGTTGAAGTACTTTGCTGATAAAGCGATCTTTAAACAAAAAGTCAAGGTGTTAAGCCGCAACAACTTTGTGGTGAAGGGTGTGGTGAACTTTATGAGTTGTGACGATCATCAATGCGTACCTCCGACTGATGTGGATTTTGAATTCTCCGTCAAAGGAAACCCGGGCGCCATAGAACCCGTGGCAATAAAGCCTGTTCCAGGTTCTGTGAATGCTACGACAGCCGATTCGGTCAAATCTGCCGCGCTTGATGTCGCCAGGGCTGATTCCGGGGCAAAAAAAATCGAGCAGGACAAACTGAGTAAAACAGACGCTGACAAGGCAGCCGACCAGTCGCTGTTATGGTTTTTTCTCATCTCTTTTGTGGCCGGATTAGCCGCTATCATCACTCCCTGTGTATTTCCGATGATCCCGATGACGGTGACCTTTTTCATGCATGATACCACCAGCAAGCGGAAAGCCCGTTTGGAGGCCCTGGTCTACGGGTTATCCATTATCGTGATCTATACGGTAATCGGAACCCTTGTCGCGGTTACCCTGGGCGCCAACTTTGCCAACTTTCTCAGTACCCATTGGATTCCAAATGTCTTTTTCTTCCTGATTTTCATGGTCTTTGCCGCATCTTTCCTTGGAATGTTCGAAATCACACTGCCAAGCTGGATCGTAAACAAAGCCGATAAACAGGCTGACAAGGGCGGCTATTCCGGCGCATTTTTCATGGCGTTTACCCTTGTGCTTGTTTCGTTTTCCTGCACCGGACCCATTGTTGGTGCCATCCTGGTAAAATCAGCAGGAGGCGCTTTGGTCATGCCGATTATCGGGATGCTCGGTTTTTCGCTTGCCTTTGCGTTGCCTTTCGGTCTGTTCGCCTTTTTTCCATCCTGGCTTTCCGGACTGCCAAAATCGGGCGGCTGGCTCAATTCCGTAAAGGTTGTCCTCGGATTTCTTGAACTCGCGTTAGGGCTGAAATTTCTGAGCATCGCCGACCAGACCTACCACTGGCACATCCTTGACCGCGAGGTTTATCTGGCCTTCTGGATTGTGATCTTCTTCTTAATGGGCATGTACCTTCTTGGAAAGTTGAAATTCAACCACGATTCCGATCAACCATACATCAGTGTGCCTCGCATCACACTCGCCATCATCGTATTCAGTTTCGTTGTCTATATGATACCAGGCATGTGGGGAGCCCCGCTCAAAGCCCTTTCTGGTTACCTCCCTCCCGCTACTTACCAGGATTTTGACATGAATGCCATTGTTCAAAAGGAGGTAGGCGCCATCAATGCGGGCGGAGGGGGATCACAACCCGGGAGTTCACTGTGTGATAAACCAGCATACGCTGATTTTTTAAAGCTTCCCCACGGGCTGGAGGGCTACTTCAATTATCGGCAGGCGCTGGCCTGTGCGAAAAAACAGAACAAGCCCGTTTTCATCGATTTTACGGGCCACGGATGTGTGAACTGCCGGGAAATGGAAGCCAATGTATGGTCAGATCCCAAAGTGCTTAAACTGATGCGGGAAAATTTTATCGTCACCGCCCTCTATGTCGATGACAAAACAGAACTACCTGAAAAAGAGTGGATCACTTCCAAATATGATAAAAAAGTAAAGAAAACCATTGGGAAAATCTATGCCGATCTTCAGATTTCCAGGTTTAATGTAAACTCGCAGCCATACTATGTCTTGCTTGACACCAGCGGTAATCTGCTCACATCTCCAAAGGCTTACGACCTTAACATCGATGCATTTGTGAAGTTTCTGGAAACCGGTGTTGAGAACTTCAATAAACAGCAAAAATAGTTGACAATATGAAATCAATCTCCATCTTTCTGCTGCTGTTCCTTTCATGTTATTTCGGAACAGAAGCACAGCAACTTCCTTTTTCTCAGGCAGATGCCACCCTGCCGGCGCTCGCCTACAGTGCGTGTGCCTGGGGCGATTACGATCACGACGGGGATCTCGACCTCGCATTTACCGGCGCTGAAGGGAATAACCCGGTTACCAGGATATTACGCAACGACAATGGCATTTTCACAGACCTGGAGGCCAATGTACAGGGCTTGCATTATGGATCCGTTGAATGGGGAGATTATGACAGCGATGGAGACCTGGACCTGCTGGTTACCGGTATAGACAGTCAGGGAAATCCTTATACGATAATATTTAAAAACACAGATGGCCTGTTTGCCGATGCCGGATGCAACCTTCCGGGTGTCATGGATGGACAGGCATCCTGGGGCGATTATAACAATGACGGGAATCCAGATATTCTGCTTGTCGGCAGTTCAATGGGCAGAATATACAGGAATGACGGCAATGGTCAGTTCATCGACATCAATGCACAGCTCCCCAACCTGGAGACTGCGATGTGCTGCTGGAACGATTACAACAATGACGGGAAATCCGATGTTCTGGTTTGCGGTTATGCCGAGGGTACGATGGTTTCGAAACTTTATCAAAACAATCACGGCATATTTTCAGAGGTAATTATTTCCCCTGAACCAATTGTCGGCCTCTATGGCGGACAGGCAAAATGGGCTGATCTTGATAACGATGGCGATCAGGATCTGGTGATTGCAGGGATGGATATCAACATCGAAGGTTATTTTCTGATCTATCGCAACGACGGTTACGACCATTTTACCAGGTTCTCCGAAAGCGCTGCCAACCTCCTCAACCCTTCGATCGACATTGGTGATTTTGACCAGGACGGTCTGCCCGACATCGTTCTGATCGGTTCAATTCCAGGCTGCGGCGGACCTGCGGTAACCATGCTGCTGCAAAACATGGAATTCATGAACTTTTTGGAAGTAAGTACGCTTTTACCTGGCTACAGGATGGGAGGAGTGACCTGGGGCGATTACAACAACGATGGCTTCACAGACCTCCTCTTAACCGGAATAGACACTTTCGGGGCACCGAATACAGGACTGTATCTCAACAATCTCGGCGATACCACGCTCATCGCCTTGAACACGCCGCCATCCCCTCCCCAGGGGCTGAATGTAACGATGGAAGCAGAAAAAGCAATTTTACACTGGAACAGCGCGACTGATGCGCAAACCCCGAAAAATGCCATGTCGTACAACATCAGCATCGGGACTTCGCCAGGTTCATTTGACATCTTTTCCCCGCTTTCCGTTCCTGCTACCGGACTCCGGAAAATTACCGCCCCTGGAAATGCCAGCGCCGACACCAGTTGGATCATCTCCGGCATTCCGGGTGGAACCTATTATTTCAGTGTCCAGGCGATTGATAACGGGTTTATGCCAGGTTCATTTTCGACTCCGCTTATGTTCGATTTCACACCCATGGGAATTGCCGCTCCTGAGCAATCAACCTTCAGCATATCGCCCAATCCATGTCAAAACAGGCTGATGATCCATAACGGAACTTCTGCCACCTTTGACTTGAATATTTTGATCGTCAATGAATTGGGTCGCACTTGCTACCAGGGGAACAACCCGAAAGAGATCGACATCTCTTCCTGGTCCGATGGAATCTATCTGGTTCAAAGTACAACCGGGAAAGGAACCCAATCTGTTAAACTCATCAAAAATTAGATATTCAACTTTTGTCGAGAACCGGCATGGCTCGATCATACGGGCATCCCCGCACTATTTTTTTACCGGTGGATATTTCAACAGATTATATTTCTGCCAATCTGCATAGATATCCTTTGCGATGGTTGTCGCAGACTGGTCAACATAATTCGGGTCGGTTATAGTAATGTCACCGGTCCACACCGCATCGTTTAAACTCTTGGTATATAGACTTGCTTTCAGGTTTACCACAGAGGTGGTTGTCCAGTAGCCCCCGGTCGTCACGGTATTAACATCGTCAAAGCCGGCTCCACCATAATAACCGCCGCCGTAGCCACCCCAGGAACCACCGCCCCAGTAGCCGCCGCCCCAGTAGCCACCAAATCCACCGGTTGTATAAGTGGTTGGAGGAACGTAGCTTTCTGTTTTATCAGTGCCTTTGTAAACGAACACCAAAATAGCATCAGCGCCCAGACTGTCGCACTTCTTTTTGATGTCGGCAAGCGGGTATTTTATGTCTGGATTCAGGATATCAAGCGACCCGAGCACCTTCATTCCCTGTGCGGTAAAATAGGCATCCATCGACTGTTCAAATGGTTTCACGTACTCAAGCTTGTCAAATAAGGGCATGATCACCACTTTGGATATTTTTGAGTTGTCGGCCGGGTTCTTCCAACTGGTCAAAGTGACCGGGGAACCGCACGAAGTGATTACAAAGGCAGCCACGACTGCCAAAAGGCTGAAATAAATTTTTGTTTGTTTCATTGGGTTTTGGTTTAGGATTAATTGTAGTTATGGTGATTCATTTGGGTTGCTTGTTGATTAAAGGTGTTTTTAACCGGAAGGTATTTCAGGATGATTGCTTCCAGGGTCTTCTGATCAACCGGAGTCTGCAGAATTTCATTACAACCGATGTTTTGGGCCAGCCGCATTGTTTCAAGCATGATATAGGTTGCCAGAAGGATGACAGGTACGAGGGTATCCAGTTGCCTTATTCTCCTGATGGTTTCAATTCCATTGATACCAGGAAGATCAATGTCAGCAATTACTAACTCAATTTCAGGATGGAGTTTGCACATACAGATGGCCTCTTCGCCCATTCCGGCAAAAAGAAAGCGGTAGTTTTTCTGTCCAAGCGAAGTGACAAGTTCATTGATGCTGATCGCATCTGTCATGGCGATCAGGAGAATATGTTCCGGATGCTGAGCCATCATACAACGTTGTTGATTTTAAAGCAACAAATATCAACCAGTTATTGGCTCAAGTCAAGTTTTAACCCTGTAAAAAAACTATATTAAACCTTTAAATAATATTTAAATGCCAGTGATTCAGAAAGATCAATGTAAAACCAGAAAAAGGTCTGAAATGGTTGAAAAACGGATGTTATAGATTGTAATTCTAAAAAAAAGACTATTTTTGATGCCTGAATTTATAACAATACAGGCAGCGTGATACCCAGGTTTATAAAAGAAAAATCACTACCAGCAGCGAATGGTAAACCACTATTTCTGGAGAACCTATGATCAGAAAGAAATTGATCTGATAGAAGAGTCCGGCAGCAACCTGACCGGCTTCGAATTCAAATGGAATGAAACCAGACCCGGAAAGCCTCAACAATTCCTTGACGCCTATGATCATTCGGAATTCAAGGTAATTAACCGCGAGAACTACCTGGATTTCATCGCCTGATCCTGACTTCTGACGCTTCCTAATTTTAGTGCTTTGACATTTTCCAAGCAATTGAATTTGAATGACATAAAAGACAAAATTGTGACTTTTACCGCACTAACGACCATTTTAAGTTCAAACGAAAGTGGGAAGTACAAAGTGCGATGGACAAACGAAAGTGGGAAGTACAAAGTTCGAAGGACGAACAGCGGCCGGCTAATCCCAGCCTTTGTACTTCGTCATTCGTACTTCGTCATTCGTATTTCGTGTACCGCACTAAATGTCACAAGTCAGGAAGGTAATTAACCGCGAGAATTACCTGGATTTCATCGCCTGATCAACACTAAAACAGGGAAGGGTAAGGGGAAGGGTCAGACAGTCATCAGAAAAGCAGCCAGATTCTCACCTTGTTCCAGGTTGAGCTTTTTCCGGATGTGATACCGGGTCATTTCGATGGAGTTCATGTTGATATTGGTCAGTCGGGCGATATCTTTGGTAGAGAGGTTTAGCCGGATCATGGCGCAAACATGCAGCTCTGTTTTGGTAAGATCAGGGCAGATGCGCAATATATTTTCTGAAAACGAGGCGTGCAGTTGCGTGAAAAGGAGCTCAAATTCGGCCAGGGGATCTTTGTTTGCATCCCGTGTCAGTCCGTTCAGAACCTGCTCAAATTCATCCTGCTGATTTTTACGCGGTAATTTCAGTTTAAACGGCAGGAGTTTTTCCTTGAACGAGCGGTTAAGTTGTATAAGGTCAGTCTGGACCAGCGACTGGAAAACAAGTTCCTGCTCCTTATTTCGTTTTTCCTGCTCCATTCTTATACTCTTCTCTTCGGCAAGAAGTTTTTGCTGTCTGATCCGCTGGCTTCTCAGATATAACAACAGCAGTAATAATGCGAATATACTGGTTGCAAGGATCACACCGATCCACAGCAGCCAGACCTGGGTTCTCTTTACTTCGATCTCTTTTTTCAGCAGAACATTCTCCACCTCTTTGCGTTCGGTTTCATATCGGGTTTTCAGGGTGGCGATCGCCTTTTGTTTTTCAAGTGACAACAGACTGTCGGAGAGAATTCTTGAAGCAAGTGCTGCCTGATATGCTTCTTTATAATGGCCCAGCCTGGCCAGAATCTCATGTTGCCGGTCGAGAAGAAGGGACAGGTTTGCCGACAAGCGGAACCTTCGGGCTTTACTGACCGAACTGTCTATCGCGACAAGTGCCTCCCCGGCGCGGCTGGTCTGGTCAAAGATGGATGCCAGCGCCGACAACGCATAGATCTGACCCTCTGTGATGTTTTTTTGCTGACAGAATTGCAGTATGCTCTTCATCTCCGCTTCTGCTTCCCTGAATTTTTTCTGATTTTTAAGGATGATCCCGATATTATACCTCACCCTGACAATACTGACGGAGTCATTCAGGTTTTGAAAAATAGCATTGGCCTGCCTGTAAAAGATCAGCGCCGAATCATTCTTGTCCAAATTGCGGTAAATAACTCCAAGATTCTGAAGACCTGAAGCATAATCGTGCAAAAGATTGAGTTTTTTTCGTATTTGAAGGGACCTGTTGCTGTATTTGATAGCTTCACGGAATTCACCGGTAAGCTTCAGGGTAATCGACATGTTCTCCAGTGCCAGTGCGAGGTTTTTTTCATCCCCTGCCTTTTCAGCAATTTTCATTGCCTCAGTAAAAGTTTTCCCGGCGGCAGGATAATCCCCCCTGTCAAGCTGTTCATTGCCAAGTCCAAGAAAAAACCTGTTCTGAAAATCTGAATTTTTAGTCCTCATGGCGAGCGCCAACCCCTTTTTATAGGAATATTCTGATTGCGTATGATCTCCCAGGTCGAGGGTTATATTTCCTTTTCCCAGAAGGCAGGTCATGATCAGGACGGTATCATTCATGGATTCGGCCATGTCGGATGCCTTGTTCAAGAAAGTGGTTGCCGAATCAAATGCACCTCTGTTGCTGTAAACTGAAGATAACCCCAATAAAGCGTTCACATTGTCAGAACGGCTGTTTGCACTGCTATCCCTCAGAACAACACGGTAAATTGATTCGGCCGCCTTCGGATCGAATTGGATTAAGGAATCGGCATGGGATATCTGCCTGGCATTTTGACTGATTTCCTGATCTGCATGGTGTGACTGACAGCACCATACAAAACACAGGATCATGAAAAAAAACAGACGGGAACTAAAATTTCGTGACACAACAAACATACCGATAATTTCAAGCCGCTCTTAGTCTTTTCTTTAAATGGAGGATCCTGCGCAGTTTTTTGGGGATTATCGCTGTATAAAAATGTATCAGCCGGCTGATCGTGATATTTTTTATCACAAACCAACTGAATCGGGAGTATAAGGAGGCATTCAGATAAAGCTGGTCTCCGTAATCATCGAAAGCCAGATCCTTTGCTTTAAAGAAATTAGCTTTCTTCATGAAAATCTCAATGTCCTTCTTCAAAGGTTGTCCTTTATACATGGAGACATTTTCAACTTCGAGCCAGATACCACTGACATTGTTCAGAAATGCGCCAGCTCCTTTCAACACATCCAGTTCAGCTCCCTGTACATCAAGATGAATAAAATCAATTTTGCCAATCGCATGTTCCTTGCAAAAGGAGGCAATCGTCTGGGTTTTGACCTCGATCTGTTCATTAAACGCCAACCATTCATTTTTTTTATAGGCAGGGTCGGGCGGATATAATGAACTTGACTTATTGCCAAAATCCCATTCCGCTGTGTTGACTCCATCCGGATTTCCGGACGAAACAAAAAAAGTTGAAAATCCGTTTTTGTCGCTCAGCGCTAATTGGTAAGGTTTAATTTTCCCGTTTGAATATTTGGCAAAATTTTCAAGGCATTGATGATGGTTATGGAGTAACGGTTCAAACGAATAAACCGTTGAATCGTTGAACAAGCGGCTGTATCTCACAGAATCAATACCGTCGCAGGCGCCTATGTCAAAAATTACTTTCGGGTCTTCTTTTGCAAATATTTTCATCAGTTCCGCCTTTATTGGCAGAGCGGATTGGATGTATTGTTCAGTCAGGTTCATGGTTATTGCTTCTCCAGCCACATCTCTGTAAAATATTTGTAGAAATAAGGAATGGTCTCAATTCCTTTGTAATAATTATCGAGCGGGTAATTCTCATTCGGAGAGTGACAGGCATCCGACTCCAGGCCAAATCCCAATAAAATGGTTTTTACACCCAGGATTTCCTCGAACTGAGGGATGATGGGAATGCTGCCTCCGCTTCGCACAGGTATTGGCTTTTTACCCAATACCGTTTCGATGGCCTTGCTCACAGCCATATAACCGATGGTGTCCATCGGCGAAACATATGCCTGCCCGCCATGCAAGGTCTGCACCCTGACTTTCACGTATTTTGGCGCCATGGATAAAAAATGTTGTTCAAACAACTTCCCGATTTTTACAAAATCCTGATCGGGCACAAGTCTCATGGAAATTTTAGCAAAGGCTTTTGACGGAAGCACCGTTTTTGATCCTTCGGCAGTATAGCCACCCCAGATGCCGTTCACATCGAGCGTAGGCCGGATGCCGGTTCGTTCTTTGGTAGTATAGCCAGCCTCGCCATAGAGTTCCTCCACATCCAGATTCCGGATATACGCTTTTTCATCAAACGGCGCTTTAGCCATCTCATCGCGCTCCTGCCGGGTGATTTCGGTTACATCATCGTAAAATCCCGGGATGGTAATGACGCCGTTCTCATCTGTGAGAGAGGCGATCATTTTAGCGAGCGCATTGATCGGATTAGCGACCGCACCGCCAAATATGCCTGAATGAAGATCGATGTTCGGGCCCGTCACCTCTACCTCCATGTACGCGAGACCGCGCAGCCCTACCGTGATGGATGGAGTGTTGAGCGCAATCATGCCGGTATCCGAAACCAGGATGATGTCTGACTTCAGCATCTCTTTATGCGTGGTGCAGAAGGGAGCGATGTTCATAGACCCCACCTCCTCTTCTCCTTCAATCATGAATTTTACATTGCAAGGAAGGGTATTTGTCTGCACCATGAGCTCGAATGCTTTGGCATGCATGAATGCCTGTCCCTTGTCATCATCGGCGCCGCGTGCATAAATTTTCCCATTGCGCACCTCCGGCTTAAACGGGTGCGATTCCCATAATTCAACCGGATCAACCGGCATTACATCATAATGGCCATAAACCAGGATGGTTGGCAAAGTTGCGCTGATGATCTTCTCACCATATACAATCGGATTCCCGTCGGTCGGGAAAATTTCACATTTGTCGCAGCCGGCTTCCCTGAGCGATTTCCGCCAGTATTCCGCTGCCCTGATCATATCATCCTTATGGTCTGCTTCAGAGCTTATCGACGGAATACGGATCAATCCGAAAAGTTCCTGTAAAAAGCGGTCTCTGTGCTCGTCAATGTATTGTTTTACATGTTCCATCTCCGATGTAATTTTGGTTATTTCTATAAGTCCTCTTTATTCTTTGCAAAAATACGCGATTATTTAGAATACGCACCTATGCCATTTCGGTCGCAATTATTCAATTATCTGTATATTTGACGCTGAAATGATAATTATCAGCAATGGATAAATTCGATTATTTGAATCAGCCCGACAACTCTGTCATCGATGGGTTATACGAGCAATTTAAGCAGGATCCTGCCTCGGTGGATGAAAGCTGGCAAAAATTCTTTGAAGGATTTGAATTTTGTCAGTCCAATTTCAAGACTGACCAGGGCAATGCCTTTATTGTGCCGAATGAATTTAAAGTAATCAACCTTATCAATGGATATCGTGCCAGGGGACACCTATTCACGCGGACCAACCCGGTAAGGACCC
>JAPLDG010000002.1 GCA_026391845.1 Bacteroidota bacterium | reverse complement strand
TGAAATAGTCTCTTTTTTTTACATTCTCTGCGCGTTCCTTCCTTGTCAAAGGAGGCTGATCAAAAGCAGTGTGACAAATCAGGTCAAAATCACTGTATTCCCTGCCAACCTCTTCTGCAAGATTTTCTAGAACTATCCCGTGATCTTCCAACAGATCAATGATTGCCTGTTTTTTTGTTGCATTATTCCAGGAATTGAGAAATGCGTCCAGTGAAGCGAATTCGGCCTGAACCTGTTTCCTTGAAAAATCACGGTAGGATTCAGAGATCAATTGGCCATTCGGACCATAGTACTCAATCCGTTCCGCCACAATATGAGCAGGAACACCATTTACATAAATCTTCTTCTGGCCGGGTGGATCATCCTCAGCACCATCTCCATCGTCATCACCGTCATCAGGAGGATCAGGTGGTACAGGATCATCCCCATCATCCGGCTCATAAATAACCACCGGCTCACCGTCAAAGTCCGGGTCCCTGAATGATTGTGAAAAAGAATTTTTTATACTCCTCTTCAATGCGGGTACCACGGCCGATGATCTGCTTGAAAACCGTCATGGATTTAATGGTTTTATCTAGGACGATCAGTTTACATGTCTTGGCATCGACGCCGGTTGTAAGTAATTCTGAAGTTGTTGCAATGACCGGGAATTTACTTCCGCAATCAATGAAATTATCCAGCTCTGCTTTCCCTTCAACACTGTCACCGGTAATCCTCATCACGTACCTTGGATTGTCAATTGCCAGTTTACCGGCAGCATTTACAATAGCTACCCGCATCCTTTCAGCATGGTTGATGTCTTCGCAGAAAATGATGGTTTTTGAAAAAGGATCTGTCGCATTTAACAACTTCATAACCCGATTGGCAACAAGTTTTGTCCGCTGGTTCAATACAAGAATGCGGTCCATGTCAGCCTGGTTATAGATACGTTCCTCTATTTCATTGCCAAGGTCATCATGCATCCCCGGGGTGGGTGTCCATCCGTAAAGATCTTTGTCAATATCAATGCGAATAACCTTATAAGGTGCCAGGAATCCATCCTCAATGCCCTGTTTCAGGCTATAGGTATAGACAGGTTCGCCAAAATAGCTGATATTGGAAATATATTTCGTCTCTTTTGGAGTGGCAGTCATGCCAATTTGGATGGCATTGGTAAAATATTCAAGAATTTCTCTCCAGGAGGCATCATCAGCAGCACTTCCCCTGTGGCACTCATCAATGATGATCAGATCGAAAAAATCCGGAGACACATTTTTAAAGATTTTATCCACTTCATATGGACCCGTGATTGCCTGGTATAGCCCAAGGTGGATTTCATAGGAAGGGTCGATAAAACGGTTTTTTATTTTAGTCATCACCGAACCGAACGGTTTAAAATCATTGATCAGGGTTTGATCTGCCAGGATGTTACGATCGACTAAAAAGAGAACACGTTTAACTGCTTTGGCTTTCCAGAGCCGCCAGATTATCTGAAATATCGTGTACGTTTTCCCGGTACCGGTAGCCATGACCAGTAAAACACGTTTGTCTCCCTTAGCAATCGCTTCAATGGTTCGGTTGATAGCATCTACCTGGTAATAACGAGGTTCTTTATCTGAACTGTCCGTATGGTATGGTTGGACAATTAACCTTTCCTCTCCATCACTGATGTTGTGAAAGGTTTTGTAACGCTTCCAAAGAAGGTCTGGTGGCGGAAAGGCATCAAGCGGGAATTCTGTTTCTATCTCTTCATTTTCTGCAGGCACTTTATTATGTGAAGCAAATGCATCTCCATTGGAACTGAAAGCGGATGGCACCTGTAAAAGACCAGCATAGCCAAGAGCCTGCTGCATACCTTGGCTTACTGTATGATTGTTCTCTTTCGCTTCGACCACTGCGACCGGCACACCCGGTTCCCAGGATAAAACATAGTCGGCAAATTTTTTCTTTTTCTTGTTCCTTGCCGACATATTACCGCGGACAACTATAGGTCCGGGTGCCAAAGTAACTTCCCGCCTTATCTGCTTAAATTGATCCCAGCCAGCATCCTTGATCGCCGGGGTAATATAGATATCACAAATATCGGATTCGCTTAACTCTTTTTTATTGATGTCGCTCAAAACGTATTGATTAAATCTTATTATAATGATTTCAGTCAAAGGATTACTAAAACCCAATTGGAACCAATCCCAGATTATTGATTGTACCATTTACAAACTCAAGGTACTCATGTACTTTCAATATCTCTTCATAATCCCAGCATTTAAGCTTATCTTTTAAATCCTTGACAGGGCCAGCATGTTTTTTAATTTTTTCTAGCTGATCATGATCCGAAACCGCAACTACACCTTGGACAGCAGGGTTATTCAATGCTTTCAGCAGATTAACAATCAAGCTATCAATACTTCCTTTTGTCTGGACTTCAAAAATGTAAATGACCCGGCCCATATTACCAATAGTAGCCTCCAATATCCCGTAGTTTATCACGAATCTCGTTGTGAATGCACTCACTTTCCTGAATGTCTTTTTCTTCAGCTTTTCGTCCTACCTTCGTATTCTTGATATCTCCCTTTAAGTCTTTCTTAACATGCATTTTACTAAGGTTGTCCTCTACCTGTAGTTCATCCCAGATGAAATAGTCAACTGCTAACAAAGAAGGATCTGGCAAGCCTGCATTCTTAAGGTCAATTGCAATTTCTTTGGCAATAGAGCAGAGTCGTTTGTAAGCGATGCCTGTAAATTGATAATCATACCGTGGAAGATCAGCAATGCCGAGATAATTCAAACCGACATATGCCCTTCTGTTCCAAAGCATATAATCGTATGGATGTGCCTTACAAAGAATTTCACTGATCATTGCCGGCCCCATCCCTTTAATTTCTTTGCGAAAATTATTCCACCGTATTTCAACGTCATCTTTTCCCCAGACTAGTTTATTAAGGTTTTTCCGGAAGTTTTCCAAACCATTATCCGCAATTATCTTATCAGTGACATATCTTTTATTACCCCAAATTATCATTGCCCAAAGCCTGGATAAGTAGCTATATACTTCCTCGTAATCCATAGCAAGGATTTTCTCTCCCGAATAATGTGAATAATATTCAATATCCTCACTCCTTTGTTTTAAATCTCTCTCAAGCTTTTCAGGATCTGTAGAAAGTTTCTGCATCAGATCTTTAATATGCTTTTTTAACAAACTCTTATCCATTTTGTAACGTTATAGTTTACAAATACACTTTCGTTTTCTTCATTTGAAAAACAACATGCAAATTACAATAAATATTTTGTACAACGTGATTGAAAAGCTTTTAGTAGATGAAAGACCAATATTACTTTGTCTAAAAGATAACTGCAATTGCATAAAAGGAATAAATGGTTGAACGGCACAATCAGGATACAATCTGTATTACCTGCATTGCCACAGTGCAAAAGCTAAATAATCTGGTTAATAATACATCTAAGTTTACACATGAGAGGAATCGGGAACTGTCAGGATGAGATTCAGAAGGTGATTTTGCTTTCCGTCTCGGCGATGCTTGCGTCGAATGAGGATTTCAGAAAATCGATGACCTTCTTGATTCCAGGGGTGAAACTTGTGGTGAAGACATTTCCGTCTGAGTCGTTCAGCCGCATGGAGCAGTTGAAATCGTTGGATGAAATCTGGAAACGCTACAGTTCTGAGCGGGTTTGCACCAACTTGGCCTTTTTTTTGATGCTAAGCTGGAGATTTTCAACCTTCAGGATCTTTTCCATCAGGGTTAATTCCTGCTTTACAACTTTAACCGGTTCCGACTTAACATCGACAATCGGTTCCGGGATAACTTCTGTGACCGGTTCGGGAACTTCATCAACTGCTGCTTCTTCGGCGGGTTCAGTCTGAAATGATGAGAAACCTGGTCTTTTTCACATAGCCTACCAAGGTATGCGCACACCTTTGTGTACTAACTGTCCATGAGGAAACTGGTTCCGAGCAATTGTCACGAGACTAATTATTGTACTTGCTCCCTCGTCAACTTCCATGGGGGCAGCGTCTGTGCCAAGATCAGTCTTTACCCAACCCGGATGTGCTGCAGCGACTGCAATTCCCTTAATTCCAAGTGTTTTGGATTGAATCTGTGTCAGCATATTAAGACCAGCCTTAGATGTGGCGTATCCTACAGTCATGAATGTCGAAATATACTGCCACATATTCTCAGCTGCATCAATAGAACCTAATTGCGACGAAAGGTTAATCACCCTAGCGTCGTCACTAACTGAAAGTAGAGGCACTAATGCTTCTGTAATTGCATAGGGGGCGATAAGGTTGACTTCGAGTGTGCGTCGAATCTTTTCCGAATTGGTTGGTTTTCCGTCCCATTCTATAGCAATCCCAGCGTTATTTACTAACACGTCAAGCTTACCATAATTCTTTTCAAGATACGTCACAAGATTGGCTATGTCGTCGGCACTGGTAACTTCGAGTTGCACAGAATGAGCATCGCAACCAGCTGCAACAAGTTCTTCAACCGCCGTTGCACCAGCCTTTTGGTCACGAGTTGTGAGTACAACTATATATCCGAGTAAACCGAGTTGACGTGCAATTTCCTTACCAATTCCTTTGTTTGCACCTGTAATCAGGACTACTTTTCCATTTTTACTTTCCATCATATTACTCCTTTAATTTATAAATATTATTTATTTTTTTTGTTTTTATCTGATTTGCAGCTAATACTTATGCTAACCGCCACATGGCGACT
>JAPLDG010000311.1 GCA_026391845.1 Bacteroidota bacterium | reverse complement strand
GTACCGGCAACATTGCTGCGTTTACGGCCATCACCCCGGACAATTGCAGTGACATAGCCGCCACCAGTTTTTTCATACCCGACCAGTTCCACTTTTGCTGCCTTTACCATGGCATCCGATGCTTCGACCATGGCTGTAAAGCCTCTGGTTTCGATCATGCCAAGGGCTCTTGTTTCTTTATTTTCCATGCGCTTTCCTCCAATATTAAGATTGATTATAACTCTTATTGCGGTTTCAAACCATCATGCAAACAAATAGCAAAGATAGTTTTTTTGTACAATAATTGTAACAGTTGCTTCCGGCATCGGAAGAAAAAAATGGAAAACGGACTCACTGATGATATTATAGAAAATATTTCGTAATTTTACTGCATGAAAAACATTAAAATTACTTTTTCCATTTTGGCGATCGCCCTGACTTTTGTGCTGTCGGGTTGTGCAAAGGATTCAGAAACAACCCCGGATGCCGGCACCCGGGAGGCATTTCTTGGCAAATGGAGTGTCAGTGAAACATGGACCAAGCTTTCGTATGAAGTGACCATCTCAGCTGACCCCAGTTCATCAAACGGCGTGTTTATTTCGAACTTTGCCAATACAGGAACATCAAGCGTTCCTGCTTCCGCTGCGGTAAATGGATCCACAATACTACTTGATACCCCTCAGGTTATTGGCGACGACATTACCATTACAGGATCCGGCAATTTATCCGGAACAAAAATTGTCTGGAGCTACAGTCTCGACAATGGCGCAAGCCTTATCAATGCCATTGCAACTTATACCAGGCAATAGCTATTTCGTGTCGGCAAACCTCGATTGCTGGTTCTCCAGTATCTTGATCACTTTCTCGTACATCTTCGCGTAATTTTCCGGATTCTGACGATAGTATAACAGATTCTGGTCATATCTGGCCGGACTGATGTGGTATTTTCCGAACAGCCCCTTGTAATAATATGCAGTCATTTCTTTCGAACTTCCACCTTCATTGCGCGCAAGAAGCATTGAAGCTTCAATTACATGAACATCAGCGAGTATCAGAATCATTTTGTTTTGAGAAATGACGGAATCGGCATGAATTGCCTCAGATGACTCAGGAGCCTTCTTTTTCTCCCCGCAGGCAACGAGGAGCATACATAACAGGATCGCCGTCGGGAAATGCGCTGAACAAATCATTTCTTCCGCAGCTCGTATTCCTTGTTCAGATCATCCAATACCGATTTTGTTATATCCAGCGAGTCGTTTGAAACAAGAATCTCTCCTCCTGTTTTAAATCCCATGATGTAATCGAATTGATATTGACGATTGAAACGTTTAAGGAAGGTCGTCACGCTATCGACAAGCCGGATATTCATATTCATCTCCTGATCTGCGATCTGCTGTGTGTAGCGTTCTTTCTTTTGCATCAGCATCTGCTGTTTCTGCATCAGCTGATCATATATCCCCTTGGCTTTATCTTCCGGGATGGAATTGGAAGCCATCTGACGCTGAAAATCGTTCGCCTCCTTTTCCAATGCCGACTGCTCCGCCAAAACCTCTGTTTGCAAACGTTTGCCGGTACCTTCCAGATCCCTGCGCATGGTTTTTACATATTCATAATGCGTATTGATGCTGTCAATATTGACAAAGACGACTGAAAGCTGCTTCCCCGATGCTTTTTGGATGGTAAGCGCAGGCATTGCCTGGGGGGAATTCCGGCTGCTGAAGTAGAGGACGTAAAGCACAATCAATCCACACAAAAGGATCAGTCCCAGCAACGTGTTAAAATTAAAAGTGAAAAACGGCGGTTTATTCTGCTGTTGCTCCATTACATTTTCGCGACCCTCTTGAATAATTACCTCTTTTTCAACGGGTTCTATGTTTCCGATGTTTTCTTCCTGCATTGTTTTCTGATTAATTTCCCAATTCTGACATGAATTTTATGCGCATCAACCTGATCTCTTCTTCGGTAAACTCATCTTCCCCCAACTCCTTCAGGGCTTCTTCGATTGAGTCGCTCTCCGCTTTTCTGAAGTACTCAAAAATTTCTTCCTGGTGATAAGGATCAACGAATTCATCAATGTAATATTTTATGTCAATTTTCGTCCCGGATCCGACAATACTCTCCATTTCTGTGATCAGTTCGTCAAAGCTGAGATTTTTTGCCAGGGCGATGTCCTCCAATGCCACTTTGCGGTCGATGCTCTGGATGATAAACACCTTGATGCCCGATTTATTGACAACCGACTTGACAACCATGTCCATCGGGCGTATGATTTCATTTTCCTCGACATATTCCTTAATCAGCGAGAGAAAAGGCTTTCCGTATTTCAGCGCTTTTCCCGATCCTACGCCGGTAATCTGTTTCAACTCCTCAACGGTGATCGGATATTGGATGGCCATATCTTCCAGTGATGGATCCTGGAAAATGACGAATTCAGCAGTGCGAACAAAGTTTTATCTGCCGTACTGCTTTTAGAACCGAGCGCCTCAAAAAGTTCCTCTTCCTCCGGATTTTCGAAATCATGGTCATCAACGAGCATGATGGAGTGCGGACTCTTCAGGAACTGGCTCCCTTCAGGGCTGATTTTCAGCAAGCCATAGTTTTCTATATCCTTCGTCAGAAGGCGTTCAATCAGTGTTTGCCTGATGACTGCATTCCAGAATTTCTCATCCCGGTCGGCACCCTTGCCAAAGACGTCAAGTTTATTGTGCTTGTAAGACTTGATGGTGGCCGCACTTTTGCCAAGGATGATGTTGATAATGTGCTTGTTTTTAAATTGCTGTTTAACAGCCATTACGGTTTCAAGGACCAGCTGAACATATTGCTTTCCTTCAAATTTTTTCTTTGGATGCATACAGTTGTCGCAGTTCTGACAATTATCTTCGGTGTAAATCTCTCCAAAATAGTGCAGCAGTTGTTTGCGGCGGCATACAGAGGATTCGCTGTAAGATACCGTTTCCATCAATAGTTGCTTTGCAATTTCCTGTTCGGCCACTGCTTTGCCTTTCAGAAACTTTTCGAGTTTCTGGATATCATCGTAACTGTAGAAAGCGATGCAGTTTCCCTCTCCGTCATCGCGTCCGCTGCGGCCTGTTTCCTGATAATAACCTTCCAGGCTTTTAGGCATATCGTTATGGATCACAAAACGAACATCCGGTTTGTCGATTCCCATGCCAAACGCGATTGTTGCAACGATAACGTCCACCTCTTCCATGAGGAATTTATCCTGGTTCTGACGCCGGGTCGATGCATCCAAACCAGCATGATAAGGCAATGCCTTGATTCCGTTTACAACAAAACTCTCCGACAGCTCCTCGACTTTTTTCCTGCTCAGGCAATAGACAATGCCTGATTTGCCGGCCTGGCTTTTGATAAATTTAATGATATCCTTGGTGACATTTTTGGATTTCGCGCGAACCTCATAATAGAGATTTGGTCTGTTGAAGGATGACAGGAAAACAGAAGCATCCAGCATATTGAGATTTTTCTGAATATCCTGCTGCACTTTGGGTGTGGCTGTTGCTGTAAGAGCAATAACCGGCACCTGCTGCCCGATGGCATCGATGATCGGACGCAACCTTCTGTACTCCGGGCGGAAGTCATGGCCCCATTCAGAGATACAATGTGCCTCATCAATGGCATAAAATGATATCTGAATATTTTGAAGAAACTCGATATTTTCCTCCTTGGTGATCGTTTCAGGGGCTACATACAGCAATTTTGTGTTGCCATCTACGATATCCTGCTTTACCTGCGCGATCTCCTGCTTGGTTAGCGAAGAATTCATAAAATGGGCCACATTGTTCTCTGTGCCGAAACTTCTGATCGAATCAACCTGGTTCTTCATGAGCGCGATCAGCGGGGAGACAATAATGGCTGTCCCTGGCTTCATCATGGCCGGAAGCTGATAGCACAGCGATTTTCCCCCACCTGTTGGCATGATGACAAAGGTGTCATTGTTGGCCAATACACTCCGGATGATGGCCTCCTGATTGCCCTTAAAGCTATCATAACCAAATACTTTCTTCAATACTTCAAACAACTGATGCTCGTCCTTTTTGGCCGTCATTTTTTGACTTGGATTAATTTTAGTACTTTTGTTCAGGGCAATTGGTCTGTGACTTTTTACGCTCCTATATACAAATGTAAGTATAAACGTTTGGAAATAAACAAATTTTTAAAAAATAAATTGTGCTTTGAAAAATAATAAAGCATTAAAAGCAATCGCTATCAACACAATAACGGTTGAAGCGAATGCAATAACAAATTTAATAAAATCTGTTGATTCCGATTTTTTAAATTGCATAGACCTTATTCTTAAGTCAAAAGGGAGAGTGATTGTTACCGGTATCGGGAAAAGCGCCATCATCGGGCAAAAAATTGTTGCAACCTTAAATTCGACCGGAACTCCGGCCAGTTTTTTACATGCTGCCGATGCCATTCATGGTGACCTGGGTACGATTCAAAAGGAAGATATCGTGATCTGCATTTCCAATAGTGGCGAAACGCCTGAAATTAAAATTCTGGTGCCTTTGCTCAAAGAATATGGCAGTTCCCTGATCGCCATGGTTGGTAAAACAGACTCATTCCTCGCGCGACAAGCCAACTTTGTCATCAATACGACCGTGTCGAAAGAGGCTTGCCCGAACAATCTGGCTCCCACTTCAAGTACCACAGCTCAAATGGTCATGGGTGATGCCCTTGCGGTTTGTCTGCTCGAAGCGCGCGGCTTTTCACCCGGCGACTTTGCAAGGCTTCATCCGGGAGGGGCGATTGGCAAGCAGCTATACCTGAAAGTAAGCGATCTCTATGCCGGCAATATGGCCCCACGGGTCAGCCACGATGATGATATCAGCAAGGTGATCATCGAGATTTCATCAAAGCGCCTGGGCGCTACGGCCGTGCTCAAAGGCAATACACTGCTCGGAATCATCACCGATGGGGATCTTCGCAGGATGCTTGAGAAAAACAGCGACATCACCGTTCTGAAAGCAGTGGATATCATGTCTAAAAACCCACGAACCATTGCTTCGGATACGCTGGTTGTGAATGCATTAAGCATCATGCGGGAAAACAACATCACACAACTTCTGGTGGTTGACAAACACAAATACCGGGGAGTAATCCACCTTCACGACATCC
>JAPLDG010000142.1:17590-26595 GCA_026391845.1 Bacteroidota bacterium | reverse complement strand
GGGCAACCATTCGCTGTCGTAATAACCTCTAGTGTATAGACGTTGGGAACAAGCCAGTCGACCGTTATCTCGTTTCCGGCTCCGGGTAAAACATTGATTTGCCAATCTACACCTGGTGTTCCCGGTGTGATACTCCAGGCATAAGTTGCACCAGATATTGCATTTAGATCAACCCTGTATGGTTCGTTGCCGATACACACCGTTTGTGTAGGGTCTGAATTCTCGGCCATTGCCCCCGTTACCCCTGCAAATAGCAGGATGATCAGAAGCCATCTTAATTTGTTTAATTGTGTTTTCATAAGAATTAAGTGTTAAGTGTTAAGTGTTAAGTGATTAAGTGTTAAGTGATTTAAAATTGATTTTTTATGCTTTTTTGGGTGAGATGGTCTGCAGACCGTCTCTATATATTGGGTTTCAATCCTATGGTGGTGATTTGATCGTTGGAAGCGTATGCTTCTCGAGTTTGATCCATTTTTCTTTCATCTCCTTTCCCTTAATGGTCAACCGATATTTTTGTTGTTTGCTTTTTGGTTTATCAGGTATTGTCATTTCAATCAGATTTGCTACAAGTGCTGGCTTCAGATAGAATTCCCTGAAATGGAATCTGTCGTTAAGTCCCATTGCAAGCTGAATTTCCTGCCTTGACATCTCCCCATCCATTGCATTCAGAAGGCTTCTGATAAATGAAGTTTCAATGAAATTATCATGTGGGGCATCATGTGGGGTGTCATGTGGGGTATCATGTGGGGCATCATGTGGGGCATCATGTGAGGTATCATGCGGGGTATCTTGCGGGGTGTCTTGCGGGGTGTCTTGCGGGGTGTCTTGGTCGGTAGCTTGGTCGGTGTCTTGGTCGGTATCATGCGGGGTGGCTTCTGCGGCACCATGCGCAATGACATCCAGTCCGCTGCGGGTAAACCCCTGAAGCGATTCAATGGTGAGCTGGAGTTCCGGATAATCCTGCAATTCAGTTTGGATCCTGAAAAATCCGGTTCCGAACTTTTCAATGTCACCCCGCAAATAGAATGCTTCGGCCATTAACCGGTTCCTGTGCATGGCCACATAATCTCCCTGCAGCAAAACTTCCGGGGTAAGCCCTCCCATGAGTGTGCCCGGGTTTACAAAGCGGATATGGTCGTCGAAAATCTTGATCATGATGTCGGTCGGATTACGGTAATCCTTATGAATAATGGCATTCAACAATAACTCCCTGATCACAGGCAGGGGGTATTGCCAGATTTCCTTCCGCCGCAGTTCACCGGTGAATTCATAGCGGATGGAGATTCCTTTCTTGATAAAAGTCATCGCTTCATCCACGGCAACGGCAAGCGGCGACTTGATCAGAATATCGTCGATGATCACATCAGGTGTTTTGAAGCGGCCGATATGGATACCGGTCTGATGCTCGCCAAAGAGTAACAGTGCAGCGAACGTAAGTTGGTCATCCTTCAGCAGGCCGATTTTCCGGAGGTTCACCACAGGATCGTCATGCAGGCTGATTCTGCCGGTATTTTCCAGTTGCCTGAAAAACTTCACAATCAGTTCCATCTGCAGGTCTGCCAAGGTTTGCCGCACCGTAAATGAATCAAAGGAACTGTTGATGCTGTACAATTGCATTTCAACGATTTCATTCACCGGAATCAAATGGTTCGAAGCGCCGACACGTTTGTAATACTTCCCTTTGACACTGACCGGTTTCACCGGATATTCCTGAACCACGATCGAAACAATCGTTTTCCCGTCAACAACCGCCGGACTGATTTCCGGGAAAATCTGAGGCTGGGTGGATTGTTTGATCACATTCACCCATTCCTTCAAAATCTCGTCGGTCACCGTCACCCCTTTTATCTTGCCCTTTTTATCAACACCAACCAGAATGACTCCGCCCGATGCATTGCAGAAAGCAGCAACCGTTTCAACCGTATCCTTCCCAAACGACTCCTTAAATTCGAGCCGCTGAGATTCCGCCTGTTTATGTAACTCTTCTGTCCTCATCGTTGTTAATCTAAATGCCGAAGGCATGGCATTATCATGTCACCACTTCGTGGTTTACAATGCTTTGCAAGGTCTGATTCTATAAAAATGTCAACCCTTCGGGTTTTAAAATTCAATACTTGATTCTCATTCATCATTCAAAATTGAGGCCACTCCGAAAAGTGGTTATTGAAAAATAATATTTGGCTAAAGCCATGGGTATTAGCACATTGTGTTACCACGGCCTTAAGGCCGTGGCAATTGACAACCAGAAAGTTACTGGACTTTAGTCCAAAACATTTTGTTATTCGGAGTTGATTCATATTTCATATTTTATAATTCCTAATTCGTCATCCATCATTCGTCATTCACACATTAGACTTCCGGGTAACAACATCAAAAACCCCAGGCATCTGTCTTCATCGAGTTCATAATAGTTCACGCCAAGATCAAGGGTTTCATAATATCGCTTCCTGTTTTTCATATAATATTCTTCTGTTGGCAGTTTCCAGAACTGCTTTCCCATTTTTTGGGCGATGAACCATTTTTCCATCAGACGGGCTGCCCTGCCGTTTCCATCCATGAAGGGATGAACCTGAACAAACTTCAGATGGATCATGGCGGCGAAATAAAACACCTCTTCCGCAGTCAGTTCACCGGCAAGCAGAGCGGCTATTCCCGAAAACATCAGTTTCATCTCCCTTGCCACGAATTCAGGTTCAACGGCGAGATAGGCAAGCCCCGATTTCCCAAATACCCCCACCTGTTCAGTCCGGTAACTGCCCCGCTTGCTTTTGATCAGGAGCGTTTCCGACAAAATCCGGTGGCAGTTCAGCAATGACTCTTCGGTTAAGACACTGCTTTGGGCGAGTTTATAGGCCTTCACCAGGTTCTCGATCTCCGCGATCTCTTTTTCCGCTTTTAGCTTATGTCTGTTCAGTGCATGGTTCATGAAAGAGTTCAGATCAATGCTGTTGCCTTCAATATTGGAGGAATAGACAGCCGAGGCTCCGTTATCCGGTTCCCGACCAATCTCCCGTATTCTTCCAGATATTTCCTATCGGTTATTTCCATCTCCTGCTAACCCTGTTTGTTGTTTCACGATCCTCTGTTTTGCATTTTGACTTTGCATTTTGCATTTTGCAATCATTTTTCAGTTAACCTCAAACCCACCCAAAAACATCCTTCCTTTCTCTGTCAGTATGTATTTCTGCTCCGGATGGCAACAGCTTCCCCCCTTTTTCTTCCCAGCTTGACCCCTTTTGAAAATCTTCAAATTGCAAAACATTGACAATGTGCATTCTAAAATTATCAGACTTGACCCCTTCTTCCCCCCAGCTTCCCCCCTTTTGAAAAAGGAAGGTATCGGCATCCTCTATTTCGGCCAAGCCATCATCATCTGCACCCAAAACAATCACCCCGCCTTCACGGTTGAGAAAAGAGACCACCGTTTGGTAAAAACCACCCGGAACATGATCTCTTGCCTCCTTGAATTCCGTGCGGATATTCTCCCCCCGGTTCAGAATGATATTTAGCTCTTCATTGCTCATTGCTCACTGTTCATTTCTCATAGCACATTGCTCAAACCTTCTCCCGCACACCCGGCAGCATGCCCCCCCGCCGGGAGCGACACACACGTGTCGCCCTCCCGGAAGCGGGCAGCATGCTGCAGCAGGGATATGTTTTCTATCCTGCATATTCATGATATAAGGTGCATATCCGGGCAGGCCCCCGCACCGGTGGCCCGGTGCCATTGCGGGGCGAGGCCCTGCCTGCAGATATGCTGGTTAAACAATTCATAACACTTTTAGTTGTGGAAGATTGGCGTAGTAACAGGTATCGGGTTAACAATAACCGGTATTGCATTTGAAGTTGCCGGACTGCCTGTGATACAGGTTTCTGTTGATGAAACAACGCAGGTAATGCTGGCACCCGGAACGACACCCGTATAGGTATAGTTCGACAAGTTAGCACCCGGAATCAAAGTACCATCTGCGTACCATTGATAGGTCGGGCTTGCTCCTCCGTTGGTGACTGCTGCGATGAAGGTAACTGTAGAGCCTTCGCAAATCGTTGTCGGATCTGTAGTCGAGATCAGGACACTGAGTGGCAAAGTTGCATTAACTGTAACCGGAATTGCATTCGACAATGCTGGACTGCCGCTGGTACACGGAGCTGTCGTGGATACCTCGCATGTGATCGATGCTCCCGGCAAAGCACCTATATAAGTATAAGTCGAGTTCGTTGCACCCGGGATAAGAACCCCACCATCAAACCATTGGTAGGTCGGGCTTGCACCACCATTGGTAACCGCAGTAGTGAAATTAACCGCTACTCCTTCGCAAACCGTTGTCGGATCGGTTGTGGCAATAATCACACTAACAGGTAATAGTGGGTTTACAGTAACCACAACATTCTGTGGAAGTCCGGGGCAACCATTCGCTGTCGTAATAACCTCTAGTGTATAGACGTTGGGAACAAGCCAGTCGACCGTTATCTCGTTTCCGGCTCCGGGTAAAACATTGATTTGCCAATCTACACCTGGTGTACCTGGTGTAATACTCCAGGCATAAGTTGCACCAGATATTGCATTTAGATCAACCCTGTATGGTTCGTTGCCGATACACACCGTTTGTGTAGGGTCTGAATTCTCGGCCATTGCCCCTGTTACCCCTGCAAATAGCAGTACGATCAGAAGCCATCTTAATTTGTTTAATTGTGTTTTCATAAGAATTAAGTGTTAAGTTTTAAGTGTTAAGTTTTAAGTAATTTTTAATTTTTAATTTTTAATTTTTTTCACGTTCGCCGGAACCGGGTGGAGCGCATCGGGACGGGTTTTCCAACCAATCGCCAGAGTCCGTGCCTGCTTCCGTACCAGAGCCATCGTCGTCGGATGGGTGGTGCGTTTCCGCGGCTTGCCGGTGTTCGCACCAGCGCAAAACTCTCTCCGTCGGGGTCGTCTCCCCTCAGCAACAGCAACATCAGCCATCTTCCGAAGCGTTGTCTTGCATTCCTGGTCAGGTTTGTTATTTTGTCGTTGGTTTTCATCGGTTTATATCTTTATGTTTTTTTATATCTTTCAGGTTATAGGCTAATTATGCCAGATCGGTGATGTGGTTGGTTTTGGCTTCAACACCTGCAGCACGGATGGTGAGTTGGTTTCATTTGTGCCGACCGCGTCGGTTACCTTCTTGATCCAGTAGGTGGTGTTTACCAACGGGATGATGGGAACGGTAAGGTTGAACGGGCTTGTAAGGATGTTGTTAAAAATAAAATCGTTTGTACCGTCGGTCAGGGTGATGCTCCATGGAGCAGTGCCGGTGAGGGTAACGGTGAGATGCGCCGAGTCGCCCGCGCAGATCGGGTCAGGGGGCGTGATGACTGCTGTTGGCAGGGAGTCGAGAACGATCATTTTCCCGACTTTGAGGTTCATGGTGGGACAAGCTGCATTGGTGGCAGTAACCTTGAAGTAATAGATTCCCGGGGTTGTCCACATGACCTTGACTGTAGGTCCGGTGTTCCCACCTAACGGGACGAAGTATGCTTCACCCGGCGGGCAGTTGCCCGGAGTGACAGCAAAATTGAGCCCGGTGATCTCCTTGTAGAGTTCCCAGACATAGGTGTCGCCGGATCCCTGTACTACACTTAAATCGGTTGTGTGACCTGCATACACGGTATTCTGAGCCCTGGCGGGAGCCAAAGCCATCAGCAGTGGTACGAAGACCAGGAGCAGACGGAAGAATATGTGTTTAGACAGGATCAATGATGATGGTTATGGGTGTTGGTTAATTATTTCGTGACGCGTGACGCGTGACGCGTGACACGTGACGCGTGACATGGTTATTTTGCATTTTTCCTTTGCATTTTGAATTTTGCATTTTTTCAATCTTTCCGGGGCATACCTCTCCCAATACCGGTCTTCACAGGCCGGTTTGCACCGCACGGATGTTCGTCGTCGGAAGTGCGGCATGATGCCCCTCATCAAAATTGTTTTATCGCGCGGCTTCCTGATGGTTCCATCGCGCGCCATTCTTTCGGTTCCGTCGCGTGGCTTTCGTTCGGTGCCATCACGCGGTATTCCTGCGGTTCCGTCGCGTAGTCTCCTTCCGGTACCGTCGCGCGGCCGTATTGTCGCCGGAAACCCCACATCAAAGTCGGGTCCGTGTTTGTTAAACATGTTGTTCATTCATCAGGTGATTGTTAATGATTCCATTGCATCGTGCATGCAGCACAAAATGGATTTCCAATTCATGGTCATCCTGAATATCCAATGCTTCTCTTAACCTTCCACTCCTTCCGTCCGCATGTTTTCGGCGAACGGAAGGAATTTCCGGAATGAAAAAGCAATTTTTAAATAATTAAACTGTTACGGTTTAATCGGCAAGAAAGCTGGAGGAGTAACCGGTTGGATATCACTCCTGCCTTTAAGGATTTGGGTACTTATATCATTTCTGTATGCGTCTTCCACTCCGCAATCAGCAGCTATACCAACTGTTTTTGAAAAATGGATATCACCCAATGGGGTTGCTAAGGCTAATTGAGTTTTACCGTCAACAGCTACAGTAATAGTTTCATCACCCAAACCTTCGTACATTTTAACTCCGTTTGTATGGTCGACGATCACCCGAATGACGATACACTCTCCAGTCGGTCCAACAGATCCTGATGGATCAAGAACAACAACAGGATTGGTGGCAACATATTCCAACCCAGCATTAATAGGCATCGCTTCAGGAGTTGCAAAAAGGGCATCAGTCGGACGGAACCACTGAACGGAAGTAACAGTTTCCAGGGCATTGATAGCAGTCACCATTAAACTAGGTCTCCACGAAGTAGAGAAGTTTGCAGCTGTAACTACGTAATACAAGGTATCAGCCCCAAAATCCATTTTTATCTGATCATCCAGCGGATCATAGGTAGATGACATTACTTTAGATATACAACGGTCGATTGAAGTTTCATAAGCTGAAACTGTTTGCTTGTTTGCTCCCACATTGGCAATATCGAGCGTAAAAGCGTTAACTGGCATAATTTTGAAAACTTTCAAGTTATTTGCCGAGGTGCATCCCGTTGTTGGCTTGACCTCAATTACTACAAACACAGGGTTAGCGGCATCATAAACAAAAGATTTCCATGTGATCGACAAAGTATTCGATGCTGGTGGATTATTGTACCCCACGCCAGCTGCTGACATATGCACACCTACTAATTCACGGTTAGAAGTCAGTGCTCCACCACTGATAAAGTTTTTATCCTGAGTTACAAACCATGTGTATGACTGGACACCAGGAGGTGTCGGTACGTTAACTTCATAAGTATAAGGGGTACCAGGCATAGGACTCAAGGCACTACTGGGAAGACACGTTACGTCTACTACACGAGGAGCTGGACATGTCACCTGCCCATAGGCAGAGGAGAAGCTTATGGCAAAAATCGCCACGATCAGAATTAAAATAAATAATTAATTGAATTAGAACTAATTGACATTGTAATAAAATTCTGCATTCATTAAAAGGTTAATAAGCGTTTGATGGTTGCTCATGCGGGTCAGCCTGAGTGTTGGCCATTGTGCAACACCCAGGCCATCAGAAGGTTTTTTTGCAATTTCCTGTTTGTGACTCCCGAAGGGGGTCCGTAAATCAGCTTTTGGTTCTTTTCATAGGCTTTTATTTGGTTCTACATATGTTTGACCCCACCCTAAATCCCTCCCCAAACAGGGAGGAACTTTCTCCCCCTTCCCTTGTTGGGGAAGGGGGTCAGGGGGGATGGGGTTCCTAATTTTTAATAACATTGGGTCGTGGTTTAATAACAATATCAACCGTTTTCGTGGCTGAAATATTTCCTTTGCAATCTACCAGCCAATAGGTGATGGTATGTGTTATATCGTTAAAATAGACACCATCGCCCGGCAACTGAATGTCGGTGGTATGTTCCGAAGGTTGTCCCGTGCCACTGACCGGCGGCGTATGAACTACCGACGAATCACTGGGATTGTAGGTATCCATAAAGTCGATCCGCCAATGTATGGTATTCTGAGTTGCGCAGCAGGGATTGTTTGCTACTGAAATATCAAGCAGAGTATCACCTTGCACAAAGGTGTAATAATCGGGTCGCAGAGGGGTAATATCCATCAGCGGATCATAATAGGTCGCGGTATCGATATTTTGGACACAGTAACTTTGGGGCGAAGCAGGAATCGTAAAGTCCTGGGTCGAATGGATGATCGTAACCGTATGGGTCGCTGTTTTTGGTCCTCCGCATCCGGTCGCAGTAGCTGTTATTACCGTTGTGTCAATATAGGCGGTTGTATAATAGACCAGGCCGGTCAGCGTGTCGATTTTGTACCCGATGGCGAGGCTGGCCGTATCCAGGCTATAGATGAGCGTGCGTGCACGTCGTGCTGTTGCATGGTAGAGGATGGTGTCGATCCCGACGCAGCGGGTTGAGGTAGGTCCCAAATCAAATACAGGAGTAGCAACCGCGGTATCATATTCCTGCGCCCCCATGGTTGGCAGGCATCGGGCGTCGCCATCGATATCGTCGGTGATCGTAACCATCAGCAGCGTATCCCCCGCCAGGGTATCGGCTTGCGGAATGTAATCGACCAGAGCCGTGCCGACAGCATTGGGGAAACGAGGTGGGGTGGTTACACAGTTTGGCCCGGATACACCGTGGGTTAAAGTATCTTTTCCTATGTAATCATTGTAGTCAATGTTGCAGGAATTAAGCACGTCAATAAAAATCGAGCGATGTGTACCACTACCAGAACATGCATTGGAGAAAATATTGTTACCGATATTACCGGAAACAGGATCGTTGTGCATCGTAATGGCAATATCATTACCAGCATTTTCCCCCGTCAACGAGACTGTGTTAAAATAAATATCATTTGTGCCTTTGGCAACATTAAATCCATAACCCAATAGCCCTGCGGTGTCTAGGTCAATGCTTACAATGTTATTTTGATAGACTGCATTGCCATCTTTTATAAAAACCCCCGTGATTGAAGCGCCACTGTTAGTTGATAAATT
>JAPLDG010000142.1:0-17567 GCA_026391845.1 Bacteroidota bacterium | reverse complement strand
CCACTGTTAGTTGATAAATTTGTTAAGGAATGAATAAAATTCTTTTCAATCCGGTTTATATCAGGGTTACTACCTGCGTTGATGTATAAACCTATTACATTGGAGACTATATCACCGCTGCCCTCATTTGAAAGATTGTAAATAGTATTACCAGATACAATATTGGTATCCGGAAAGAAATTGTAAAGGTTGATACCTATAACAGATGAAAGCCATTGAACTTGTATGCCTCCTTTTATTGTAATATTAGAAATTGAATTATTTAATATTTTATTGGAACCCTCCTCTACGTAAATTCCATTAATCAAACCATTATCGTTTATTGAAGCGTTTAATAAATGTGATATCCGGTTTCCCGAAACAGTCAGGTAGCAAGGCGTGAAATTATAAATCCCGTAAACTGTCTGTTGTGCCGCGGTAGAGGGAGATTTTGCATGAATGCTTTGGGCGGTGGTATCGCTACCGATCCGATTATCAGCAATTGAAACAACTCCGTTGATACCTTCATTTAATATTCCCCATAAAGAGGTTGAAAAATCCGGGATACTATTATCAGCTGTAACAGAACCAATCAAGTTATTTTGTATACTAATGGATTTATCTGATGTGGTTTTAATGCCAATGACATTGCCGCTTAAAGTGTCGTTGGTCACGATAATCGAGCCTGTTCCAATTGTGTCTCCAATCATATTCCCATCCGAAGGATTTGGTCCCCCGACGGTTACCGCTCCATCTACTACGTTGATGGCTGTCCAGGTTGCATTACCCGAATTTGACCACGAAATATTTTTGATCCTGTTCCCGCTGATGATCCCGCTGTTGACATCGCTGTTGACATTGAAGTAAATTCCATAAAATATATTATCCCCGCCATTGGTTTTGGTCAATGGGCTTCCTCCGCAGGAGTTTGCCGATCCCCCGATATAGTTTCCGGTGACCGTATAAAAGGCACCTGAATTTTCTATCCTGATCATGTGATATTCAACATCCTTAGATGGAACAAGGGTGTCCGTTTCATAAAAACTGTTGCCAGTGATCTCCCATAAGGCGTTGTTGTCGGCCAGCGTGATGGCCCCTGACGATTTGGCCGGATTCAGAAAATTATAAAAATTGTTGTTGCGGATGATGTCATATATGTTTATCCTTGCTTCAAATCCATAAGAATAGACTGTGTTAACAGGCCTGCTTGTCCCGACTCCGGTGATGTCGTTGAGTTGAATCAGGTTTTGACTGTTGCCGGTTCCGTTTATATTTAAAGGGGTGGTTGAAAAGAACACAACCCCGCCGGATGGGTCGGTAGAGGCCCCTTTGATGATGCAATGCTGCACCACGTTGCTCGTGGCATCGTTGATGAACCGGATGGTCGAGGTTGATGCTGCACTCCCGGGATTCGTGTTGATGATCGTGAGGGCTTTGGGCGTTCCGGAGCCATTCTCCCGTCCGTCGAAGGTGACATTGTCGGCGCCATCAAGGTCGATGAGCGGGGCAGCCAATGATCCGCTTATCGAAAGACCGGTGGTGGTGGGATAGATCGTAATCCCGGTATAACTGGCCGGTAGGGTTACGCCGTCATTGAGTTTGGCGGTGGCGGTTTCGGTGGTGCTGCCGTGGATCAGCACCTCGATGGTACCCTTATGGGTTCCTGCATTGATGGCATCAAATGCGGTTTTCAAAGTAGGGTACCACGCATCAGTGGGTCCAACAGAACCTTTTACTTCAACCGGGCCGGTGGTTATAGTGGCACCCGGACCGGTGATGGTTCCGACACAACTACCGAAACCACTTACTGCCGTAATGGTGTAGGTGGTTGTAACCGTGGGGGATACGTTAAATGTATATGGGTTGGCGCTTGTTGTGACGGCAGGGTACGGTGCCGGTTAGCGCCACGGAGAGTTGAACAGAACAGCCAGGGCAGATGTTGGCATTGCTGGTGATAGCAGCGGTGGGCAAGGGGTACACGGTGATGGTGGATGTGTTGGAGCTGGTGCAGCCTGCAGTGGATGTTGAAGTGGCTGTATAGGTTGTGGTAGTGGTGGGTTTGGCGTATACGGTTGAAAGGGGTGTGCCTGGTGTGTATGCAGTTGTAGCGGTTGGATTGGTGTATAATCCCTGTATTGGAGTCCAAACGACAGATCGTGGTAGTGAATCCAAAAATGCAATATCAGTTCGAGAATTATACATATATGACGCAGCCGACGTATATGCATCTATTACGGCAAAAGAAGTATTTAACGCCCTGTAAAAAAGCGTACTGGCAGAAGGTGTAGCGGAGTACGTTGCTGTATTGGTGTTATTATTTGTTCCAAGATTACTGTTACTATAAGACATCTCAACTACAATATTACTTGTACCATTCCATGTAAATGGCGTGTTAAATCTCAGTGTATTTAATCCAGTTTGTGGAGAGAAGGATGCAGTATTTCTAACTGTTGTCAAACCTGTAATCCAGGATGAACCTGTCGCATAAGAGCCTGCTGATGTATGCCCCATCTTTACGGTGAAATTAAGCAATGGATAAGCATCGTTCCCATTTGCTAGATTCACCTTCAATGCAGTAAATTGACCCACCGGTATTCCTGCTGCAATTAATTCAGCTGCGGTAAAAATCATTTGTTGTTTGGACCCGCCATAAAAACTTTGCATCGGATTTGGTCCTAGGGTAGAAGTAAATGAATTTCCTTCAGTAGTGTCAGTTGCGCTACCAAACCTATATACTCCTGCATTGGTTCCTCCGGTTACAACCAATTGCTGAATACTCCCAATACATAAAGTGTCTATAGCAGGAGAAATTGTAAGAGTCGAAGGAGATTGATTTACAATTACTGTTGTGGAGCTGACTACTGAAGAACAGCCGTTATCTATGGCCGTAAAGGAGTAAACACCTGCTGCGTCTAAAGTAACTGAAGGAATACTTGGATTTTGGTTCGTTGAAGTAAATCCATTCGGGCCAGTCCAATTAAACACCGTGCCAATGTTGGTGGAGCCTGTTAGAAAAAGAGTTGAACCAGTACAAACCGGAGGAGTGTTGCTTGATGCAGAAGATGTAGGAATCGGATTGACAGTAATGGCAACCACCGTTGAATAGTCTGTCGCTAAACCAGAGCTACATGTCACTTTTAAACGATAGTACTTAGTTACCGAAACCATACCGGTGGTCAGTACGTCAGGGTTTGTTTGTCCTGCAAAATCATGAATATCGCTGCCAAAATTATTGTTGGAATATTGCCACTGGTAGGTGCTTCCGGGGCCAAATGAATATCCGCCGGCAGTGATGGATGGGGTGCCTGAACCGCAGAAGGTAGCAGAACCACTTGCAGTACCACCCACCGCCCCGGCACAGGGGGGCGTCTCAAATTCATCAGCACCGATATCAGGCGCTGTTCCAGTACCAGAATATCCGAAATTCCCCTGTCGTATATTTCCATCAAAATCAGTGGTATAGGTCGCAATATTGACTGCACCACTTTCAATATGATTAAGAACAGCAGGATTGATGTGCAAGTATGCAGCATTTGAGCCAACTGTGCTGACCCAATTTGGATTTTCTGAAATGGAAACAGAATCACGCCTTGCGCCAACAGCTGTTTTATAAGCCGCTAATGTCTGATAAGAATTAGTCCCATCATACATGATCAGGTTATATGTCCCGGGAGTGCCTGCATAAAACAAATTGTTATTTGAAGCTACAGCATAGCTAGGGTTTAAGGAAATACCTGACCGGCGATAAGCAGAAGTATAACCCGTTGCACCGTTTGGAGTTGAAATATTCACAAAGATATTGTTGCGAAGATTTACTGTAGTAGTACCAGCATTTGATGCATAACAGGCAGTGCTTCCAAAAGTCGCTCCGGAACTGCTGGCATTCAGGTAAACAGTATTATAATAAATATTGTTTGTCGTTGTGAGAGAAGATGCATATATTCCAATCACAGGTATCGCAGCAGTTACACCAGCAGCTCTCAAATCACCAACAAGATTATTAAAAACAGTATTGGTTGTTCCACCAGAAAGATCTATTCCATAAACTGTTGCACTTCCGTTAGATGAAGACAGGTCGTATATTTTATTATTGAATATCCTGTTCGCAACAGTGTTATTCCATATGCTGATGCCATAAATATTTTTTCCTCCGCTAAGTGAATAAACTGAATTCCCACTTATCTCACTTGTGGTTCCTAACTGCAATAAAATTCCATATATTGAGGCGGAACCTGTCGCCTCCGATAAATTATAAATATTATTGTTTTGAATATTTTTTATTCCGGTAGTCGTGTTGCTATTCAGGCCAATAATGTAATGAAGAGCAGTTGAAGTAGAACTGGATGTCAAATTACAAATAATATTTCCTATTATATTTTCATTGGTCGGATTATTGCCGGAATATATTCCATAAAATGGAGATGCTGATGCTGTAGAAGTTGAAGTTGAAGACAAATTTTTAACCGTATTCCCATTGAGTGTTATAGTGTTTGGAGAGGCGTATTGTATTCCATAAAATAATCCCGCCTCATCCCGGGTGAGATTATCGATGGTATTCGAATTGCAATTGAGTGTTGTGGCAGAACCGGCATAGATCCCTCTGGCAGTACCCGTTGTTGTAACAAGGCCTATGTTTTTGACCTGATTGCTGTTAATATTGATGGTATTGGAGGCGACCAACGTAGTTGCATTATATATTCCCGAAAAAGCGCCAGCCAGAGAGGTTAAAGAGATATCAGAGATAATATTTGAGTTGATATTACAGGTTGTTGCTGTTTCGAATGCTGATAAATATATTCCCTGAAATGCTCCTGAGAAACCACTTCCTGTTAAATTTAATGTGCCTGTTCCTGTACTTGAAGCATACCCGATCGTGTTGCCCGTAATTTGAATATTGTTTCCATAACCAGCATCAGCAAAGTATATCCCGGTCATTGTTCCCGCTGCTGTGAATGTTCTCGTTGCAGCCTGATAAATTTTATTATTTGTAATTGACCAAACTGTATTTCCTGTTAAAGCATAAACACCTGCGCATCCGCTTGTCAGGAAGAAATCATAAATTTCACAGTTATTAATTGTAACATTGCTGTTTGCTCTGGCAACACTTACAGTACTTCCATTTCCAAAAACACCTTTTGATGGCAGGTTAGCGCCGGCAGGTCCTATTTTACAATTTGAAATGGTAATATTGTCATTCCCTGTTACGAAACCAGTACTGATAAAGATATTCCCACCAGGGGTGCCCAGCGGCACCGTTGCAGATCCAAGAATGGAACAGTTGGTAATCGTATTGCTTGTGGCATCAGCAATTAACCTTATAGTACTTGTCTGTGCAGTTGCTGATGTGCTTAAATTAGCGATGGTCAGCAAATTTCCGCCGGTATTCAAACCATCAATTGTCACATTATCAGCGCCGTTTAAATTGATAAGCGGGTCGGCCACCGTGCCTGAGATGGTTCTCGACCCACTTGGATTGATGGTAAGTGTAGTCCAGGCACCTGCAGTTAAACTAGTGGTTCCCGATTCAGTTGTTACATCGCCATTTATCGTAATTAAAATATTGGCGCCGGTTTGCGCTGTACCGTTTATAGCAGCGAACGCACCTGCTGCATTGGTAAGTGAGGCATAGGTTCCATCAACACCCACAGAGCCGGAAATGATAATCGGCCCGGCCTTGGCCATCACAAAATACTGTGAAGTCCCTGCAGCGGTATTGTTGGAATTATTAATTGAATTCCCGGAGGGAGTGCCCCCAACAGAAGAATAAGAACCATTAATTGTTGTACTTCGGCCGATCCTGTCAAAGGGAGAGACAGCGCTTTGGCGGGTAAGTGAAATTCGGTGATTTGTAAAGTTGATTGAGGAAGACTGTAAAGACCAATACTCCGTGGCACTTAATGAAGTCAACCCAACACCCGCCGACCCTCCGCAATCTCCATTGAATGCCTCAGCGGTAATGTTGATCACTCCTATGCCAGTTGTGGGATCAATCACCGTCATGGGTAAATAAACGCCGCCTTTGCCAACCGGGATTGTGTAAGTACTTCCAGCCACCAGTGATGCCGGCAAGGTCCATAGCACAGGCCCGCTGATATAAGATGAGGTTGAGCCTCCAGTGATTGCGGAGGCAAGTGTATTTGTAACGTTTAAAATATTTGTCGCTGTGGTAACGATAAGCCCGTTTGTCAAGGTCAATTTTTGTCTGATCGTGACGGGGCTAGCCAGGACAACATTCCCGGAAGTCGCTTTATCAACGATCACATAATCAAATGTTTCACCCACCGAGTTGGTGATGGTCTGATCGCCGGTTGCGCCATTGAAAAAGACTGCGCGGTTGTTTGGGTTGAAGGTTCCGGCATCGGTGAAATTACCAGCTACCTCAAGGTCTCCAGGATAATTGGACGAAAGAGTCACGGATGCTCCTGAATTACTGGTAAAATCCGTACACTTTAACCGTTCAGTGGTCGTTGAGAAAAGAATGCTGCCATTGTTCACAATGTTACCGGTTATGGTCACCCCCACATCTGTAGTTCCGATTGTCATATCCTGCATATCTAATGCAGAACCCGCATCAATTGTAAGGTTTCCGGCGATTTTGCGCTCCAAATTCTTACCTTTTACATTCATATTGAGGGTTGTGCCATTGCTGATTTGAACATTGTACGGATACGCCGATCCTGAAAGTTGGCTCCATTCAACATCCCGATCAAATGGAATACCAGCGGAATATAGTAAGAGGGAGCCGGTAGCGTAAGTCGGAGCATTAATGTCCACATAACCACCAAGCAGAATTTTCAATGTTCCATAAATGATTGACTGAATGCCAAAATTTACTGCACCTGAGATGTTCACATTGTTAAAACCAATGGTACCTGTGATTGCGCCTGTTCCTGAAAATGTGACCGTTCCTGTTCCACTTGTAAACGTTCCATTGTTAGTAAGTGATGCTCCTGCTGGGAAATTAAGGGATTGACTGTCGCAGTTGAGGGTTCCACCAGCATTAATTACAAGTAATTTTGAATCTGTGGAACCAGTGAGGGTAATCGTGTGTCCATTCTGAATGGTGGTGGTATTTGAAGTGTTTCCGGGTACTGAGGTTGCATCCACCCAGTTGCTATTATCAGCAGAAGATTGCCACGAACTTGTTGCACTCCAGTTTCCGGTGGTTTTGGATCTGAAATAATCAGTTGCAGCAGTATTTGTTGTTAACGAGGAAGTTACAACTCCACTGCTGTAATAGCCCCAATTCTCAGAGTAAAATTTATAATCATATGTTGAACTTGAGCTGACATCATCCGTTAAGGAAGTACCGTTGCTGTTATGGACCACAGTGCCCGACCCAATGCTGTTGCCGACAGTGTAAGTTGTTCCCTGGGCAGGTTCCGTCCAGCTTGCACCAGACAATTTCCGAACGATCATCACATTGTGATTCTGGGCATCTTTACTCCAACTCAGATCAATCTGCGATGAAGGATTGGTGCCATTCAAGACAGCACTTTGCGATGATGGATTATTCAGGGCTGAGACGGTAACCGTTAAATTTGAAGTTGGAGTGCCATACATGTTACTCCAATTGACATCATTGTTGCAGTACCAACCCGTTGTAACACCTGCATCCGTGTACTCTACCTTCATTCCCCAGTACCAGGTTCCGGTTGATGTGAATCTTGGAGATGTATTGGTTTTATGTTGAACATTTGAATAACCTGACCATGAACCATATAGTCCAGCCTCAATATTTGCTGCTGTATGAATCACGACTTGCCATTTTGGATATTTTGTATCAACATCTGCCCATGAATCACAACCGAAAGTTCCGTTATCGCCAAGATAAATTGTAGTGGCTGGCTGTTCCGGGGATCCTCCATTGTAATTGCGGCATTGAGGCCAATTCCATAATGGACCTTTTAAATAACCGGAGGTATTATCATCAGGATTGAGTGAAGGATTTGCATCCTTAACGTTTATAACCAGGTTGGATAAATAATCAGAAATTACCGGATTGCATGCTGACCATTGCTTTCCTGCGAAAAAAATACAAGAACTCCGGGCAGCGGATACCCCGTTTATACTGCCATTTTCACTTCGGGAATAACCCGATTTCCCAGAATGAATAAATATAAAAAATAAAAGCAAAAAAAGTAACCTGTGTAGAGATTGTTTCATGCTCCCCCTCCCATGTTAACAGATGAAACGACTAAAAAAACTGCGGGAAAAATCTTGGAGGTCAACTGGTTAAAGGAGTACACCGAAGGGCATGGCACAGCCACAAGCGCTAACTTTCGCCTACTGCAAAACACACCCCTTCGTGCTCTATTATCCATTGTTAAATGTTGATAATCAGCTCGTTAACTTTTTTCCAAACAGGAAATTGCGAGTAAAGATAACGATTTATCAGGTAGGTTTGACGGGGAGGGGGGAAAAAACGTGACGGGAAAGCGTGACGCGTGACGAAAAACGTGACGCGTGACGGGAAAGCGTGATGCGTGACGTGTGACGGGAAGGCGTGACACGTGACAGGAAATGCGTGACTCGTGACACTTTATGGCTTTGGGGATTAATTGTGAAATATGCGTCACGAGGTGATTATAAAACTGGAATTTGTAAAATTTCAAACAGACTTTCAGCGTATCAGCAAAAAAAAAGAGGGTGTCTCAATTGACGGAGACACCCCTATGATAATGAACAATGAACAAAGTCCCTGATTAAAGGGTGATGGAGCGTTGGGTCACATGGCCGGGGATATCCCGGGCACTGGCTGTGATGGTTACACCGGCAAGATTTGAAACCGGGGAAGTTGCCACATAGTCGTAATTACCCGTTGGCATGACCATTACACAGGGACCCGACTCAATGACGACCCCATCGGAACCGGTAATCTTCACTGTAACGGCTGTGAGTTTGAAATCGTCGCCGGCAGTTACGCTGATCGTTTCGCCGGGGTTACCATGATAACCTGATGCATCGATCAGGTGCACATAGGGCGGCCTCAGGAAGTCATTGACCGCTACACGGTAAGGGGATTTGTGTGACTTGGCAGCATACATCTCGCGCAAGGCCGGATCCTGCAAAGCATCCTTTGCATATTGAGCCGCCAGTGAAAGCCTCCGGCGTGTGGCCAACTGCTTCTCTGAAGGCTCTTTTACCGGTTTCACCGGAGGGATGGTCATCACACTCTTGCTTCTCCGGTTTTTCAAGACCACCTGGTTTCCAAAGATACCGCTGTAGGTCTTCGTTAAATCATTTTCTGTTGACATGGTTTTAAGATTTAAAGGTTCATAAATGTGATCCTGGCCGGGATCGGTTTGTTGTGCACAATGCGTTTGTTGTCAATTGACAAAGGCTTTTATCACTAAAAATTCAGATTGCACTTATTCGTGCATTGTCTGCATTGTTTGCATTGCTTTCATTCACCTTCTGTTGTTCCGCAGATATATCTGTATCTCATCCACCTTCCGTAAAATCTCCCGGGTATTGCCGGCATTGTCGTTTCGCAGGATTTCGATGTCTTTGCGGTTGTCGGTTTTGTGCTGGATCAGGTCCTGCTTGAGGTTTGTCAGTTCAACATTGATCTCGGCAATGCATATTTCGAGGTGTATCCATATTGTGACAAAGCCCATGATGAAGCCTGTAAGGCTGACCATTTGCGATATGGTCATGCCGGCAATGTTTGACCGGGAGTTCATAAATCAGCTGGTTTACGTTTCATGTTTTCGGTTAGATAATCCTCGATATCACAGATCCTGTAATAGACTTTTCCTCCCAGTTTGCTGTATGGGATCAGACCTGCATCACGATAATTGTCGATGCTCCGTTTTCCGACGTTCAAAAGCCTGGCGATCTCTTCCGGCTCCAGCCAGGTTAGCCTGGGTTTCGAAAGTTCAAGGAAAAGCTCTTCAATCCGGGTCACTCGCCTGTTGAACTCGGTCATTTTCTGCTGAATGTTTTGCTGTGTTTCCATGATGTTGTGTGTTTAATTTATAGCTTAATCGGGTTAAATTGAAAAGGTAATAGGGTAAAACGTCCGTTTGACATATTCTTCTGTTTTATGCATTTTTCTTCTGTTATTTTCAGGAATTTGCACATCGATTTTCGTGATCGCTGATCAATATATCCTAAAAGACAAGAGAAGAGTCCAAATGGTTGCGAGCGATTTGAAATTTATCATGCATTTCCATAGTTTCATCATGTTTTACCATAGTTGAGTCATGTTTTACCATAGTTTGCCATTGTTTCATCATGTTTTACCATGTGTTTCCATGTGTTTTCATGTAAACAGTTGATAAACAAATCAATAGGTATCATTTGGCGAGAACACACCCTGGCATGACTTTCCGGGGTGGACTCAGATCTCAAATTCGAAATCTGAAATCTGAGATTTGTTCCTTGGTCTCTGTGGTCTTTGTGGTTTTAACGTCAGACCAGGATGCTATTCTTCCGCAGTAATTCTCCCGGTCAAACGAAGGGGAAACGAAACCCCGGCAGGTGTGGCAATATTATAGATTGGTTGAAAGGCCGGCTACCTGAACCTTTTACCTTTTCCCCGATTAAGCCTATAGTTATTATTGCCAGGATGAATTCATTCATGTAGCGTTTTGACAGTCATTCTGCAAGAACAGGAATCTGTTTTAATCAGACAGCCACGGAAGTGGCTGAATATCAATAACCATGGGTGAAACCCATGGCAGGCAGGTATATCTTTAACCATCAGCTCTGAAAGAGCTGAATACATTTTATCACTATGTCCAACTATCGTCAAATTTTAATAGAATTGATATTCAACACCTTCGGTGCTGAGGGTTTACCATTCACCGAGCCGTGGGTTTCACCCACGGTTAATGATATCCAGCACTTTCAGTGCTTTGGGGATATTGCTGCTTAATATCAGCTAAGCCCATCGTTATCCAGAGTTCTTATTTTCAAGCACCTGTAACCGATTTACAACACCCATTTTCAAAACCCACTTCAATAAAATCAAGGGTTACAAAGCATTATTTTAAAAAGTCCATAAAACAGGAAGGAGTTAAATTCTTATAACATTCTGGCTGTAAGCTTGTTTGGAATGGTTCCGGCTTTATGGGAGGATTGTGACTAATCAGATATACGGAAAAAACGTGACGCGTGACGGGAAGGCATGACGGGTGACGGGAAATCGTGACGCGTGACGGGTTGGAACCTAAACCCTTATTGCGAATGAATCAGCTCATTTTCGATGGCAGAAATCATTTCGTGAACGGGTTGAAATAATGAAGTAACAGATTCTGCAGAAAAATCATAAAGATTTTCATAATCTCCCTTTTGCCGCCAGTCATACAATTGGGCTAATAGTTTCCCGAATTTCTTATCAAGTTTACCCGATTTAATAAAAAGCAATGAAAACTGGCTTTTTACCCCTGAATGTGACTGAGCATAAACCTCACTTCTGACCAGAAGAGCATTTACGGCATAAAAAACAGCATAATATAATCGATTTATGGCGGAATTATAATAACCATTATCTGATAGCAGTTTAGCTGCTTCTAGCGTTTTATAAGCAGTTTCAATCCGATGAAAAATGTATTCATTGCGTTCATCAATGTTCATAACCGGATACCCTGATTCGAAACGTTAAAATAGAATGGCGTGCATTTTTGCTTTGTAGTCCAATCTGCCTTTGAATATACAAAGATGGAGAATGGTTCGCCTGTCTCTAATTCCAGATCATACAAATGGTCTCTGAAAACTTTCTCTTTGTTAATATCTATGGGATAATCAGTCAGAACCAGGATGTCCCAATCAGAATCATTTCGATTATCACCGCGTGCTCTTGAACCGTATAGAATAATCTGTGCGTTAGGATCTATCTCATGAATATTCAACCGGATGAGATTACTGACATATTTAATTTTGGCCTTCATCATGCAAATTTACAAAAAACTCATGTAAGTGATAATGGAATCAGCTCGATAACTTTTCTCCAAACAGGAAATTGCGAGTAAAGATAACGATTTATCGGGTAGGTTTGACGGGGAGGGGGAAAAAACGTGACGGGAAAACGTGACGGGTGACGGGTGACGCGTGACTGGTGAACCATGCGGCGGGGTCACGCCATGCGGTAGGGTCAATGGCGTGACCCTACGGTTCCATCAACGGGGAAACGTAGGGACATGCCATGGCATGTCCCTACTGCGGTCCGGATCCGCATTGCCTTTGCGCAACCTGATGATCGTTGGAGGGACCCCCCTGGGCTGCGATCGATAATCGGGCCCGGCCATGTTCACGCATCCTCAACTGAACCTAAACGGATCCTAAACGAACTGCAGACGCATCAGCAACGCATCAATGACGCATCAATGACGCATCAACGACGCATCAGCAACGCATCAGCAACGCATCAGCAACGACACACCGACGCCAACGACGCATCAGTAGGGTCACGCCATGCGGTTCCATCAACGGGGAAACGTAGGGTCAGGCCGTGTGACGTGTGACACGTGACAGCGTTGATATTCAGCTGTCTATAAATCAAGGGAATAATATTAGGTTTTCAGGACACGATCAGCTATATTTGTGTCAAAACCGGTATTATGAAAAATCTCATCTTATTCGTGATTTCGCTCATGCTGATCGCTGGCAATGCCATCGCAGACGTTACCAAAACGGTTGGCGGAACCGGCGCCGACTATGCAACGTTAAAGGCAGCTTTCGATGCCATAAATGCCGGAACGATCAAAACGGGCGCCATTATTTTACAGATAACCGGCAGCACCACGGAATCAGCCTCCGCCGTGCTGAATGCCAGCGGAACAGGATCTGCAAGCTACACATCCGTGCTCATTTATCCGACTGCCGGATCCCTCAGTATATCCACCACAGGAAACTGGGCAACCATCTATCTGAATGGAGCGGATCATGTGACGATCGACGGAAGGGTAGGCGCTGCGGGTACTTTAAAAAGTTTAACCATCACGGGAACAAACACCGGGAATGGCGCAACAGCCATCCGCTTGATTAATTCGGCCGAGAACAATACTGTCAAATACTGCAATCTCAGCGGTTCTTCTGCCAGTTCAGCGAGCGGAATTGTCGCATTCGCAGGCAGTATTTCGGGAAACGGAAATGACAACAATATTCTGGAGGATTGCAACCTGACCAGTTCGGCAGGCGGCAGGCCCTATAATGCAATCCTTTCTTCAGGCACAGGAGGCCGGGAAAACAGCGATAACACCATCCGGAACAACAACATTTCCGACAACTTTCAAACAAATGTCAGTTCCAACGGGATTAATATTAACAGCGCTTCCGTTGGCTTTACGATCTCCGGCAACAGTATCTATGAAACCACGACATTCTATGCCACAGGCAATGCATTGACTTACAATGCCATCATCATTAGCACGGCTGCCGAACATACCGTAAGCGGCAACTATATCGGGGGTAGCGCGCCTTTTTGTGCAGGCAGTCCCTGGTCTTTCACCGGATCAAATGCGGTCTATTTCTGCGGAATTTATGTATCCGCAGGGACCGGCACCGCAACAACCATATCGAATAATACCATCGCAAACATTGATTACAGCAGCAAGGATGATAATCCATGGGACGGAATTTTTCTTTTTAAAGGCAATTTTAATGTAACCGGCAACACGATCGGTGCCATCAGCGGAACAGGTTCCATTGTAAGCAGAACCCCCGTTCCGTTGGCAACAACAACACTTTCTTCGGGAGGGATATCTACGACCATTGTTGTAAATTACGGAGGCAGCGGCTACACAACAGCGCCCGTCATTACATTTACCGCGCCCCCGGCCGGCGGAACAGCTCCGACTGCAACGGCCAACCTCACCGGCGGCTTGGTCAGCAGCATTACCGTGAATACGGCGGGCAGCGGCTATACAACAGCCCCGTTCGTTATTTTTGACGCACAAAACAACAACTACTCCACCTCGCACGGAATAATTAACAACAGCACCGGAACGGTTAATTTTACCGGTAACAATATTGGTTCAATCACCACGGTAAGTTCTGACTATTACGCCCATGGGTTTGAATCCATTTATATGCGGGGAATCGGGGCCACCACCACCTTTACCGGTAACCTGATTGGAAGTCTTACCACGCCAAACAGCATCCATGTAAGTTCTTCAGCAGTATATTCGCTGATCAAACAAGATGTTTACGGCATCTATTGTGCGGGTGGCGCCACTGCAACCACTACAATTTCGGGCAATACAGTGGCAAATCTGTTCAATTCATATACCGGGCCCAGCACGGCAGCGCGGACAAGAGGCATTCAGACAACATCGGGCACCAACACCATTCAAAACAATACCGTAAGAAATATCTCCGCAACCACCGCTCATGCCAACACGGCATCGGCAGCTTCGATCATCGGTATTTCACAAACATCAACCGACGGAACAACTCAAACAGTTACGGGAAACATTGTCCGTCTTCTTTCGAATAAAAGCACCGCTGCTGCCAATGTTCAACTCTATGGCATCTACTACACAGGCCCGGCCTCAGGGACAAACAGTGTTTCGGGAAACTTTGTCGATAGCTTATCTGTTTCTTCCGCCAGCACGGGGGCTGTGATCAATGGAATTGTGATCAACAGCGGCCTGATAACCTGCGCCAACAATATTGTCAGCCTGGGCGCTGGCGTTACTACCGGTTATCTGATCAATGGCATCTGGGATGGTACCTCCGCCGGCAACAATGTCAGCTTTTATTTCAACACGGTTTATCTGGCAGGAACGGTTTCTTCGGGAACAACTTCGGCAACCGCAGGGTTATGGGACGCCAACAACACCTCCACCAGAAATTACCGGAATAACATCTTCTGTAATGCCCGCACAGGCGGTTCCACCGGAATCCATTATGCGCTTCGTGTGGCGGGGACAACCGGGTTGACCATTGGCTATAACGACTACGTGGGTGCACTTTACGGCATCACCCTGAATACGGCGCCTGACAACAACAGTCTGGCGACCAATCCGGGCTTTGCAAATCCAGGAGGCTCGTCTGCCATCAATTATTATCCTTCGGCCACATTGAACGGGACTTCAGGCACAGGCATTTCAACAGATTATTATGGCATTGACAGAACGATTCCCAAAATGGGGGCGCTGGAAGCCAATGGAAATGTGTGGCAGGGCAATATCAGTGATAATTATGGCACAGCCGGAAACTGGACAAACGGAATCCCGTCCGACGGCGCCGACATTATTTTTGCTACCAGTCCGGCCCATGATTGTGTGCTGGATGCAAACAGAACTGTTGGAAATATCACCAACGGAAGTTCCAAAAATCTGGTGGTCAGCGGAAAGACCCTCACGATAAACAAAACCCTGAGTTTCACCAGCGGCGGAAAGATAAACGCTTCAACCACTTCCTCGGTGGTTAAATTTGCCGGTTCAACTGCCCAGATCATTCCTTCGGCAGCGTTTACTGGCAATTCAGTTGAGGCCCTTACCGTTGACAACTCCGCTGGTTTGACCATGAGCGGAAACTTAACGATCACACAGGCCCTGGCACTCACCAGCGGCACCTTTTCGACGGGTGCAAACACCCTCACCATTTCAGGCAGCTCGATCACCCGAACCACCGGTTCCATGGATGCAGGCAACTCTGCTTCGACTCTGGTGTTTACCAATACCGCCGCGATCACCCTGCCTGCCTCGGTTTTTACAGGAGCTCTCAATAATCTGACCCTGAGCGGACCCGGCGGAGTCAAGGCTGGCGGCGATATCACGGTAAACGGCGTATTGAACCTGGCGGCCGGGAATCCATCGGCTACCTACGGGTTGCTTGAAATGACAAAAAGCTATACCAGCTATCCGGGAACCTCGAAAAGCATCTATCTGGATTCATGGTTGCTGAACATGGGCGCTGCAGCAACCACCATTGGATCAGGCGACGTTACCGGAACGGTAAAAAGAGCCACCATACTGGAGAACACGCTGTACACTTTCGGCCATCAGTACACCACCATCCTGCTGACAACGGGGGCCATGCCCGATGCGCTTTCGGTTACGATAACCATCGGGAACACCCCGCCGGGCGACGGTGGCGACGATGTGCTGATCCGCGATGCATACAAAAGAACGTACGAAATCGTGCCGGAAGTTTCCGACGCTTACACATCCCCGGCCCAGGTAAGTGCCAATTTCCACTACCTTGATGATGAACTGACAAGCAGTCTTGATCCGTTTCATGAAAATACAGAGGCCAAAACTGTCACCTGGGACTACGATATAGATGGTGGAATCCCTGCCGACGAACACGGAAGGGCCAATTACGATTTCACCAACAACTATATCGGCCTGGCGAATGTGCCAGTCAGCTATTTTATCAACAAGACCGGTCATGCCTGGAGAACCATCTTTACCTTGCGTGATTACTATGCAGATCACTATACATGGAACGGAGCAGTCGATGATGTGTGGGGTACGGCAATCAACTGGACCCCAAACGGAACGCCAGGCATCGGGAGTCATGTCATCATCCCCGATGCCGGGACAACGCCACACGACCCTGTTTTGCCATCCACGACAACCATCAACTCGCTGACCATCGAAAACGGCGGCATGCTCATTATGGGAAACAACACCCTGACCATACAAAACAGCTTCAGCGGTGGCTGGGAGGATCAGAATCCAATCGGGAATGACCCTGGAACCAGCAAGGTGATATTTTCGATGCACGGTACCACCATCTCCGGAAATGCCCGGTTTTATGATGTTGAAATACCCGATGGCGCCGATATCACCAACCAGGCTGGCAGCACGATGACTATCCTTCACTCCATCACACGGACCGGAACCGGAACCGGTAAATGGTACGCCGATGTATATGGAGCTACCATTGAATACAGCGGGGCTGACCAAACCGTTCTGCTTACCGACGGATCGCCAAATTTCCACCACCTCATCCTGGGTGGAAGCGGCACGAAAACAATGCCTTCATCCGCGCTCTCCATCCATGGGAACCTCACCGTGTCGGGCACAGCCATTGTCATAGCGGGCGCTGCCATCACGACAGCGGGGAACTTCACCATCGGTCCGGGCGCAGGTTTTACCGCCGGAACATTCAACCATTCCCAGGGAGGGTTTATCATCTATTCAGACGCCACCGGCACGGGTTCCCTGATTGCCGGAAGCTCGTTTACCGGAACAGCAGAACGTTACATCTCCCATAACTTAGCCTGGCATTTCCTCTCATCCCCTGTTGCCAGCCAGCCAATATGGCCTGAATTCGCCCCCATACCGTCGGAGGATCCGCTTACTTTCGGCGCCTCACCCTGGAACTGGGATTTTTATTACTGGAACCCGAATACAGATATCACCTCAGAGCTTTTTTGGGTAAATCTGCGACAGGATAATGCCGGAACCTACAACAGCCGGCCTGTTGACGAAAGCGGCAGCAGCGCCGGATTTGGAGCTGCCGATCCGGATTTCACGGTGGGCAGGGGATATCTCGTTGCCTATGCTTCTGATTATGCCTTCAGTTCAACCCATCAGTTCACCGGGAACATGAATTACAGTACCCAGACCATTCCACTGACCAAAGGCAGTAATTCATGGAACCTGGTTGGCAATCCCTTTCCTTCG
>JAPLDG010000029.1 GCA_026391845.1 Bacteroidota bacterium | reverse complement strand
GCCAAGCGTTAAACTGGCTGCTATCAGAGTTGAACCGCTTGTAAAGGTAATCGTTCCTGAACTTCCGGTAATATTGTTTCCAAGAACGACAGCACCGGAAACAGTAAGGGTTGAGGAGCCCGAAAAAGTCAAAGTGCCGGCTCCGGCTGTGGTAACTCTGCCAAGTTGCACGCTTGCACATGCAGAGGAAACATCAACGGTTACGGTAAAACCACGCTCAATGGTCACAACGTCGCCGGCTACCGGTTTAACATTGGCTGCAACAGCAGCGCCGCCGCTTGTTAGCGACCATACTGTGCCGGTGCTGTTTGACCAGTTCCCGGTAGCGATCGAAAAATATGTTGCCGCCTGAACATGTGACCCTGAAAATACGAAGATCAAGGCGAATAATAGTGCGAATTGTAATGTGTTTGATTTCATGCTAATTGGTTTAAAAGAAATATTCAGTTATTTTCCCGGGATATCCTGTTGTTGATGTTTTACAAGGTAAACGATCTGCATCAGTGATGCCTGTAAATTTTTTCGCAGTGGTTGGACTTCCAGGAATGCTTCAGTGCAATCCTGCAAGAATGCGAATTAGCGAAGCAGATTGCAGCTCAGTTCGTGCTCTGGTTGACAAGAAATGAAACTGCAACTGAATGAAACAACTATTTTAATCCTGAAATTTGAACAAAGATAATTGATAGATATCGGAATTCCTAATTTTAGCCTGATAATTTTGGAAGGCTAAAATAAAACATCAACTCACTTAAAATTCCTTGTTAAGGAATAAACAGCTTTTTGCTGTATGTCCGGTTTCCGGCAGCCAGGGTGACGATATAACAACCGGCAGGTGCATCGAGATTGAGGGTAGTAACCTGATCAATAATTCTTTGCTGCAGAATTTTCTGACCCAGAATATTGCAGATCGTAACATTCCCATCCAGGTTCTTTCCGGATATATTCTTAATGACCACGGAGTGGTTGAACGAAAAGATGGTAAAATCGGGTTGGCTGGACTGAAGTCCGATTCCGTATGGCCCTCCGAAGTGAAGGTGGAACCGTTCGGGATTGTCGGTTGGATTTGCAGAGAAAGTGAAGGACGGATTTGTTTTCAACTCCTGCGTGGCGCCTGTTTTCAGATCTTCGAGGATGATGCTTTTTGCGAAATAGAAGTTGTCAACCCCGGTTGCATCAAGGGTATAGGTCGTTTCCACTCCGGCTTTGATTCCGAGCGAGATCACTGAACTTTCATTCACCGAGGGCAGTCTGTCAATGGAATAATTCAAGCCTCCCTTCATGGCATAAATCTCCGGCGCTTCGGGGTATATGCTCCAGAATTTCCACGATCCTCCATTGTCAAAAGCTGAATTCACCGCAACGATCATTTCATCATAATAACTGGTGGCCTGCGACGTCAGTTTGATTTTCAAACGATTTTCAGCTCCTGCTGTCTCTTTGAGCCAGGATTGGGTGGAGTGCAATTGTACCGTACTGGTCATACTGATGCTTCCGGTGGTTGCAGCCTGCACGAAAAATGCCTGCATCGGTGCAATATCCTTGGATGTTCCCAAGGTTCCGGTGTTGTCGTTGTCATTTGAGTTAAACACGCCGTAATTGCCGGAAGTTCCATTGAAAATCCAGTAATCATAGCCACCTCCGCCATTCTCAGCAAGGTTTGACCGATCCCATCCGGAAGCTCTCCAGTCGATGGCGGAAGGGTAGGGGTTGCCTATCAGATTCCATGGGTTAATGCCACTGGTGATGGCAATGGATTTGTTGCCGTAATTGAGGGTTCCGGTAAAATTATGGATTGTACTTCCTGCATAATCAGCGTCATACGCTGCCAGATACCCCCTTCCCACGGTGAAGTCTGGCGTTGCTGCCCCGAATCCTGCATTGCTGCCGCTTGCATCAATGGTTCCGTCGTTATAATCACCGTCCGCATTTTTCCGAAGGTTTACCCAGTAAAGCTCGTTATCGGTACTTGCATTCGGGTTCCAGTAATAGAAATCCCAGTTCCAGGGGGCGACTCCGAATGAGTTGGCTGTTGGCAGCGGGGCGAATTCGGGCCATACAGGCTGTTCGGTAACCGGGGAGGAGAGGAAGTGCCATTTTAAATTATGGGAGATATACCGTTCAACCGTACCTGAGAATGAAGAACTATTTGCGATCAAAGATCCGGTGCCGCTCACGTCAGAATGGATGACAAACCCGGCGTATGAATGACCATATGTGCCAGCGGTGAAGGCTGCCCCGGAACCGATGGAGAGGTTGCCGGTAACGGCAAGGGCGGCGCCTGCGATGGCCGTGGCTGTGCCCGATATTGTAAAATCACCGTAAACTGCCAGCGCAGTTCCGGGCATTGTTTTGGTCCCGCTTCCGCTGAGGATGAGATTGTAATACCTGTTTGTTGCCGGGTTTGGAACAACGACAGTTTGGTTTCCGCCTTTGTATTCAACGGTTGTAGCTCCTTTGATGACGGTTCTCCAGGTGCCATTGTTTGTTACCGTTCCTGTTATTCCCAGATAGGCATTGTTTTCTAGAAATAAAACAGCGCCCGTATTGATGGTCAGGTTATTCAAATCAGAGGTCCCGTCCATGGTGGCATTCGCATTGGTAAACACAATCGTGCTGTTGGCGCCGGGGTTAAACGTTCCATGGTTGTTCCAGGCGCCTCCGGCGCCGGCAATGGTTAATTGAGCTCCGTTCGAAGCATTAAGGATTCCCCCGCTCTCAATGATTAGTGTTCCGCATCTGGCCAATGCCGGGATGGTTGGATCAAAGTCAGTTCCTGCGGCATCGGGGATGGTCACTGATGTCAGGTCCGACGGGGCACCATTGGGAGTCCAGTTGGTCGCTGTGACCCACGAAGTACTGGTTGAACCATTCCACGTAAGTGAAAGAGTTTCAGACTCATCCAGGGTGATCTCTTTGGCTCCGAAGGAGGCTGAAAAAACACCAACATTGACATTGGCTATGGAAATCCAGTTGTCGATCGTATTGTAATCCGACCGGCCGTATTCAATATCTGTCGAAGGGAAGACATGAACCCAATCCACCAGTAAATTCTCATCATTCCCGTTTAATTCGGTATCAAGATAATGACAATAGAGCACTGCCTGGGTTCCGCTGCCACCTGTCTGAATGAGATCATAGATCCGTGTGATGGCGCCGGTTTTCCATGCAGGTGCGGCTCCGATGCTGATCTTCAGGCTAATTTCTGAAGGCAATGTGCCGACATTCGGAAAGTTAATCGTTGAATATTGATTTCCAAATGAATATGTCGTATTTGGTGAAATGGATGTTCTTCGCACGATACCGGTTACATCGCCCTGGCCAGTGGTGGTTGCAGCGGCTCCCATTAACATGGTATTGGCTCCCATATCGAGGATTCCCTTTGCTGATGTGGGGTTTGCAGACGACAGGTTGAGCGCTCCGTTTACGGTGATATTGCCACTGGCAGTTGCTCCACCCGAACCGATCATCGTGAGGTTGTTATAGGTTCCTGCAACGATGGTTTGAGCTCCGCTGCCCGTATATTCGAATAATCCGCCCCAGGTTTTACCCGATGGAACCGGGGTCGATGAGGAGCTCCCGGTTTTGAGGGTTCCTGAATTTGACAGTGAGCCGGTTACAGCAGTCAGACTGTTTGCGGCAAGGTCGAAAACCGCACCGGCATCAATGGTTAAATTGCCGCCAATGCTGCAGTTGGTTGACGTGCCCAGGGTAATTTCGTCTGCCGTATTGGTGATGGTTAGATTGTTAAAAGCAATACCAGCCGAAGATGTGATCGTTTGCTGTGCGGTTCCATTCAGTGTAACTGTACTGCCGGATGGGGTAAAGGTTCCGCCGTTGTTGGTGAGGTTGCCGGAAAAAGTATGACTGAATGTGCTCAGGTTAAGAGTATTGCCTGATCCGATGGTGATGTGGCCGCCAATTGTCAGGGCTTCATTTGCGGTAGCCAATGCGCTTCCCGACATGGAAAAATCGTCAGCAATTGACAAAGCGGTTATAGGCATCGTTTTCGAGGTTGTGCCGCTTAAAATCAGGTTGGAATAACCGGGTGTATAACCATTGGGATTCACAACTGTCTGGCCGGAACCGGTTCCATTGTATTCAACGGTATTGAAAGTGCTTGCACAGGCAAACCTGCCACCTGAAGTGATGGTAACCGCACCGGCAATCCCGGTATGGCTGCCTGTGGCGAGTTGAAGCCAGGCAGTTGCGCCTATCTGAATATTATAGAAATCTGTTGTACCGGTCATTGTGACGATCTCCGAGTTGTTTGCGTGTGAAAAGATGACCGTTCCGGTGCCGGAAGTAAATGTTCCCTGATTGTCCCATGCTTCTGTGGATCCGTTGAGAGTGATGTTATATGAATTTGCATCAACTGAAGCACCTGAAGATATTTCAAGTGAATTGACCTCAACACTCAGGGTTAAGACCGGGTATGCCGGTTTTCCTGCTGGAATTAAAACATTTTCTGTTGTGAGGGGAACGTGGCCGGCAGACCAATTTGCGACAACATCCCACTTTGTCGGAGATATTTCATCTGCACCCAACCATGTGTTTTTTGTCAGGTTGGAGTAACCTAAGCCCCATTGTTTGTTATCAAGGGGGCTTTTAGCCAAATAATTAATCGTTAAGCCCGATAACCCAACCCAGTTTTCCGATGTATTGTCATTCGATTTGCCATGAGGCTCAACATCGCCATTCCATGGAGACCCACCATGCGCATCCCATAAAACAAGTTTCGACTCATCAGTTTCACCCGGATTTAATTCAGAATCCAGGTACCTGAGATTTGTAATGACCTGATCAGTGCCACCGCTTTGATAAAAACTGTAATATCTTTTAACGGCTACAGAACGCCAGACAGGAGCATTTCCAATGGCAATTTTACAACTGACTTCAGTTGGTTTAGTGCCTGAACCCAGGAAAGTAAGGGAGGTGTACTGACTTCCAAAACTATATGACAGGCTGGTTATAAAAGTATGTTGTCTTTTTACAATCCCGGTCACATCCCCGGCGCCGGTTGTTGTAGCAGATGCACCCATGGTAAGTGTTCTGATGGTCGAGCCATCCAGCATGTCGAGGCAGCCGTGGTTTGCACTTGGATTTGCACATAATGTCAACACCCCGTTCACGGTAGCATCGCTTTTTAAGGTAACCCCGTTTGCACGGCTGATGGTGAAATCATTCACTCCGGTGGTAATCGATGGAATAACAAGGTTTGACCCGCTGCCGCCGACTGATAAGTTGCTGGTTGAACTTCCGGCAATGGCAGAGTTCCCAGATATTGAACCGTTCATAGTAAGGGAGTTGCCAGCGCCAATGGAATAGGTTCCGTTGGTTAAATCAAAAGTGCCGTTGATTGTTGCCGTGCATGATACTGGGGTAGCGGTCAGGCCATCCACAACTAAGTTATCAATGTACCAGTGATCAGTAGCATAATAATCACCGACATATGCAAACTGGAAATACATACTGCCCCCTACATCAGTCGTGTAATTTGGAATTGATACTGTTTGAGCAGCAAGGACTGCATACGGTAGAGACCATACGTCGTGCCAGGGACCACTGGCACTCGTTGCGGATTGGAGTTTCAAATAAGTAGGAAAATTTTGAGTATAAGTTCCCGCCGTCGATGTTTTAAAGGAGACATTTACACTCGAATATCCGGTTGTGTTCACCGGGCCACGATAGATATAATAGGTTGTGGAAGAGGCGCTATGAGTTGCGGCTCCGATAAAGTCGGCTTCAGGACTGGTGCCGCCTGCAAGTGTCGTTGCCACCGAATTAAACTGGCCGGCAGCAGTGCCTTTATTGCCAGTCCAGCTTGTCAGGTTTGGAAATACATCATTGAGCAAATTTGCTGTCCCTGAAGTATAGGCATATTGCGTCACTCCCCCTGCATTGGTGGTCAGATTATTCAATACTGAGGAACCTGAAGGCAATTCTTTCCCAGTATTGATGGCAGAACTGCCTGAATAGGTAAGGTTTACAGTCCCTGAAAATGTTGGAGGAGACAACAAACTTCCTCCCGACCGGGCGATGGTTGAACCTGAGGCCATGGTTAAATTTGCTCCGTTGAGCAGGATTCCGCTTGTCAGGGACAATGTGTTGCTTACTGCAACGGCCCCGCCCAGGGTTGCATTGGCGTTGATCGTAAGATTATTCAATCCATTGTTTACCGCGTTCAGGGTGGTTGCGCCGTTCATCACAAGGTTTGATGTGGCTCCACCATAAAACGCACCGGCTACCGTATAGGTTATGGTTCCGCCCAGTGTCAGGGTATGGGCGTCAATTCGAAGGGTCGGGGTACCGGTTCCCCCATAGAAATTTAGTTCGCTTACAACCGTAAGGTCGGAATTAAGGGTTACATCCGCTGCGTCAAAAATGTAAAACAAGGCGCATGTTAAAGAAGCAGGAACTTCATAACCTGTATTATAGGCAACCGAGCCGTTGTCATAGAGTAAATTTAATCCGCCGGTGCTCACATTAATATTCGGAGAAACATCGAAACTGCCAGCCGGGGTTGTATTTGCGGCAACGCCCCTTTGCACGACGGCATAAGAAGTACCTCCTGTGCCGAACGTGATTTTATTTGAGTTGATGACAGAGCCGGTAAAGAGGTTCGCCCTGGTTACATCGAAATCGGTGCCGGCCAGTGTCAATCCAGAAGCGTTGGTGTTGGAAACATCAAAACTGGATAGCGGCGAAGTAACGGTACCGTTGTTGGTAAAGGTTTGGGCATTGTCTGAACTGAAAATAAACCGGATATAGGATGCTGTTGCATTGATGGTGCCTGTGTTGGTTACATTGCCGCCCATGACCAGCCAGGTACTTGCAGTGGAGGTGCCGGCAGTCAGCACCAGTGTTGAGCTGTTCGTAATATTCCCGTTAACTGTTACCGTGGTTGAAGCGGCAATGGTTTTTGTGCCTGCACCGGAAAGGCCAAGGTTGCCGGTGTAGGTTCTGGCATAAATGGTTTGTGCAGAGGCGCTGGTATAGTTGAAGTTGCTGCCGGCAACAGTTGTTATGGCGGTGGATTGCGCAGTGGTAAGTGTACCTGCCCAGCCGATGTTCAGATTGCAGCCGGAAAAAGTCGTTATGGCCGGAGAACCTGTCAACGCCCCAGTCATTGTGAAAGTACCTGCACCGGTAAAAGTAATGATACAGCCAGTGGTTCCGGTGGTTGTTGTGCCTGTAACGGTTAGTGTTCCACTTGAAATATTAATATAACTATTCCTCGCTGTAGTCGTAGCACTCATTGTAAGAGAGCTGCAAGTGAGTGAGTTGGAGTTGATGTTAAGCGTATTGGTATTCCCGGCTGATGGTCTATTAATGGTCAGCGATGCACAGGTTCGAACTCCGTCTAGAGTAATAGTTGCTCCTGAGGCGATCACAACATTATCTGTAGATGACGGAACGACCCCCCCAACCCATGTACCTCCTGCATTCCAGTTTCCACCGGTGGCAGTACTAGTAATTGTTGCCAACGGCGCATTGGAAGGCGGGTCGGCAGATAGTATGATATCCATGGCCGGGCCATTTGAAACCGCCATCTCCGGTGTTTGATTATTTTCAGCAGCAGGAGCGGGTGGGAGAAAAGCCTGTTGCACTTTAGGCTCTTTTCCTTCAGGGCGGGGGTTATTCTGAACAGCCTTGATTTGTCCCTGCCCGTTGATATTTAACCCCAGACAAAACAGGATCATCATGATTGAAAATAGAAAATAAAACGTGGAAGACAGTAGCGCGTTGGTTTTCATAAGGATAAAATTAATGTGGTTGAAATAATCTTTCCTTTTAGCTTGCGTTGCCAAAAAACCAGATTTAAGAATCCTGGTTTCAGGGCAAATATATTGTAAGGGTGATCAAAAACCTAATTTTTCACAATTATTTTTTAAATAACACATTATCAAATCTATAAAATTGAATCTTCTCATCATATAACATAACAAATTTAGAACAGAGCCGTAGGGACACGCCATGGTGTGTCCATACGGCTCTCCCTTGTGTGCCGTGCACACTTATAACCTTGAAGGTGCAAGTCCTTTATGGAGGTCGGTAGTTACCAACCATTAGCCAAGAGTAAGGGTGTCCGTTGTGAAGCGGAATCTGAAGGAAGCTGGAGGCAAAATCCCGAACCGAGG
>JAPLDG010000191.1 GCA_026391845.1 Bacteroidota bacterium | reverse complement strand
GGCGGAGAGAGAGGGATTCGAACCCCCGGACCCTTGCAGGTCAACGGTTTTCAAGACCGCCGCAATCGACCGCTCTGCCATCTCTCCGGGGGCAAAATTACATAAATTTTACAGACTGCCAAATTTAACAAACCTTTTGCATGATCCATTTCACCCCCACGGATGAACAATTTACCGATTTCCCTTGCATTTTCAACCCATCAGCCCTATCTTTGTGCAACAAAATTTGAACCGACTCCCTAACCTTTTTTTTTATGAAAAAAATATTTCCATTGATTTTCGCTCTGATCTCTGCTTTTGCAGTTAATCAGATTCAAGCCCGGAATCTTTGGGCATTTCTCAGCTATTCCACATTTAATTCCCCGGAAGGACCCTATGTCGAGACCTATCTTTCGGTCGCCGCAAACAGTGTGAAATTTATAAAAAACGACAATGGAAAGTTCCAGGCAACAGTCAATATCCTGATGACTTTTAAACTGGAAAATGAGATCAAAGCATTTAAGAAATATGAACTTTTCTCTGCAGAAATTGAAGACACCCTGAATACAAATTTTCAATTCATTGATCAGCAAAGATTTGTCTTGCCGAATGGTACGTATGATTTCGAGATCCAGCTTGCAGATAAAAACAAGAGCGCTATTTTCAAACATCGAACTCATCAAATCATATGCAAAAGCTCCCACCCCGACAACTTTGACAAAAAGCGGTTTCGACCTGGTTCCCTACACCTATAATTTTTATCCGGAAAACGAAACTAAAATGATATTTTACTGCGAATTATACAACCCGGGTCAGATCATCGTACCAGATCAGAAATTCCTGCTTACCTATTTCTTTGAGTCATTTGAGAGCAATGTAAAACTGAGTTCGTTTTCCAGGGTAAAAAAAGAGACTTCCAAAGCGGTGAATGTATTGCTCGCTGAACTTTCTCTCGAAAATCTGCCTTCCGGAAATTACAACCTGGTCGTCGAGGCACGAAATCAACAAAATGAAGTGGTAGCATCAAAAAAATTGTTTTTTCAACGGATAAACCCGCAAGCCAAGGTCACCTTAAACGATTTGGGAGCCACGGAGATTGCCAACACCTTTGCGGAAAAAATTACCAATGCCGATTCGCTCAAGGAATACATCAACTGCACATACCCGATCAGTACCGGTATTGAAAAATATTTTATCCGCGAAGAACTGAAGAAAGCAGATTTGAAAACAATGCAACAGTTTTTTTACAGCTACTGGGTAAGCCACGATCCGCAAAACCCGGAATTGGCCTGGAATTATTATAAAGAACAGGTGTATAAAGTGCAGGTTAATTTTGGAACTCCGGTGAAAAAAGGATATCAGACCGACCGGGGAAGGGTTTATCTTCAATATGGTCCGCCAAATACCAGGAGTACTCAATACAACGAACCCAGCAATTACCCCTATGAAATATGGCAATACTATACGCTCAACAACAACCAGCGGAATAGAAAGTTTGTCTTCTATTCACCGGATATGGTTACCAGCGACTTTTTCCTGCTTCATTCTGATGCCACCGGTGAAATCATGAATCCACGATGGAAAATTGACCTGCGCAGCCGCATCTATACAACCCTTGACCTTCAGGATACCCAGGTAATCAATGCCTGGGGCGATATGCAATCCGACTACTGGGAATTGCCCAATTAATTAAAATTAAAAAATTACAATTTCCAGCCCTTTTTTGTATTTTTACACCGGTGAAGAGGTGTCACGCGTGACGTTTTTTGTATTTTTACACTGGTGAAGAGGTGTCACGCGTGACGTGAGTAAAAGTATATTTCTTTGTATTCTTTAATATTCCCCGGATGCATGTTGCTGTTATTATTTTGAATTGGAACGGAAGGAAATACCTGCAGCAGTTTCTCCCTACCCTTATTCAATTCAGCAAAGAGGATGCAGAGATCATCGTGGCCGACAATGCTTCAACCGACGATTCTGTTGATTTCCTCAGAGCCTCCTATCCTGATATCCGAATCATTCAAAATCCTGAAAATGGCGGCTTTGCAAGAGGCTATAACTTAGCGTTGAGCCAGGTGGAAGCTGACTATTACGTTTTGCTGAATTCTGATATTGAAGTCACTGAAAACTGGATAACCCCGGTGATTGAACTGATGGAGCAGGATGACCTGATTGCAAAAAAAAAAAAAAAAATCCGTTCATTTCTTGAACCAAAGAAATTTGAATATGCCGGCGCAGCAGGCGGCTTCATCGATAAATATGGTTATCCCTTCTGCCGTGGGCGTATTTTTCTCTCCATCGAAGATGACCATGGTCAATACGATGACATATGTGAGGTATTTTGGGCAACTGGAGCCTGCATGTTTGTGAAAGCCAAATTGTTTCATGAGTTTGGAGGATTGGATGAGGACTTCTTCGCGCACATGGAGGAGATCGACTTTTGCTGGAGGTTAAAAAATAACGGGTTCAAAATCATGTATTGTCCCACATCGACCGTTTTTCACATCGGCGGCGGGACCCTCCCCAAAGCCTCATACCAGAAAACATATCTCAACTTCCGGAATAATTTTTTCCTGCTGTA
>JAPLDG010000156.1 GCA_026391845.1 Bacteroidota bacterium | reverse complement strand
GCTTACCGGCAGTAGCGGGTTTACACTCATCACCACTGAATTTGAGGTGGCTGGGCTGCCTGTGGCACAAAGAACATTGGAGGGAAGTACGCAGGAAACAGCATCATTATTTATCGGGATAAAAGCATAGGTAGCATTTGTTGCTGCTGTCACATTCGCTCCGTTCATTTTCCACTGATATGTTGGGGACACTCCTCCATTGACAGGCGTGGCCGTAAAGGTGACCGAAGTTCCCGCACAGACCGGGTCAGCGGATGCTGAAACAGAGATGCTTACCGGCAGTAACGGGTTGACCACAATCGTAAGGACATTGGTATTTAGCGAACCACATCCGCCTGAGGAAGTCTGAACCTGACGGAAGTAAGATGTCGTAGTTAAGGCTCCAGGCGTATAATTCAGATATGTCGCTCCGTTGATATCAGAAAAAGTCAAATTATCCTGAGAACCTTGCCATTGATAACTATAAGGAATGCTTCCCCCAGTCGGGGAGATCCCTGAAAGTTGCGCTGGTAGTGCATTATAACAGATGGATTGATTTGAAGATATCGACCCGACAATATAAGTCGCGCAGGAAATGGAGAAATTTGACGAACTAAAATCATAAAGTCCACTGTTAGTCACACTCGTAATTTTTATCATATAATCATTTCCCTGGGTCTGATTAGAGGGAACCGTCCAGGAAAAACTGCCATTGCTTGGTGTTGAAGCAGCGATCGTCTGATTGAATACACCCGCTTTATACAATTCGATTTTTACATTCTCGCTGATATTATCAGACCAATTGATCGTATGGATTGTACCCAATCCCCATATTTCCCCACCATTTGGGGTTATCACATCAATTGAAGGAACCTGTTCGCCAATAAAAACATCATCAAGATAAAGATTGTTACCATAACCGCTGATTGCTTGAAATTTAAATTTAACAGATCCACCAACATAAGGTGCAAGATTCACAGAATCTAATCGCCATTCATTTAAAACATAAGGGATAAAAGGGGTTGTCAGGCTCGTTCCGGTTGCCAGCGAGCTCCCGTATTTATTATAAACCGGAGTAGTAACCCAGGTACTTCCGCAATTTGTCGAAATATAAATTTTTAATGTATCGCTAACCCCGGGAAAAGGCCGATAAGCAACTCTGAAGATCAAATAAGGATTTACTGTGCCATTCAGTTTGACAGGCGGAGTAATCAATTCATCTACCTGGCCAATTTTGGGAGAGTAGTAGTTGTAAAAATCCATAAAGGCGGCATTGGCGCTTACACCGTTCCCGTAGGCAGTAGTTGTTTTCCAGGTGATACTGCCATCGGGATTAACAACAGTCCAGCTTTCGGGAATGGCTACAGATTCAAAGGTCTCGGATAATGGTGAATTGGTTCCTCCAACTGAAATTTGTTTGGTTGTAGATGTTTGTCCGTAGGAATTCACGGCAGTAAGTTGTGCACCATAAATAGCAGTTGTATTAAACTGAATTTGTGGATTTTGTGAACTGCTGGTCGTCGAATTCACATAGGTCACACTAGACGGTGTAAAAGACCAAACCCATGAGGTCGGGTTGTTTGTGGAAAGATCAGTGAAGAGAACTGTCTGACCCTGGCATGGAACAACAGGGTTTGATGTGAAATTCGCCAGCGGAGCTGAATTTGCGGCGCTATAAAGATCTGACATCCACAACCCCCGTCCAAAAGTGCCTGCCATGATTTTATTATTTGCTGGATTGCTGTTGTAGTATATCTCAAGTTCTCTTATATCCACTACAGGGAGATTTGAGCTAAAAACAGCCCAGTTGGACATGGATGAATTTTTGTACAAAACCCCTGTCTGGGTTCCAATATAAAGTCCTTCACTGCTATTTTTATCATACACAATGGTGTTAATCGGAATGTTGGGGAGTGAACCCGGTAGCAGGGACCAGTATGCTCCCTTATCAGTAGATTTATAAACCTTTGAGCCTGAAACTGCATATACAGTTGTTGATATAGTCGGATGTGTTTCAATATCTGTGGGTGTAATTCCTCCAGGAAGAGTACAGGATGTCCAGGTTGGCGAAGCTGCATTTGCATTATCTGTTCTTTGGATAAGTTCATTTCGAACCACATACAAAATATCCGGATTGGCTGTCGATTGTTCAATTACAGAGCAATCAACCGTTTCACTTGAGGAAATTTTAGTCCACACGGGAACGCTTGCATTGACGTCGCTGCATCTCCATATATTTTTGTATCCGATGAACATTTTTTTCTGATCGTTTTTACTCAGTATGAATGGTGTTACCCAGGCACCTGGCTCAGTAATTCCAAAAACACCCTCACCTGCAATCTGAAGTTCGTTTGCATTATTGATTTTTCTGAAAATAGAGCCAAAATATTTGCTGTGATATGAATATGCAGAATTTTGATTGTCAATGGCACATTCCATTCCATCGTCACCACCTGCGGTTATCCAGCCAGTTGACGAATATACCTGTGAGCCATTATCCTGGAATCCACAGATGGTTTTCAGTGGATCTGTCTGCCCTTGACCAATCTTGTAAATCTGCCCAATCGCCATACCGGAGGTGCAATCGGTCCAGGTTGTACCGCCATTGGCCGTATAAAATATTCCTCCGTCATTACCTGCATATAACCTCCCGTTCAAGGGTGAGAATCCAAGGAAATGACATTCAGAATGAACAGCTGGAACTCCGCATTCTCCATTCCAATGAGTATTTATGGTCCAGGAAGCGCCTCCATCGGTTGATTTCCAAACGTTGACCCCGCCAACATATAAAATTTCCGGGTTAACAGGATCCGCAGCGATCGCAAGATCATGCCAGCCTTGTCCGCCTGTACTGCTGCCATCGCATGACCAGTCTAGGATATTTGGTGATGTCGACCTTGTCGAAAAAGTTAATCCCTTATCTACTGACCGGTAAATCCCCTGAAAACCACCTGTCGCGTTGGATTGAATAAAATATACATAATCCTGGCTGGCAGAGGTAACAGCAATAGCCCCACGTTCATCTATTGGAAATTCCACAATTGGTAATCCATTTGTGATTTGATTAAACGTAATCCCATTGTCTGATGATCGGTAAAAATTACCGGAAAAAGCTGCAAATACAATATCCGGATGCCCTGGCAAAAAGCAAATATCTCTGAAATTTCCCGCTTTGATAAATGTCCACAACGCGCCGCCATTAATTGATCTGAAAATTCCATTGGAGGTTGCAGCCAGATAGATTTGGGAGTTTTCCGGATGCTGGATCAACTTGCATACCGTGACATTGCCCATTCCTATCTTGGAAGTAAACCATGTCGTTCCCCCGTCAGTACTCTTAAAAACTCCCATCCCGGGGGCGTCGCCATGATCACGATCGCCGGTTCCCAGTAAAATATTGCCCGAATTTGAGAAATCAACGACTACGGCTGATACGCCGAGTGTTGGAAGATTGTCGGTATTGGAACTCCAGGACAAACCATTATCGGTTGTTGCCCACAACCCCCCGGAAGGCGCTCCTACAAAGACCTTATTCTGATCAGATGGATGAAACGCAATCACATTCAACCTGCCCAGGCCGAGATAGCCTGACGGACCCGGGGTTGGCACACTGGAAGGGCCAACAGAAACCCAGTTCCCGGATGAAGAACGGTTTATCTGGATAAATGAATTATAGGCATTGAAAACAGCATCAGGTATCGGTTTGCTTCCATCGGGCGAAATCCTGCCGCGCATGAGGTACTCCCATCTTTTAAAAACTTTCCAATCATTATTATTATCACTTTTATTGTTACGATGGTATTTCTCAAAGGCGCTTACGGTCGCATAAAAGTTAGCATCAGGATCCCGCATCATATTTATCCAGTAACGATTGGCTGCAGTATCAGCTGAAATTGGCCCGGCAAAAGCTTGCCCGGAAGCTTTCATCCCTGGTCCCAGGAGTGAAAAAAACATGAGAAGCGTTGTCCCAAAGAGTATAAATCGTATCATAAAGTATTCAGAAGTTTATTAATGATTTCAATCCCCACAACAATATCATAAAAGACATTAAACAGTAAAGGTATTCATGAAAATTTTGATTATCAATTGTGGAAAACCATAATCATATTTTACGGAAAACCTGAGTAATTGTTTCCTTTTTCCATCCCGCAATATCTTATTTTTGAAATACAGTATCCTGCTAAAAAGACAGGTTAAGCATTACTTGCGGATCACGAATAAAACAGGGGCATAACAGAACCACCTGATCCGGAAATGATTTCCCGGAGCAGGTGGCAAATTTGGTTGAAAAAAAAGTTATAATTAATCCTGGCTACTGTACGAACTGAACTTTCAGATAGGATCGATGACCGACTTTACGATGTCGAAAGATTCCTCCGTAGCACCATGGATGGCATCAATTACTGTATCTGAAAAACCTGTTGTTATGGCTGTCATATTCAGTAAAGCGACATAAGTCCTGCCATCATTTTTTTCGTAAACTGAAATGCGGCACGGCATCATAACAGAAACGATCCGCTCGTCACTGAGCTCTAGCATACGACCTGAATATGCTGGTTTACATATCTCAACCACCTGCACGGGACGAACCTCTTTGCCTGCTTTGGCCAGTGATTGCTGAAGATTGTGAATAGCAGGTGTTTGCCATCCTTTTTGGATTGCAACTTCAATAATCTTTTCAACGGTTGCAGGCACATCAAAAGGGCTGATCTGCTCTACGATTAATTGGTTTGTACTCATGGCGCTATGTATTAATGGTTAACTCATTTCTTTTGCAATGGCAATGGCTGCAATGGTCCCATCGGCTACTGCCGTAGTGATTTGCCGGTATTTTTTACTGATGACATCTCCCACAGCGTAAATACCAGGCAGGCTGGTGTGCATATCTTCGTTCGTTTTTATATAACCCCATTTATCAAGTTCCAGTTTGTCCCTGAAAAGTTCGATATTTGGTTTCATGCCAATAAACACGAACACCCCGTCACTGATAAGTTCACTAACAGTTTGGGTTTTTAAATCTTCTACCTTCGTGATTATTTTGTCCCCCTGCCGAACAAATGACCTGGGTTCGTGTGAAAAAAGAACGGTGATTTTTGGATTTGCGAACAATTTATCCTGTGCCTGCTTGTTTGCAGTCAATGCATCGAACTGATGAACCATGGTAATTTTGCTGGCAAATCTGGAGATAAAATCTGCTTCTTCAACGGCGGAATTTCCTCCACCGATCACAACCACTTCTTTATCTCCATAATATTTGGCATCGCACGTGGCACAATAGGAAATTCCTTTCCCTTTCATCTCTTTCTCCCCCGGAATTCCCATCAGATTAGGCGAAGTCCCGGTTGCGATGATGATTTTTTTTGCAGTGATGGTTTCGAATTCATCCACTACTACTTGTTTCTTTTCCAGGTCAATTTGCGTAACATCCACAGCCATTTTATAAACTGTTCCGCACAATTTGGTCTGCTCCGACATGTTGTGAGACAGCATATATCCGGGTTGGGGATCAATAAAACCGGGATAATTTGAAACTTCATGTGTAGTGGACACCTGACCGCCCGGGAGTGCAATATCGATCATCACAGTATTCACTTTCGATTGGCAGAGGTACAAACCAGCCGTTAAACCACCAGGCCCGGCCCCAAGAATGATCACATCGAATTCAGAAACAGTCGGTTTTATCTCCTTCTTTATTTCAAGAACCCGATCTGATGACAGCATGCGATCAAGTTGATGGATGATGTCGCTGCGCTTGATGCCTCCCGACAAGGAAACGGGAGATTGGACACCGTTGTCAAAAAACAGCAGGGTGGGAGAGGATCTGACCCCCAGACTTTCGGCCAAGGGCTTATTTTGCTGCCTGAATATTTTTACAAACTTGATATCGTTGCCATAAAGCCTCGACAATCCTTCGAACTTTGGCGCAACAGCCTCGCATGGAGGACATTCTGTAGAATAAAAATCGACAACAACTTTGCCGCCAGACAGCACTTCCGTATCGAATTCAAATGATGCAATTTCTTTCATACTGTTTTCTTTAACACTATTTTTTTGTTAATGATCCTGCTCAAAGTATGCTGAAAATCCTAATTCCAGCAGCTCTTTAACCGGGCGGCAATCAGTTGAACAAATGCTACCCGTTCTGTTTTTAGCGACAGAACCGCATCCTCCTCCACAGGCAAGTTGCAAGCTACATGTTTTGCATTCGGGAATATTGTTAACATCGCGGCTTTCCCAGCTATCAATCAATTCTTCATTGCGTGTAACTTCAGGAAAGAAGGTCCCCAGCGATTCGTCGGATTTTCCCACCGTGGCAGTACATGAAAAAATTTTACCCGTATAATCGAACGCCCATTCGGTTTTACAGGCCGGACAGGCATCGTACAGTGGATCGGGAAGACTGCCGTTCTCAGCCAGAAATTTTGAGATGGAATAAGCAGGTTTATAAAATTCAAGAATGTGCGGATGCTGCTTTACCTGCCGGTAGATGGTTTCATAAAGCGAAATACGGCTGAACAGTTTTTCACTGGTTCCCTGGCAATGGTGCAATTCATAATTCCGGCCAAGCTGGGTTTTAAAGAAATCACTTTTAGTCCATCCCCGATCAATGGCAAACTGAGCCATTTCTGGCAAGCCTGCAATGTTCTCCTTATCAACCACCATGCGCAGGTTCACCGGTAAATTATTCTGCAAACAAGCATCGACTCCTTTTACTATACGGTCAAAAGTGGCTCCTCCACCTTTCAGGAAACGGCGGGCATCGTGCAGGGCGCCAATTCCGTCAAGTGTAACCTGAATTTCGCGGATTCGGATATTCTTCAGAATATCGATGTAATCAATCAAACTAAACCCGTTTGTAACAATGCAGACTTCAAGATTTGATTCCTTTGCATGTTTCAGCAGGTAGGCAATCAGCTCTTTCTGCCTTGGTGAATTCAGTAATGGCTCACCTCCGAAAATCGTAAGGTACTTTTTACGACCTGCAAATTCTAGATTGATGTAATTGAAAAAAGCATCGATCACCTCATGAGAAAGTTCTTGTTTTGTTGCGGAATATTCATCCTGGTAGCAATATGTGCAAGCGAAATTGCAACTGTAATTCGGAACGAAAAACAATTGAACCTCGTCTTCCTCTCTGGCATCCACAAAATCAAGGTATTTGCTGCGGTAAAGACGCTCTTCCTCTTTTTCATCCACTAAATACCCCTGCTCGGTCAGGTTGTTACGAAATTCTTCTTCAATCTCATTTCCTCCAAGGAAATCACGAAGCATTTTACCTTCTTCCGGATTTAAAATATCGGCACTTCCGGTCAGCAGATTAACGATAAAAAAGTTATCTGATCCGGTTATCCCCGAAAAAATATTGTGTTTAGAATAAATCATGCCGGAACCCTAATCGTGGCACCCAACGATGGTCTTCGATGTTTTGGCACAGCATTGTGCGACTTTTTTTGTGCTTACCTTTTTTACTTCGATTTTTTTCTTCACAAGGTTTTTCATAATTTCAATGTTTAAAATGAATACTGTTTTTTTAAGTAAATTTCTACAATGAAGCGATACATTAAGTTGAGCAATTGCAGG
>JAPLDG010000004.1:15743-30021 GCA_026391845.1 Bacteroidota bacterium | reverse complement strand
GAGAAAAATTGAGACGGGCTACATCTAAACCAGCTTCGATCAACTGCCGGATCATTTCCGGAGAACTGCTTGCAGGGCCGATGGTGGCTACGATTTTTGTGCGGCGAAAAGGGGTTTGTTGCATGGGTTTATTTTTATCCCCGTGCTGAAGCGCGGGGTACGTTTTCAAAGATCGACACTTTCACCAAATTGTGGCAGAAACGGTTGCAATCCATACCTGTGTCGAATGATCGTGGCCAGCGGAATCCTGGCTTTTTCTTCTCCGTGTGTCAGGACCACCCGGGGCCTGTCAGGTGCAAGGACATTGAACCATTTCAGCAAATCTGTCTGGCCGGCATGTGCGCTGAATCCTCCGAGTTTGTGGATCTGCGCCCTCACCACAATCCGCTCTCCGAAAATGTTCACGGATTTATTTCCGTCAACCAGTTTTCTTCCCAGGGTGCCTTCGGCCTGATAACCGACGATGAGTACGGATGTTTCTGATTTCCAGAGGTTGTGTCGTAGGTGGTGTTTGATGCGGCCGGCGTTGCACATCCCTGAACCGGCGATGATGATGCATGGTCCGGGTACTTCATTGAGATGCTTTGATTCTTCTGCCGTTTGAGTGGGTCGGATAAAACCCTTATCCCGCTCCTGTTCTCCGCTTCTGACAAATTCATTCATCTCATCATCGAACAGCTCGGGATGGCTCATGTAGATTCTGGAAGCTTCAATGGCCATCGGACTATCGATATAAATAGGCAAACGGGGGAGTCCGCCTTTTCTGAAAGCCTGCTCGATATAGTAGATGATATCCTGGGTGCGGCCGATGGCAAAGGAGGGAATCAAAATTTTTCCTTTGGTTTGCATCGCCTCCCTGATAATCCGGATGGCTTCATCAATGGTTTCCTGCAGGGGTTTGTGGTCGCGGTCACCATAGGTTGATTCCATGATGACCATGTCAGCTTCTCTAAATGGCTCCGGATCTCGTACGATCGGCATTCCTGCTGCGCCGAGATCGCCTGAAAATATGACCGATTTTTTTTGTGAGCCATCCTCAACGGTCAGTTTTAAACTTCCTGATCCAAGGATATGGCCTGCTTCGTCAACTGTAATTTCCATCCCTTTTGCCACGCAAAAAGGCTCATGGTATGTGAGAGGTTTCATCTGAGAAATCGCTCCTTCCACATCGGCTTCATCAAAGGCGGGCTTTATTTTGGATTTGCCATTTCGCACCAGCATGCGGTTAAGCTTATCCAGATCACTGGTTTGCACTTTCAAAGAATCGCGCAGCACCAATGCGGCCAGGTCGAGGGTTGCGGGTGTGCCGAAGATTGGTCCACGGTAGCCGTCCCGAATTGCCAGCGGCAGCCTGCCACAATGATCAAGATGTGCATGTGTGAGCACAATCGCATCCAGTGTGTTGTAGTTGACAGGAGGGGCAGTCTTATTCTTTGATTCATCACGCCTTCCCCCTTGAAACATTCCGCAATCGATCATGATGCGGGCCATGAAAGATTCACAGTAATAGGCTGTTCCGGTAACTCCGCCGGCAGCGCCATAAAAGGTGATTCTCATTTGTCAGAAAATTAGGCAAAGTTTAATTCACGAGGTAAAGATAGGATTGTTTAAGGCAGAAAATATTTATAAGCAATCTTATGGAGAAAATGGAAATATGAATTAATTTTATTGAAAAATAAAACCGCTGTTCCATGAAAAAGTTAGTTGAATTTTTAATCGTACTGGGATTTATCCTCATAGTCCCGTCTTTTTGCATGTTTGCCCAGGTTGGCATCAATTCCAGTAACACCGCCCCCGATAATTCAGCGATGCTTGATGTACAATCGCTGAACAAGGGGATTCTCATTCCCCGTATGACAAGTGCCTCACGAACGGCAATCGCTGGTCCTGTCGCCGGATTAATGGTTTACCAAACTGACGGGTTGAGTGGCTTTTATTATTACAATGGCAGCGTCTGGGTGCGTATTGGCGATTCGGGAGGCAGCAGCAGTGCCCATTACATTGGGGAACTCTTTGGAGGAGGAATGGTGCTCTGGGTGGATCATACCGGAATGCACGGCCTGATCGTCAGCTTAACCGATATCAGTACTACAGCGGTATGGAGCCTCGCTGTCAGCTATACAGGCGCGACTAGCACCTGGGATGGGCAGTCTAATACGACTACCATTGCAGGGTTAAGTCTTGCTGCTCAGATTTGTGCCGACTATGTAAATCCAGGTTCCTATGGAACGGGTATTTACTCCGACTGGTACCTTCCGGCCATTGACCAGCTCAGCCTGATTTATCATGTCAAATACATTTTGAATAAAAACATGGAAGGCATTCCCGACGTATATGGTCTTGCCAATTCATATTATTGGTCATCAACAGAATACAACAATTATATGGCATGGTATTACTATGTTGACAGTGGTCATGCCACCTATTACGATAAAAACCTCTCCGGCAGGGTTCGGGCAGTCAGGGCATTTTAAGCCCGATCAGCCTGATTACCATACTTTTCCTCGGTTCCGGTATTTATTTCTTAAAAAAGTTGTATATACAACTAAATAGTATTATCTTTGCCGCTGATATGACAAATAAGCATGAGTTTTGCAAGTGTTTATACTATTCAGCCAACGCTTTGGCCAGAATTGTTACCAAAATGGCGGAGGAGGAGTTCTCAGCAGTGAACCTTGCCCCCAGTTATGCCTTCGTGGTTATGACGGTTAATAAAAATCCGGGGATACTGGCAGGAGAGCTGGCTGAGATCATGATGCTGACACCATCTACAGTGACCAGACTTATTGATAAGCTTGAAAGTCAGCAGCTGGTTAAAAAACACTGTGAAGGCAGGAGTACCCTGATCTATCCCACACCAAAATCGGTTGAGCTCAATGAAGCCATCAAAGCGGCATGGTATAAACTTTATGTAAGGTACGTTGAGGTGTTGGGCCAGGAAAATGCCCTTCATCTGACCGGAGAAATTTATCAGTCTGCACTCAAACTGGAAGCAAAATAGTTTTTTTTATGTTTGTTGTTGTATGTACAAATAATTATTAACCAAAACCGAAATAAAAATGAAAAAGTATGTAGTCACGGGCGCAACCGGTAAAATTGGAAAAATCGTTGCAACAGAACTCCTTGCAAAAGGGCAGAAAGTATCTGTTATCGCGCGCAATGCAGATAAATTGAAAGAGTTTGGAGATCTGGGAGCTGAATGCCTTCCCGGAAGCACCTATGATAAAAATTTCCTGATCGGGGCTTTCAAAGGGGCCGATGCCGTTTTTTGCCTGATGATGCCGGATATGTTTGCAGCGGATGTTTTGAAAGAACAACAACTGATTGCTGATAATTTTTATGAAGCTGTAAAAGTGAACGGCGTTAAAAATGTTGTGTTGTTAAGCAGTGTTGGCGCACATCTGCGTAAAGGTGCCGGTATCGTAGATGGTCTTGGCTATATGGAAGAACTCTTTCTTCAGCTAAAAGATGTCAATGTTTTGAACCTGCGTCCGACCTATTTCATGGAAAACACATTGGGGTTGATCGGAACAATCAAACAGATGGGTATTGCAGGTACGCCCGTTAAAGCTGATGTGAAGTTTCCGATGGTTGCAACAAAAGACATTGGTGCCACTGCCGCAAAGCGCCTCCTGGACCTGGATTTCAAAGGAAATACCATCGAATTTGTTTTAGGACCGAGGGATATGAGTTATTTGGAAGTAACCGCCATTGCCGGCCAGGCGATCGGGAAACCAGAGCTTCAGTACATTCAGTTTCCTGCAGAGGATGCTGTCAAAGGCATGGTCGCTTCCGGTTTTTGCGGCGGGGATGCAGCAAGATTGATGGTTGACCTTGCGAAAGCCATCAACGATGGTACGCTGCTTAATGGCCACATCCGCAGTGCTGAAAACTCAACGGCAACCACTTATGAGGAGTTTGCGAATGTTTTTGCCTGGGTTTATCAAAATAGCTGATTAACTTCTGTTTCAACAGGATCTGAATAAAAATCATCTGAAAGGTTGTCTCCGTGGTAGGGGACAGCCTTTTATTTTTCATAACGCTTTCTGTCGATAGATGGGTGAAGGTGAAAAAAAGACCGTAAGCCGGTCTATGGAACCAGGATGTGATAGGTTTGTAAAAATTCGATCAGTCCATGAAAGATGAGCCCCATTCCCATGGAGGCAACAAAGAACCCTACGAGCCGTGTGGCGGCATCAATGCCTTTTTCGCCAATACGCCTGACAATTTTCTGGGCATATGCAAGGGTTAAAAATATCACAACCATGCAGGCGATGGCGGCAATAGCGATCACACATATCGATAATAACTCCTTTCCGATAGTTTTCATTGAGGTCATCCCGAGAACAGTGGCTAAAACACCGGGGCCGAACATGATCGGCATGGCCAGAGGAACAAAGGCCGGATCAGTACTTCCTCCACCTGCGGTAGAATTTGTGATGCCCTCCGCTTGATTGCCGGGCATGAACAGGTCAAAACCAATCTTCATCAGGATGATTCCTCCAACGATTCTGACCATTGCAAGGTTAACGCCGAATATTTTAAGGACGAATGTTCCGAATACCAGGAAAGAGATTATCAGGATCAGCGCATACAGGCATGACCGGAAAGCCAGACTACGGAGAGCCTTTACATCCTTTCCCTGAGAGAGTAAAAGGAAAACAGGAAGGGCCTCCAGCGGATTAACCACGGCAAGTAGGGTTGTAAATGTGCCGACAAACAGTGAAAGCATTTGTTCCATAACTTGTTTTGATTGAAGATGTTGAGTAATGCTTAATGGTTAAATCTTCGCAAAGAAGGTGAACTGAAACCGGAAGGCATCCCTGACTTTGTTGTCCATATCCTTACGGCTGCCATAGAGGAATTCGAGACCAAATTTAAAATTATCGTTCGGGTAGAAGATTAAATTGGTGGAGGCATAGTTGGTACTTTTTATTGCCTCGGGATCATACACGCCTTTTTCATTTGAGAGGCCAACAAAACTCCATCCCAGGGATGAACTTAACCTGGAGCTCCACCAATGGTTATAATATGCATAGAAATTCAGCTGAGGCAGGGTTGATACTTTGTTTGTATCTGCCTTGTTCGTGAATGCATCATACCCCAATCCCCCGAGATCATTGTTGTACTTTGCAAAGCCAGTGCCGGCAGTGAGTTGAAGGTTAATGTTATCCATCCTGTTCACCTGAATACAGCCTGAAAAACTCAGCGCTCCGCCCAGGGTAGTTTTCTCGCTGCCGGCGCTGTTTAAATAGGTGATCGGATGAACCAGACCAGCCAGCCGCAAATGACTTGTCGCTTTCCAGAAACGGTGCTCAAAACTGGTGGTAAAATCCGGAAAAACACTTTTCGAGATCCAGGTTTCGGGAATTGTCAGTTCAGCACCGGGCATTTCAAATGAAACAGCCATTTTATTGGTTTTACCAATGCTAAATGTGTACCTGATCTGTATCTGCCGGATGGATAGGGAGCCATTTGGCCCCTCAAAATCGAGAATATCCGGATAATTGTCGCTGTCCATGAAATTGCTCCAGTATTTTCCCGCGCCCCAGTTTTTAAACCAGATGTAGGCAAACCGCAATTGTGGCGCGGTTGTGCCGTTGCTTCCGACAAAATCAAATTCCAGCAAGGCCGAAATACTGTTATGAAGGTTGGTCCCCATAAAAGAAAGTCGCGATGGCCTGACGCTGAAGGTTGATATATTATCTGAACCATGGGTAGGATACATTTCAATCGATGAGGTAGTGAATGAATTTTTATCACCCATTGCCCTAAAATCGTAGATGAGGTCAGCTTCAACAAAACCGCCAATACTCAGGCTGATCCCCCTTACGCCGGATATTACAAACCCGATATAGGAGTTGTTTTCTATCTCGTTTCTGGAATTGGGCAGCTCTTTGGCAAATGTTTTTTTATGGATTGAATCGTGAACAAGCAACTTCGTATCCAGGGAATCAATCTTTGTTTTCAGTTGCTGCACTTGTTGATCCTGCGCCCGGATCGTAAGACATGAAATGGTGAGCATAAAAACAATCAATGTTTGTTTCATTTTAACACAGGTGTTTTTCAACAATCCATAATGAGATTTGCTTATGATACAGAGCCTTTTTTCTCTGACGCCTTCAAAGTTTTTAATAAGTGAACAACGAATATAGGAAATTACAACAAATATTATCCGGTTAAGCATGAAAAAATAATTGATTTGCAGATTCTTTAGAATGATATCTCATTTGTTTTTGGTCTTCATATGAATTAACAGGAATATTTAAGGTTTGCATTCGTTCATTTGCCGATGGGATTGATTATCTTTGTTATCCAATTTTGGGCTTACGATAACAAAATTTCTTATTTATGATTAACATATTTTACAGGCTATCCCTGGGATTATTATTTGTGATGACAATGGCGCAATGCCACAAAAAAGAGGAGACTCCGGTACCTGTCAATTATACAGTAAATTACCAGTTTCAGGTATCAGGCGGTTACACTGATCTGAAAATCGAATATTATGAACACGGACTGATAAAGAAAGAATTAACAAATCCTTCACTGCCGTGGCAAACTTCCCTCAGTAATTTTGTACTGGGTGATTCCCTGAAACTTGATATCAGTTTTCTTACCGTAAATGGTACAGCATATAATTATTCCGGAGGATTCACTGTCAATCAGGGGTCGGTAGGTATTATAGACGGATCAGAATCCAATCCTGCCGGGGCAAAACCCATCCATGACCAGCTGACCTATAAAATCCACTGATGTTAAGATATTTGCGGACAATCCGGTGTTATCCTTTTCAGAAACTAACTCAGGTTGGTTTTCATACAGCCCCTCCAGGTTGCAGTATCCTGTTGCTTCCTGACTTCTTACATTTAGTGCGGTACAACGCGAAGTAATAGGTACGAATTACGAATTACGAATGTACAAAGTACAAAGGCTGGGATTAGCCAGCCTTTGTTCGTCCTTCGAACTTTGTACTTCCCACATTCGTTTGTCATTTGTCCTTTGTACATCGTACTTTTCCCTATCCCGATTTGATTTCGCTCGTCGTGCAGAGCGGTAATTTGCTCCAACAGAGGTCGCTGACCGCAGGATTTGATTTGAAATGACGTTTATCGATTTTCTCTGGGGAAGGTTTTCAACCAGGTTCATCACTCTAAGCGAAAATTGTTCAGTTCTTTGTACTTCCCACTTTCGTTTGAACTTAAAATGGGCGTTAGTGCGGTAAAAGTTACAATTGTGGATTTTATGTCATTCAAATTCAATTGCTTGAAAAATGTCAACATACTAACACAGGGTTATTTTTTTTTCTTGCCTGATAGAATAAAAAATGGCAACACGGTAAAAAGAACCGTTCCTCCCAGCACCAATCCTACATATTCGAGCGGGCTGCCGATTGGAAGCTGTGAAGGAGGAAAAAATGAGACAATGAATGCAAAAAATACCGCCATGAAACCGGTTCCTGCGATCACCCACATACCCGTGTTCCCACCTGGGACTTTAAATGAGCGTTGCAGGTCAGGTTGTGTATAACGCAAACGGATGCCGGCGGCATACATGAGCATATACATGATCAGATATAATCCGACGGTTAAAGCGCCCAATAAAAAGAAAGCTACGCCAACATTCGAAATAATAAAATAGATGGATGATAGCAGTGTGACAATCAGCCCCTGAATGATCAGGATATTCTGCTGGATCCCATTTTTGTTGACTTTTGCAAGTGCCGGAGGCAATAAGCCATCTTTTGCAGTCCATAACAAACCACGGCTTGGACCCGCAATCCATGATATCACACTTCCCAAAACACCAAAGGCCATCAGGATACATATAACCGGAAGCAGCCATTTCATCCCCATGCTTACAAAAATGTTTTCAAAAGCCTGCATTAATCCTGATTGCAGAGAAATCCTGGTTTCCGGCAGAACAACAGCAATTGACATGGCTCCTAAAATCTCCAGAAAGAAGATCAGCAACGCGGCGAAAAACAGAACTTTCGGAAATTGTTTCGACGGGTTTTTTAATTCGGAGGCATGAACGGCCTGAACTTCAATCCCGGCAAAAAGTAGAATTACCACAGCCAGGAAAGTAACATTGTCGAGGCTGGTTATATGGGGAAACCAACGCGGGTAAGATATTCCCTCAACTAAATAGGCCGAGGTGGTGTCAGCAGCTGAAGGATGCAGAAACGCCAGAGGATTTCCCTGGATGATGTAAATAATTGTAAAAATAATCAGGACAGCACCCGGAATGATCGTTCCCAGCAGGAAACCATAACTTGCAATTTTTGACATTAATTGTGTGCCATTCAGGGTAATGATGGTGGAAATCCAATAAACAATGATGCAGAAAATGCCAACATAGGTGCCATTGTTGCTGAGTTCGGGTTTTCCAATCATATATGCAATAATGGATGCTGCAAATCCCAGAAGTATTGGGTAATAAACAACATTCTGGATCCATTGTAACCAAATGGCAAGAAATCCCAGTTTTTTATGAAATGCTTCTTTAACCCAGGTATATACACCGCCACCGGTGCTTCCAAAAGCGCCGCCCAGCTCGGCCGAAACCATCGACGCGGGAATCAGAAACAAGATTGTTCCGAAAAGTACATAGAAAACCATAGTTAATTCTTCCATGGCCATAAATGATAGCCCGCGAAGGCTGAATACGGCCGCACCCGTCATAAATACCAGACGTGTGGTTGTCATATTGACTGTTTTTGTCGGTTCCATGATGACAATTTGTTAATATTTTGAATTAATTATGGTTAAATACTTTAGCATCTTCCATGCTGTTGGAATTATTGACCGGGTGTTTTTCGAACCATTCAAGGGCGCGTTCAAAATCGGCAATTAAAAGGTCGGCCAGATCACGGCTGAACCCATGACGGATTAAAACCCGTTGAACAACCATATCTTGCCGGTTCTCAGGCATCGAATAGGAGGCAATTTGCCAACCCCTGCTACGCATTCTATCTGATAAATCATACAAGGTAAAGCCGACATTCGCATCTTTTTTCAATGTCCAGCATGCCCCGGGAAGCGCTCCCTGACCATCATAAATGATATCAAACACTTTCAATTTTTGTATTTTGCCGGCAATATATTTGGCATGGTCTGCACAGGCCTGCTGAATCCTGCGGTATCCCTCTTTGCCCAAACGCAGGAAATTATAATACTGGGCAATGATCTGACCGCCGGGCCGGGAAAAATTGAGTGCGAACGTTGGCATGTTGCCTCCCAGATAATTGACATTGAAAACCAACCCTTCCGGCAGGTCCGATTTCTCACGCCAGATAACCCAGCCAACGCCGAGTGGCGATAATCCGAACTTATGACCCGAAGCATTGATCGATTTCACCCTCGGTAAACGAAAATCCCATACAAGGTCAGGATGGAGAAAGGGTGCGACAAAACCGCCGCTGGCGCCATCCACATGAATTGGAATATCCAGTCCGGTTGATTTTTGCAATTCATCAAGTGCATCATTTATTGACTTCACATCTTCATACTGGCAGGTAAATGTAACACCCAGTGTCGGCACTACCCCAATGGTGTTTTCATCACATCTTTTCAGGACCTCTTCAGCATTCATAAGCAAGCGACCGTGTTCCATCGGTATTTGCCTTAATTCAACATCAAAATAGCGGGCAAATTTTTCCCAGCACACCTGTACCGGCCCTGTTACCAGATTTGGTTTTGAAGTATCCTTTCCGGCAGCTTTCATTTTTTCGCGCCAGCGCCATTTCATGGCCAATCCTCCGCACATGGCTGCTTCGCTTGAACCGGTGGTGGAACAACCGATCGTGTTTTTGCTTTTTGGTGAATTCCACAAATCAGCCATCATATGCACACAGCGCTCTTCAATGGCGGCAGTTTGAGGATATTCATCCTTATCGATCATGTTTTTATCCAGGCATTCATCCATTAACTTATGGATTCCCTCGTCGAGCCATGTTGAACAAAAAGTTGCCAGGTTCAATCTGGAATTTCCATCAATCATCAGTTCATCATGGATGATCGAATATACATCTTCTGTTCTGCTCTCTTTTTCCGGAATTTTATTTTTGGGAGCACTAATTCGCAAATCGGTTGAAGTATAAATATCTTCATCCATTTTAGCCATGATTTTATCTTTTTCGTGGAGTGCCATAATTATTTGTTTAAAGGAAAGTTTAGGAGTCAGAGAGGGATTGTAAGTTATCAAAATTAACCTTTTATCAAGATAACAGAACGTCTGTGAAAAAATAATCAATTATTTATTTTCATGTGCATGGTACATCCTTAATACCAGTTTCTGTGAACTGCCCTGGCTATGTTCCTCCAGATCCTTGAAAAGCCCCGCGTCAGTGAGATCGAGCGGAAATGAATGTTCCCAGTCATGCCGTATGACGGAGTGCAGGCGACTCACGATATTGTCATCGTGAACTTCGATGGCCAGTTCACGACGATCGTCGAAGCTGCCGGGAGCGAGGTTGATCGAACCTACAATGGCATGCAAGCCATCAGCCAGCATCATCTTGCCATGCAACTTCAGGTGTTTTAGTTTATGGATTTTAACACCCACATCGTCCAGGATCCTTAATCCGCCGATGCCTTCAATGATCTTTTCCTTTTTCAGCGAATGCGGTGGGCGTGCCATGAGATGGATTTTAACACCACGTTCCCGGGCACGAACAAGACGCTCAATGATGACCATGTCCTGGTAGCGCTCATTCTGAATAAACAGCGTGTGCTTCGCTTCGTCGATAAATCGGGCGATGCGTTCGCGCCCATTGGCCGGGCACCAGATGAGGTGTGCGCTTAATCCGGGCTTGAATTCCTGCCTGTTCCAGTCAGCATCGAAACATGCGATGACCTCGCTGACGCCTTTGGGGTGCGTTGTGGTGATGGCGTAATCACGGGTTTCAGTCAGGTTTTGTGTAACCCAGTTAAGTGATTTTACGAAAGCTACCGCTTCATCAACCACCATTGATTTCTCATGGGTAATACCGAAGCCGGGGTTGCTGTCTTTCACTTCTATTCCCGCCATTCCAAGGGACTTGCGCACTTTATCGTTGTCATCCTCGCCATCACGGCGGGCTGCATTGAGCATTACACGGACTTTTACCCCGCGTTGATGGGCCGCTACAACGGCATTAAGCAAACCCGGGTCGGAAAAAACAAACATTTTAACCTGAAGTGATTTCTTTGCTGCGTTAATTGCGTCTAAAAAGGGTTTTGGCGATTCATCGGGGAGAACAATCAGTGAGCGGGTTGACATGGTGTTTCAGGATTATTAATAGTGTATCAATATGATAAGCCAGATGGTGGCCCTGCTGCCTGGTTTTTGCCAGTTGCATCCTCGCTTGTAACCGGTAAGGGGGCGCCCCCGGCCTGGGTGTGGTAAAGCCCGGCATATATCTCGTTGCGTTTCATCAGTTCATCATGGGTGCCTTCCTCAGCGATGAACCCGCCTTTGAGGACTACAATTTTATCGGCATCGCGAATGGTACTCAGGCGGTGGGCGATGGTGATGACCGTGCGGCCTTGCATAAGACGTTCCAGGGCTTCCATGACCAGCTTTTCCGACTCGGTATCGAGAGCTGCAGTTGGTTCGTCGAGGATCAGAATGGGGGCATTACGCAGGATAGCGCGGGCAATACCGATGCGCTGGCGTTGTCCACCTGAGTGGGTCATCCCGCGTTCACCAACCAGGGAGTTATATCCATGCGGCATTAGTGAGATGAACTCATGCGCGTTGGCCATCCTGGCAGCTTCAACAATTTCATCCGGTGTTGCTTCTAACCTTCCATAAGCAATATTATCACGTATGGAACCTGCGAAAAGGACAGTCTCTTGCAGGACGAAACCAATCTGGGCACGAAGCAGGTCTAGTTTATAGTCGATAACATCCAGCCCATCGATTAAGACCCTCCCGGTGGTCGCATCGTAGAATCGCGGGATAAGACTCAGTATTGTTGACTTACCTCCACCCGTCGGACCGCATATACCAATTCGCTGTCCCGGGTTGATTGAAAGATTGATGTCGCGCAGTACCGGAGCCGCAGGATCATAGGCAAACGAAACATGTTCGAAAACGATTTTACCAGTCAGCCTTCCCGGAGCAAATGCATCCGGCTTTTGCGGAAGGATCGCATCGGCATCGAGGATTGTCTGGATCCGTTCCATGCCGACAGTTGCCTGTGCAATGACGTTGGTCATTTTCGCGAGATCCTGTACCGGCTTGAAAAATTTGCTGAGATAAGAAAGGAAGACTGTAAGAGCGCCTATGGTCATCGCATCCCGAAGAATCAATCCTGCTCCGCGCCAGAGCACGAACGCCACGCAGAGGGAGACCCTAACCGAAACAATCGGAGAGAGTAGCGACTTGACACGACGTGCCTTCAAAGCTGCCTTTACAGTCTCCATGCTAGCCTCTCCAAGACGGTACTCCTCCAGGTCTTGCCGGCCAAATGCCTTGACAGAGCGTACTGATTCCAATCCCTGTTGCACAACGGACACAATTTCGCTCTGGCGCATACGCACTTCATGGGTAGCTTTCTGCACCGCCTTCTTGAAACGGGCGACAAAGAGAAGCAGGAATGGGGTTACACCAACGGCAACGAGCGCGAAATCGAAATTGAGGTAGATCATTACACCAACCATTCCAAAGATGGTGAGCGAATCAACAAGAATGCTGAGCAGAGTCGTTGAGGCGAAGCTCTGGATCGTTCCGACATCAGAGGTGATCGTGCTGAGCATGTTGCCGGTTTGGTGGGTGTCGTAATACTTTAGCGATAAACGGTGAAGATGATGGTAGATGCGTTTGCGGAGATCATTTGCTACAAACTGTGCGACACTTTCAGTGTAATAGTTGTCAATATAACCGGCAACTGCTCCAATTGCCGCGATGAGCACGGTGGCGGCAGCCGCGATCCCTGCCAATGCAAGTGTGTTTTCACCAAACGAAAAATCGCGAAGCCATGTCAGAAAATCCGGCAGTTTGTGCTTTCCGACTACGTTATCGATGATAATCTTCAATGGCCAGGGTGCAGCTATACTCATGGCGGTTTCCAAAAGCATTGCTGCGAAAACCACGATAAGCCAATAACGATAAGGTCTGATGAGTTCTATTACCAGATTCCTCATCCCCTTGCCAGGCTGGCCGGGAAGTTTCGGCATTGCACCTGCCGCTGGTGATAAAATGGGTGACTTGGAGGTCTTCACTTTGATTATAGTATTTTTTGTGCAGCCTTGAACGATACTCACATTTTTACCAATTTAGTAAATTCTGTCAAATTAGTGCCGGTCAGCTTTACCAGGTAAACACCTTTTTCAAATCCTCTGATATCAAATTCCGTTCTATCTTTCTGTAAAGTCTGTTGAAAAAGTGGCTGACCTTGCATATTGTAAATGGAAACGATCGGTTTTCCCATGGATAAATACTTTTTTAATTCTATAATTATCTTTTCTGATGCGGGATTTGGATAAACGGCTATCCCAGTACTATATTCACTTGCTTCACTGCCTCCCGTCATCTCAGATAACCCGCGTTTCCAGATGCCATGATATCCGGTACCGGCAAATAACGTATCTCCAATGATAGCCAATGAAATTGCATTTGTACAGCCGGTATTGGTCCAGCTTAATCCGGAATTGATACTTTTATAAACTCCATTGGTCGTTGCAAGAAACATTGTATTATCGGAGGGTAAAAAATTGTAGGGATAATTGTGACCTTGATCGTCTAACCCCTCAGCCGCAGTCCAACTGATCCCATGGTCGGTTGATACATATACATTTCCCGAACCCAGATCACCATTCGATGCTGCATAGATAGTGTTTTTGTAATAGGCAAATTTCCGAATCCTGGTGTCATTTAAACCGCTGGTACTGTTGATAAGGATCCAGTCAACTCCATTGTTGGTGGACCGGTAAACCCCGTCAGAAATCTGGGAAACAAAACTTGCAATAATGGTATCACCGGCGGCAATAACAGAAGTAGCCTGAACAGTCCCGGCTAAACTGATGTTTTCCCAGTTTGCTGTATTGTCTGTGGAATGAAAAATACTACCGGTACCGCAAACATAAAATGAAGAATTTTCTGCGATCAGGTCAAATACCGGGAAGCCTGATGGCAGTCCGTTATTTCTGGCTGTCCAGGTATTTCCTTGATCTGTAGATAAATAAACCCCTTGTCCACTTGTTCCTGTGTACAACAACCCTCCATTTGAAATCAAAGGGGAAGCGCTTATTCCCAGACTTGTATTTTTCGGGGACCAGGAGTTTCCGTGGTC
>JAPLDG010000004.1:0-15703 GCA_026391845.1 Bacteroidota bacterium | reverse complement strand
CGTGGTCTGTTGATGTATAGATTCCCGGGACCATGTCGTAAACATTGCCGGTATGGGATGAAATCATTGTATCGTTTATTATGACCATTGATGATGCATTACCGTTGATGGAATATCCATCCACCTGTTGCCACTGGGCATTACCAGAACTACAGATGCAGGCCAGAATTACTGAAAGATAAATTTGCTTATTCATAAAACTTTCCTTTTGAGGTTAATAAAATGAATTAGTTCTAATTACGACGAACCCTGCCGGCGTCTAATGAGTTCATTGGTGTCCGGAATGACAAATATATTCAAAAACTATTGTAGTGCCTACACCATGGATTTAAATATATACCACAGATAGCAGTGAGAGCATTCCGGCCTGGAACAGCGCGGAATGCGTTGACGGGTTGCAATAAAAATAAAAGCAGATAAATTGATGTCCGGACAATCAGGACAGCTGAAAATTATAAACTGGCTTAAAATACAAAAAAGCACTGATTGTCAGTGCTTTTTGTGGGATGTGAGGTATTAGTACCCTATGAAATCAGGTTATTTTGTGATATATCAACTTAATAAGATTAATCAGTATTGGTAAGGGTTTCCAAATATTAGATGTATCATCTTATAACAACTTATAACCCCTTCCATCAAATTATATTTAACAAAAACTTACCAAATTCTGGAAATGTTCCGTATTATTGGGGTGTGAAACCCATTTTAAAACCTAAATATTATGGAAAATCCATGTTTGAAGTTAAGAAATTACACCGGAAGTGATGGTTTACAACAAGTTAGGATATATTACACCCATAAAACCAAAGTAACGTATATAGATACGGGGGTGCGTGTAAATTCCAAATATTTTAATGGCAACGTTGTTTCTTCTAAAGATGATGATTATGAATCAAAGAATCTTATATTACAATCATCATATAACAAAGTGAAAGGAATTATACAGAATCATCTTTATAAGTATAAAATAAACCCATCTATTGAATATTTAAGGGCGGAATATGAAAAGGAAGCTGTAATAATGGAAAAGGAAATAAATATTTTTCCACTTTTCAGGGAATGGTATTTAGAAAAGGGTAAAGAAATAAAGAATATTAAAATGTATGTTACCATTGAAAAGGATTTAAAACACCTTCGCCCCAATGGTAAACTATATTTCAGGGAAATAGATAAACCTTTTATTAAAAGAATATTTGATTATTTGATAGAGGAAAAGAAATTACAAAATAGCACGGTTGTAAAAAGGTATAGAGGGTTTAAACAGTTTTTAGTAGAAAAATGGAATGATGGAGTTAATGAATATAACTACTTTGATAAGTTTACAACCAAATTACAGGGTATAACAGGTAAAGAAAATATTTTTATCTTAACTCCAAAGGAATTTAACACTTTGGTTAATAAAGATTTTGGTAAAAAGAAATATTTGGATTATACCCGGGATTTATTTGTAATTTCTTCAACCACTTCATTAAGATTTTCAGATTGTATAAGGTTGAATCCAAATAATTTTACACCGGATAAGAAATATCTTATTACTGATATTAAGAAAACAGAATCATTTGTTAAAATACCTTTATCAGATTTAACAAAGAAAGTGTTATCAAAGTATAATTATCAATTACGCACTATTTCAAATCAAAAATGTAATAAATATTTAAAGGAAGCATTAATAAAGTGTGATATTAATTCATTAGTCCCGGTTTATTCAAAAAGTGGAAAGGAAAAGGTAATGGTTATGAAACCTAAATATGATGTGATACGGTTTCACAGTAGCCGGAAATTTTGGGTTTCAACCGCTGTTAATAGTGGAATTGGATTAGGTAATGCAATGAAAATCAGTAATCATAAAACCCTCGCAGTTGTTAACAGATATATTACCGATGATAATTCACAGGAAAAGGAAATAGTTGATTTGTTTAAGGTAACTAAACCCAAAAAGAAACCCATTTTAAAGGGTTAAGGCAAACGATCAGGTGAAAGGTGATACATTGTATCACCTTTTTTTTTATCATCAAATTTTATTAACAAATTCTTGATATAAAATACATTCAATACTTGATGAAGGTATATAATATGTTTTGTTTTCAATCTTATGATACAAACCATTTTTCATAACGATTGAAATATAATTTTGTATTCGGGTATCTCCCTGCATATCAATTTCATGTTTTATCAAAGTAGTATCATCTAATTGAGTAATCTTATGAGTTAAATATATATTTAGTATCATAATATTTTATTTAATAGGTTAATATTTTATTTCCTATACTTTAAACTTAATTCAGTTATTTCTCCGGTGTATTTCACTGCATCCTGAATTAATTTATCATATTCTTCCTGATACATAAATTCATTCCATTCAATCGGGCGGTGCATTACACTATTACTTTGATGTGCGATGTAATAATATTCCTCTTTTGGTATTTTATTTTCATCTTTATAAACTAAATATTTTACATAGTAACAAGGATCGGGTTTACTGTATTTAGTTTTTTCAAATTTTTCCATTGAATTAGTTATTTCATTATGGATAGAATCTATTAAATTAAAATTCTTTTGGGGTTCCATATTCAAACGTATTCTATCTATTGCATCAATGATTTTTAAATTTGTTTCTGATACCCGTATTTTAAAACTTAATATTGTTTCAAATGCTGTTTGAATATTACAACTATCCTTTTTAATTTCAACTATTTCATATTTGGTAAACCGTGAATCTAAATCTTTTTTTATCATTGATTTATCTTTATCACAACCAAATAACAGAATACAACAACCAAATAATAAAAATAGATTTTTCATTTCTTTAAATTATTAACATATTTATAAAATAAAACATCTGAATAACCTTTACCTGATGGTGTTTTATTGTATTCAAAAATATAATCTTTTCCATCATCTGGGGCTGCAACAAGTGGATCAGTAAATTTTGTAATATCTTTTACCTTTGTTATATCATCATAACAGAATACAAAACCAATTTCATCACTTTTCAATAATTCATTACATTCATTTTTGATAAGAACCCAATTTGTATCAGAAATAATACAACAAAACATTCTGATATGTCCAAATTTTTTATCATGAATTATTTTTAAAGGGGTGTGCGGTATATTCTTTGATGGATCTTTGGAATACTTTAATACTAATTCATTTGTGTTAATTGGGGGTTCATTTTCTTCTTTATTTTTCTTTACCAATGATATTATAATTAATATCCCAATTAATACAAATACTGAAATAATCAAATATTTTTTCATAATAAAATTATTTTCTTATTTTATTTTCTTGTTTCTTTATTTTCTGTTTTTCAATTATTTTTTCAATCCTTTCTTTAAACTCACTTGTTTCTGTATAGTTTAAAATGTTTTCCCAAATTTTACTCAAATAATTGATATCCTCGTTTAATTCTGTTGATAAAGTTGTAAAAGAAATATCATTTTCTTTCGCTTCTAAAATTTTCAATTCAATATTTTTAATTTCTTCTTTACTTCTTCTCCCAACTCTTTTACCTGTTGTTTTCTTTTGAATTAATGAAAATTCATTCGCTTTTTTATACAATCCTTGTTTACCTACTCCAAGAATTCGGGCAATTTCAGAAATAGATTTACCCTCACCTATTTGAGTGGTTAAAATTTCTTTAATATTTGAATAATCACTTAATTTTTTATCATTAAATACCCGAATTAATTTTGTATTTTTTGTAACGGGGATCAAAGGATCAATAATTTCCAGTGTTTTAATAGTTTTAATTTTGTTTGTTATTTCTTCAATTTCCTTTTCATGCTTAATTATTAATTCCTTTAAATCTTTTTCATTTTTAATTTTTAAATCACTTATTTCTTTTTCATGGCGATTAGAAATTTCAACTAATTTATTTTTTTGGTATTCCATTTTTTGATCATCGGATAAAGTAATTTTAATTGTTTCCATAATTGTAAATATTTAAGATTAGTTATAATTTGTTTTTTAATACTCCAACTCTATCACTCCATTCAGTATATTGTGCAATGCCTTTATCAATTTCACCGGAAATATTTGCTTTTAAATCAAAATATGGTTGAAATGATGTAATTAAATTTGTTGCAGATTGAATTACCGGAATAAATTTATTCATTAAGGTTTCAATATTCGGGACTTCAACAAATTTTGTAAATTCCTCTTTTGTTTCTTCAATGTTCTCATTTAATTTTCCGAATAATTCATGAATATTTGTATTATTATCCTCTAATGTTTTTAGATATTCTAATATTATTTTTAAATATTCACCAATTACATCTGATTTTGCGATAAGAATATCATATTCCTTTTGATACTCATTACTGTTTGAATTTGAAAAGAAACCCATAACATTTAGTTTTAGATTGTTTATATTTTTCCGCAAGGTATAGTATAAATATTCATTATGCAAGAAATATTTTTCAACAAGGTTATAAACAATAAAAAACCCCACCCCAATTGCCGGGAGGTGAGGTTATACTATACAATCACTGCAACTAAATCAAACTACGAAAGTTACTCCAGTATAGTATTTTTATTCTTAACATACAATCCTTTTCCTATTCCTTTAATCAAATTACCCGTTTTTAACCCCTGTAACCAACGATCTGCTGTTATGGGATGATAACCCCTACTTATAAAGATACGGATAACCTCACCTCTTGAAAACGTGGTTTGTAATGTATCATAAACGATTGCTTTACATTTCTTAACTTTGTAGATCCTTGAATCAAAAACTAATTTTTTACCAAATATTTGTAAATACTTCTTCAATACTTTAACTTTCATTTCGTTTAAATAAATTGTTTTACCACTTTTAATAAATCCTAACCTTTCTTTGTTATAATATAAATGAGCATAATTTGTTCGGGTAATATTTATTGATTCATTTATAGTTAAATATTTATTCATTATAATTCAAAGGAAATTATCTTTTCATCTATAATATTATAAAAACGTGAATCATTTCCAATTTTAGTATTAATTAAATTTATTCCTGCTTCTGTAAATGTTCCGGTTCTCATATCATAATACCATTCCCAGCTACGGTTCCACCCTGTAATAATATCATCGTGTTGCATGTTTTTCATTCCTGTAAATAATGTAAAATAAATATCCATATCATTAAAAGTATTTTTTACATTATCTAAAAACTTTGTAAACAAAGTATTTTCGATTGATATGATATTATATTTAATTTCGTATTTACCAATTTCCGGATTTTCATTAATTAAGGAATGAAAGTTGTTTATAAACATCAAATAACTATCCTCAATTATTTGATGTTTATTAAATTCCTTATCATTTATATAGTCCCTTTTAAATTTATCTTTATCTGCACTTTTCTCCATTGATATAGATACTTTAATATCATTTTTAAGTATCAATTTGAAATTACTTTCACCATATTCATTTAACAAGGTGTTAATATCAAAACTATATTTAAAATCATATTTGGCTAATGTTTCTTTGTAATTAATTAAACTTTGGTTTAATTTTTCTAATTTTTGTAATACTTCTGTGTATTGGTTCTCGGTAACAAATTTTTCATTCATGTTCTGTTAAATTATTTTTTAGTTGTGTTATTTTATTTTGCGTTAAATTTTTGAAATTATGTAAATCGTTTAATATTAGAAATTTTATTCTACCTGAAATTTTAAATCCATAAATTTCCAAGTATGATTTATATAAATCTAAATCTGATTCTGAAATTTCAGCGTATAATCTTTTCATTTCCTTTTATTTTCTTTTAAGAATCTATATACAATTTCAAATCTTTGCTCCTTTTGAATTTTATCTATTGTTTTAGTATCAGTTTTTTCTACTCTTTTTGTTTTATCAATTTTATTTTCAATTACTGTAATGTAAATTAAATCCGGTCCAGAATCAACGATATACAAACCATCGGGTATTGGCTCACCTAAAACAAATACTTTTGTTCCTTTACGCAACGGTGCATCGGTTGTTATTGTGGTTCCATCTTTTAAAGTATAAGTATTATTATTTATATTATTCATATTTAAGTTATATTTTTAAAATACAGTGGAATTGATCAAACTAGAAAACATAACCAAAATAATTTAATCAATCCACTGTTTATACTATATATAAAATTTCACCAAAAGAGTTAAAATATTTTAATTTATTTTGATAATTCTTTTTCTATTTCTATCATCTATCCATTTAATTATATCTGATACATCAAAATCATTTTTTATTGTTTGTATATCTTTTATCTGATAAAGTAATGATTGAATAATATCTAATTTCTTTGTAATAACATCTAATTTTTTCATTTCATTTATTTTATTTTTATATGTTACCATATTTATTTTTCCAGTTAGCTTGAGCAACAGGTGTTTTCATTTCACTATATAAGGGTATCATATTATCAAAATTACTATCTAAAACTTGTTTAGATGATTCAGGAAGCAAAAAATATTCTTCATCAGTATATTTATCATCTTTTATTATTTGTTGCGTTAATGGTTTCTTTTCACTTAATTGATAATTTAGATATTCTTTGTTATCCATAAATGAATCCAAATCAAATTTATCTTCTTTTTCTATTTCCTTTGAAGTTGTAACAATATTTTTCTTTATAAATAATTCTTTTATTTCGGGATATTTTTTAAGATAATTATAAATGCTCATTCTTGTATATTTATAACCTTTACTATTTAAGATGTTAAGATATTCATTTATGGTTGTCCCTTTCAATTCTAATAATGTTTTATTATTTTCAATACTTTCTAAAAATATATCTTCTTTAGTGTTGGATAATATTTTAATTTCGGGATAATCATTTTTAATTTTGATTTTGTAATTAAATATTGTTGTCCTGCTAGTTTTTCCTATAACACTACTAATTAAAGAAAGTGAAAGTATATTTTTATTTAGTTTACTCATTTCAACTATTTTTGAAATATTTGATTCAAAACATGAAGATGATTTATTAAGTGAAATTCTTATTTGATTTTTAAAGTATTTCAATGCTTCACTTGAGCAAATATTATGATTCATCATAATTAACTCTTCATTATAAAAGAATCTTCTGGATTTTCTTAATACAAATTTAGATGAATATGTTTTGTTACTAATTTCTTTTATATAACTTACTAATTCATCTTTACCATTTTTGTAAAATTTAATGTTTTTAATGTATAACCATTTTAAAATATCAGTTTTTATCATTGATTCCAGATTATCCGGTGTTTTTGAATTAAGATAAATTAGTGTATTATACTGTAATAAAAGTTTTTTATAAGTATCAGTATTTATATTATCATTCCATATTGGCACTCTTGCAAACTTTCTATTATTGTTTATTCCTAAATCAATAATTTCAGTATCAAAAATTGGTTTTTCATAAAGTGTTAAATTATTCATTATGTGTATAAATATTTTTTGTTGTGTATAGTTGTTTTAATTTGGTGGGTGTTTGGGTGTATCTTCCGGAGATACACCCAATAAATTACTATACACTATAATTTCACCCGTTTACATTTATTCTTTTGTGTAAATATTTTTCAATAATTCTTTACCATATCTTTTTAATAAAACACTTATGAAGGTGCTCTTATTCATATAATACTTATTTTTAATATCATCTAAATATTGAATTGTATCATCATCTAAAAATAATGTTAATGTAGATTTATTTTTCTTAATCATTGTAAGTGTTATTATTTTTTATTTTTGTAATTAATCCATCTGTTTTTGTAAATTGGATTTTCATTAACAAATATTTCTATTCCATTTATAGGAATTTCAATTTTACCCTTTTTAATTTTTTGTTTATGTTTAATTTTTCCATTTGAAACCCATTTATTAACTGATATTTTTTTTACATTAAATATTTTACTTATTTCAGTAGTTGTAAAATATCTATCTGCTGAATATAAATCAGGATCGTTGTAATCTTTTAAAAGGTTAATGATTTGAGATGTGATATTACTATTAAATTCAGTTGTGTTTAATAGTAATTCATTTAGATATTTTTCTTTATCCAGAGTAGGCTCAATATCAAGGCGGGTTTGTAATGATTCCTTTATTAGTTTTTCTGTATCTAATATTTGTGGGAAATCATGAATGAATCTTAATATTTGATCAAGTAGTCCATCATATTTTATCATTTTATATTATTACTTTTTCAGTGTGCCAACAACTTTAAAAGTTTATAAGAAAATAAAATATTATTCTCATTTATAATATATATAAGAAATAGCCAAATAATCCAAAATAAATTTGATGTTTTTGGATATATTTGTTTAATTTGTTGATAATGAATAAGAATAAATTTAAAGTATTTTCATTATCAAAATAGGAAGGGAATAATTATTACAATAATAAATCTGTGATTTTATTATCTTTTTCTGATTCAGGTTTACGTTGCCCGTAGGTGTATAATTGAGCATCAGATTTATGGCCAGTATAACCACGAATTTTCAAAGGTGATGTACCCATATCTAATTGAATCGTGCAAAAACTTCTACGCCCAGAATGAGATGAAAAACAATCATATCTATATTTATCTGTAAATGTTTCTTTACCTTCAACCGTTTTTTTAACTTTAACAATTTTCTTAAATGATTCCATTTCATTGCTATATTTTTTTAACATTCTTTTTAATGTTTTATCATAATAAGTAATTGTATATAGATTTAAAGAATAGTTATTTTCGTTTAAAGAAGGGTATAACATTACTTTAGTTTTTTTTGATTTCATTTCTATTCTGTTATTATCATCTTTTAAATATTCTAAATTCACTCGCACTAAATCACAATAACGTAAAGATGAATATGAGCAGAAAAGAAACATATCTAAAATCTTTTTAAACACTTTATTTTTTTCGGTTAATCTTTTATCACGCAAAAAATCTAATTCAGTTTTTGTTAATACTTCATAAGAATTTTGTGTTACTTCAACTTTATGTAATTCCCAATCAATATTTTTATCTGGAAAGTGTTTTTCTTTTATACAAAATGTTATAAAGGATTTAATATATACTAAAACACAATGATGCACATTATCACTCAATCCTGTTTTATAAATGAATTTTGAAAGTAATGTTATAAATTCATCATCTATTTTATTTATATCAATGTTGTTTATTTCATCATATCTTTTCAGGAAGTTTCCATAATACTTTATATTAATAAGTGTTTCGGGTGTTACTTTAATTTTACTTTTTAAATATATTTCAAAAAGTGATGTAATATTATCGGTTTTATTTTTAATCACATCTATTTTATTCTTAACGTAATCAGCTGTAGGAAATTCTTTCTTATTTTCTAAAAAGTAATTTGTTATAACATTACTCATATTATTAAACATATTATCAACAAACATTTTCATTTGTGGATCTTCATTATATTGTTTTGTTGTTACATTGGTAGGTATGTAAATACCTTTTCCTTTATAATAATATAATTCTACTTTTCCCCTTCTATGTAATATCCTCGCAGTGTTTTTCATTTAAGTTAATATTTTCTTTTTATATATTAAATAGTTTTTTGAAAAATGGATAATTTTGGGATAAGTTATTATGTATAATTACATTGATTTGGTATATTAATTTCAAAATATAAAAATATTTATCATTGATTATCAATAGATAATTATAGAAAGTATATCAACTGTATATAATATAATACATTTCTTTAAAATGTTTACATATATATATAGTTAATTAATTATGAGTTGATTATGTAAATAAATTTATTTTATGGATAAGTTTGGGATAAAATAAGGTTAAATTAACCCAATTTTATCCCGTTTTATTTCTATTATTATTATTTATCTTAATTCAATATTTCAAAGAGCGATTAATTTATTATTTTACTTTTTTGTTGATTCATCTAATAATTTTTTACCTTCAGTTTCAATAAAGTTTTCAATATAGATATTATATCCTATACCAATATCCTTTAATCTTTTGTGAATATTTATTGCTTCTTCACTTAAATAGGTAGGATAAACCCTTCTATTTTTACCTGTTTTCTTGTTTGCCATAATTAATTGTTATTTTTTATTTGTAATTGTATAAGAATAGAAAGTTTAATTTATTTTCAATATCTTATTCATTATTATATATTATATTAAAAAAGTGTATTTTTTCCATTTTTTATGGATTTGTATAAATCATCGTGTTAATGGTAATTAACAGGTTTATACATTAATTTAGATAACGTGTTAATGGTAATTAACATTTTTTTACAAAGATTTCAAAATGATGTATAAACTTGTTAAAGCCCATTGTATATTTAATGTTCTCTATACTTAAGAAAACTACGAAACAACTTTACAATTTTATACACCTTTCAATTATAAAAGTATAAACTTGTTAAATTCCATTGATACGTTATCTAAATCAATGTAAAAACTTGTTAACTTCCATTGATACGTTATTAATTTATAAAACTAAAATCTTATATAGAAAATTCATTTCCCGATTTGAATCGTAATAAATAAAAATCTTATAAAAGAAATTCATTTCCGGTTTAAATCGGTATCAATATAAAAAACTAAAATCTTATATAGAAAATTCATTTCCGGTTCAAATATTCAATATATATCTTACTAAATCCCGATTCAATCCCGGAACCTTTTAGGATAGATGTAATGAATTAAAAGTAAATGTTAATGGATTGTATTGCGGAAGGGGTGAAAGTGTATTAAAACACTTTAAAAGGGTAATTATGGGTTAATTTTGTGATGTATAAATATTTGGGATGGGAACTGCGATAGGTTAATTATAACATATCGGTTTAAGTATTACAAATTTAACTTTAGAATTAAATCAATTTTCACCATCATAAAGTGGTTTCCCGGGATGAAAAATATATTTATACCCTATAAAAGTGAATGTATATTTATTATGAAAAATCATTTTACTTTATAAATTGTGATTTAGGTAATCTAATTTTATTTCCACTTCTAAAAACTTTCAATTCCTTTTTCTTTATCATCTTATAAATGGTAACGGTTGAAAATTTTAATAAATCTGATACCTCTTTAACGGTTAAATAGGTTTCATCCGGTGAAAATTCAACAATAGATACCTTTTTATCATCTTCAACCAATATTTCCCACTTTCCAACACCCTTTTTATATTGGGTATCTAAAATTTCAGTGATATTTTTCAGTTTATTGGTAATATTTCTGATTTCTGAATGCCTTAACCCCTTTGAAAATTCAAATACATCTTTTTCAGAATAGGATAACAAATCTTTCAGGATTGTTTCAAGTTGTTTCATCTTATCCAAAACCGATGAATTGGTTCGTAAGTGATTGTTAATCAAGAAATAAAGTGGGATGTGAGGGAGTCGAACCCACGACCCCCGCCCTGTCAAGGCGATGCTCTAAACCAACTGAGCTAACATCCCAAGGGGGTGCAAAGATATTAAATCTTTTCATATAGGAAACGTTCATTTCAAATTTCGGTAAATCCCGTTACCATCCGGTTTATCGAGCGTTTCCTGATATACATCGAATAATTCAGCTGAATTAAGCATATTTCCCTAATTTTGAAGTTCAAAATTAAGCCTTTTTCCAAATCCCAGTCAATAATGAAGCGAATAGCAATCAACCTGGCGCTCTGCCTGTTCCTGATTTCCATCCAACAGCCGGGAATGGCTCAGAACGAAAAAAAAGTCATCTCTCTCGAGGATATATACAAAAACAGGAAGTTCGCTTCAAAGGGATTTCCCGGGGTACAGTCTATGAATGACGGTGACCACTACTGTCAGGTTAAGAAGGACAGTCTCAACACATATGAATACAAAACAGGAAAATATGCCGGGACGATCGTATTGAGCAAAAACCTGATTCCGGCTGGTGACTCGCTACCCATTGCCATGAGTGACTTTGTGTTCAGTGATGATGAATCCAAAATATTGTTTTCCACCGATGAAGAAGTAATCTACAGAAGATCGTCCAAAGCTGATTATTATATCTACGACATCAAAGCAGGTAAGGTTTTTCCGCTTTCAAAAAATGGCAAGCAGCGGCTGGCTACTTTTTCTCCCGACGGTTCCCGGGTGGCTTTTGTGAGGGATAACAATCTTTTTATCACCGACATCACCGACGTAAACCAGGATCCCGCATCCCGTATTGAAACCCGGATTACCAGCGATGGCAAGCCGAACGAAATCATCAACGGCGCTACAGATTGGGTTTATGAGGAGGAATTTGAGTTTTCTCAGGCATTTTTCTGGTCACCGGATGGCAAAAGGATCGCCTTCTACAGGTTTGATGAAAGCAAAGTGAAAGAGTACCAGCTTACTTACTATGGTGATCTCTACCCTGAACAATACAAGTATAAATATCCCAAAGCGGGGGAAGAAAATTCGATCATTGGTATTTATCTGTATGATCTGGCCGCTGAAAAGATCACTCCGGTGGATATCGGATCAGAAACAGATATTTATATTCCCAGGATCAAATGGACTGAAAATGCCAACACCCTTGCACTTTACCGGGTGAACCGTCATCAGAACAAACTCGAACTTCTCCTGGCAGATGCGGCAACCGGAAGTTCACAAGTGATTTATACCGAAGAAAATAAATATTATATCGAGATCAACGATCACTGGCATTTTCTGAAAAACCAAAAGGAGTTTCTGTTTTCCAGCGAAAAGGACGGATACCGGCACATCTATTTATATGATCTCACTGGAAAACCGGTCCGCCAGTTAACCAAAGGCAATTTTGAAGTACTGGATATCATGGGTGTGGATGAAAAAAAAGGAGTTGTTTATTATTCATCCACGGAAACCTCACCGATGGATAAAGACATTTGCGCCGTAAGTCTGGATGGCAAGAAAAAGATCAGGCTGAATACAAAACCGGGAGGGAATTCAGCCGATTTTAACAAGACATTTACTTATTACACAGGCCGCTGGTCGGATATCAATACTCCACCATACATAGCAGTTTATAAATCAGATGGTTCTGAAGTGCGCATGCTGCAGGACAATGTCAGACTCAGGGAAACCATGACTGATTATGGTTACAGCAGAGCCGAGTTTTTCAAGTTCAAAACCGGGGACGGGACAGAACTCAACGGATTGATGGTAAAACCACCCGATTTTGATCCAGCAAAGAAGTATCCGGTTCTCTTTACAATATATGGAGGTCCCGGGTCACAAACGGTTAACAACACCTGGGGAGCCGTTACTTCCTGGAACCAGTTATGGGCTCAGCACGGGATCATCGTAGTATCCGTTGATAACCGCGGAACCGGTGGGAGGGGAGAGGAGTTTAAAAAATGCACCTACCTCCAGTTGGGCAAATATGAGACACTTGACCAGATTGAGGCGGCAAAATACCTTGGAACGCTGGACTATGTCGATAAAGCCAGGATCGGAATGTGGGGATGGAGCTTTGGTGGCTATCTCACCTTGTCATGTCTGACCAAAGGTAAGGTGCCGATTTTTTCAGTTTTGGGATAGCTGTCGCACCGGTTACGAATTGGAAATATTACGACAATATATACACAGAGCGGTTTATGAGAACCCCAAAGGAAAACAATGATGGATATGAGGATAACTCCCCTGTGAACCATGCAGACAAACTTACCGGCAACCTGCTGCTCATTTGTGGCATGGCTGATGACAATGTGCACCCGCAGAATTCATATGACATGGCGACTGCTCTGATCGCGGCCGACAAACAATTTGAGTCGCAGTTCTACCCCAACAGCAATCATGGGATCTATTCCGGTAAAAACACCACATTTCATCTCTATAAAAGGATGACGGATTTTATTCTGGGAAAGCTTTAGGGAAGATGTGACGCGTGACGCGTGACACGTGACGCGTCACGATTAAAATTGTTTTGGAAATAACGAATTAACATTGTACTTTTGCAGCCCTTTATAAACATTTAGTATTCACATTAACAAGAAAGTGAGCGAAAAGCATGATTATCGTACCTGTTAAAGAAGGCGAAAGCATTGACAGATCTTTGAAAAAACTGAAACGTAAATTTGAAAAGACCGGTGTCGTGAAAGAACTTCGCGAACGTCAGAAATTCACAAAACCCTCCATCAAACATCGGGAAGCAGTTAATAAGGCGATTTACATTCAGCACCTTCAGGATGCTGAGGCCGCCAAGTAACAGCGGTTAGAATTTTTATAAGAAGAAATTTTGTTTCTGGTCATTATCTCTGTATATTTACCAGATGATTTGTTATCGGCAAAAGTTCTTCTTTTTTTTATATCTTCAATACGAAAAACGGTATTCTTCGCACACCGTAACTGCCTACCGGATCGATCTGGATCAGTTTTTCGATTACCTGAGCCACCAATACAACATCACTGACCTGCCTGATGTGACGGTTCCAATGGTTCGTTCATGGCTTGCAGACATGATGGAGCGAGGCATAGGTGCGAGATCGATAACCCGCAAACTCACCACACTCAGATCATTTTACAAATATATTCAGCGTGAGGGGATTATCACAATAAGCCCGATGAAAAAAATTATGGCACCCAAATTATCCACGCGGTTGCCGGTTTTCATTGAACAAGATAAAATGCAAATCGTACTGGACGATGTTGATTTTGGCGTAGGGTATCCGGGAATTCGCAATAAACTCATCCTGGAATTATTTTATGCGACAGGCATGCGGCTGGCGGAGTTGGTCAACCTGACAGAATCTGATCTTGATTTCCACCATGATACGATCAAGGTTTTAGGCAAACGAAATAAAGAACGTTTGATTCCGTTCAGTAATAAATTGGATACACTGATGAAATCTTATCTTGTTGAAAAAAGGAATTCGTTTGGTGAGATCAACAATCTATTCCTTACAGACAAGGGCAATCCGATATATCCCAGGATGGTTTACCGCATCGTTACCAGCTATCTGGGCCATGTTACAACACTGAAAAAGAAAAGTCCGCATGTGATGCGCCATACTTTTGCAACACACCTTTTAAATAACGGAGCCGAATTGAATGCTGTAAAGGAGCTACTGGGACACGCAAACCTTTCGGCCACTCAGATATACACGCACAACACGATTGATAATTTGAAGAGAATCTACAAACAAGCCCATCCAAAGGCATAAAAAAGGAGGTAGGAATGAATGTTAAAATTAACTCTGTCCATTTCAAGGCTGATAAGAAATTAGAAGCCTTTATCAACGAAAAACTGGAAAAACTGCACACTTTTTTTGAAGGGGTGATTGGCAGTGAGGTGATCTTAAAAATGGATAATACCGAAACGCCGGAAAATAAAATTGCAGAGGTACGGCTTTTGGTAAAAGGGTATGATCTTTTTGCAAAGAAGGAGGCGACCACTTTTGAAGCGGCCATTGACCTTGCAGCGGAAGCTTTGCGTAAACAACTTGTTAAACATAAAGAGAAGGTAAGAGGAAGTTAATAACCTTTCAGTGTGAAAGCGCGCGAAGGCAGCCTTTTTTTGGCTGCTTTCGCATTTTATGGAAACGCACTGTTTTCAATGGTTTTAGAGTTCGGTACAGATTTTGTTAAAAAAAACTTTCTTTTTCTGCCAAGTATTTCAATAAATGCTTGTTTCGTATTCAAATTGTTTTTACTTTTGCAGTCCTTTTCAAAAAGGGAACGATTGCCGATGTAGCTCAGCTGGTAGAGCAGCTGATTTGTAATCAGCTGGTCGGCGGTTCGAATCCGTCCATCGGCTCTGAGCTCCGGATCAAACGGAGTGCAGAACAGCT
>JAPLDG010000207.1 GCA_026391845.1 Bacteroidota bacterium | reverse complement strand
TTCCAAACATTTGGCGCCAGGATTTGGCACACTTTTTTCAATCATATAACAACAGCAGTTAATGTTGAAAATATTTTTAACGCCATCTTTATTAATGACCAGCTCCAGCAAAGTCCCGGCAGAATGATCACCCTTGAATTATCAGCTACTTTTTAATCAATCACTAAATGAATGATCATGAAAAAACTCACTACCATTTTGTTTTTACCTGTATTTTTGTCTTCGATTTATGCTCAAAAACCAGAAGAATCCTTGAAAATTGAATCCACCCTGAAACCTGCCATACAGGTTATTCCGGACAAGACCGACAAGAACAACAATTTTTATGACAACGAAGAGACTTTTATTCTTCCCGTAAGCGACCTCTATATTGCAGGGGAGGTTGAAAACCCGGGGAAGGTTGATTTTACGAAACTTACGAAACATTCGGTAATCGTAAAAGAGGCGTTGCTTAAAAATGACACCGTCAATCAGTTTGTCGGGGCATATCGTTACGATGGCTATTCCTTGTTTGATATTCTCAATGACAGGGTTTTAAAGAAAAAAAACGCAGCAGATTTCCGCCCGATCATCGACCTTTATGTTGAAATTGAAAATGCATCAGGCGAAAAAGTGATCTTAAGCTGGGGGGAAATTTACTACCCGAATTTCCTTCATAATGCGATCATTGCCACGGAGGTTATGCGCATCGTTCCCAGTAAAACCAAAGATCTCTGGCCATTGCCTGAGGTGAGCAAGTTAATCGTGGGACAAGATCTCATCTCGGAACGGAATATTTCCAGCCCTGTAAAGATTACCGTGCTCTCCTATCCACGAAATTATGTCGTGAACCGGGAAATCAGCCCGCTTGTGTCTGCAAAAGTGGATGTGTTTTCAGGCGAAAGTATGATTGACAGCTTCACTGCCACTCCGGCCACGTTGCAAAATGAGACGCTGCATACCATATTCTATGGGAAAGGACGGGGTATTCACAGCACGCAGCCTTTTTCAGGGGTTTACCTGAAGGATTACCTGGCTGACAAGATTAAATTCAGCCGGAAAAACCTGCGGACGGGGTTGGTGGTATGTGCCGGAATTGATGGATACCGTTCAGTATATACGATCAGTGAGATCATGAACCGCAGCGACCAGGCCGAAGTATTGCTTGTTCCGTGTCCAGAGGAAAAAGATGGCGGCAAATTCCGTATCTTCCCCTCCTGCGACTTTTTCTCCGACCGCGCTGTGAAAGCCCTGTCGGAAATACGCATTGAAATTCAATGAAAAAAATAAGTCGGCAGTCGGCAGTCGGCAGTCGGCAGTCGGCAGTCACGCGTCACGTGTCACGAAAAACATGTAAATTGACCCAACGCTTCACATCCATACAGGCAACCTTCCTCCTCCTGGGATCGCTGGTGCTGCTATTCATTGTTGCGCCGCTGGCGGGGATGTTCCTGAACACAACGCCCGCTCAGGTATTTGAAACTGCCCGTGAAGCAGAAGTCAGGAACAGCATCTGGCTTACCATTTATACATCACTGGCAGGAACACTGGTTTTTTCTGTCACAGCCATTCCTTTGGCTTACCTGTTGGCCCGGAAGCGTTTTCCTTTGAAAAAACTGGTAACAGGAATCATTGACCTTCCGGTTGTGATTCCCCATTCGGCTGCCGGTATCGCACTCCTTGGCTTTGTTTCGCGTGAATCGGCGCTCGGGAAGCTGGGCTCGGCCATTGGCCTCGATTTCGTGGGACACCCTGCCGGGATCGCCATCGCAATGGCATTTGTGAGTATACCATACCTCATCAATGCCGCCAGGGATGGCTTTTCAGGCGTTCCGGTAAGACTGGAAAAGGCAGCCCTGACGTTGGGAGCATCTCCTTACCGGGTTTTCTTCACCATCTCTCTGCCGCTGGCATGGCGGAATATCCTGTCGGGACTCATCCTGATGTTTGCCCGCGGCATGAGCGAATTCGGCGCTGTAATCGTGGTAGCTTATCACCCGATGATTACACCTGTAATGATTTATGAGCGGTTCGGTGCCTTCGGACTGAAATATGCGCGGCCGGTTTCGGTACTTTTCATCCTGATTTCGCTCACATTATTTGTTTTATTGAGATGGTTGGGGAAGGAGAAGGATGGGGAAGAGGGACTAAGTGACAAAGTAACGAAGTGACAAAGTAACAAAGTGACAAAGTAACAAAGTAACAAAGTGACAGGGTAATAAAAAAAATGTTAGAGCTTAGGGGTGTTTCAAAAAGGTTTGCAGATTTCGGTTTAACGGATGTTTCATTTTCTGTTGAGCAGGGTGATTATTATATCCTGTTGGGCGAATCGGGTGCCGGGAAATCGATGGTACTTGAAACCATTGCAGGATTGGTAGCGCCTGATACCGGAACTATTCTGCTTGCGGGTAATGACATTACAAATGAAAAAATCCAGAACCGGAAGATCGGTTTGGTTTTTCAGGATCATGCCGTTTTCCCTCATCTTACGGTGGCAGAAAACATAGCCTATTCCCTTCACGGCGCTAAATTGAGCAAAGTGGAGAAACATGAAAAAGTAAAGGCTGTTGCAAATGAGCTGGGAATCGGCGAACTACTCGCCCGCAAACCGGGTACATTATCGGGAGGCGAACTGCAACGGGTTGCCCTTGGGCGCACCCTCATCCAGCAACCCGCCATCCTGCTGCTGGATGAACCGCTTTCATCACTCGATACCAGGCTGAAGGGCGAGTTGCGGCGTTTGCTGCGCTCGATTCACCGCAGGGGACAAACCATCCTCCATGTTACCCACGATTACGAAGAGGCGCTTTCTCTGGGAACCAGAATCGCTGTGATCCATCGGGGAACGATCATTCAGTCGGGAACCCCATCGGAGGTGTTCCTTCATCCGAAATCAGAATTTGTTGCCCATTTCATCGGAGTCAAAAATTTCTTCTCAGTTAAACTGGCGACGAAGGATCAGGCTGTTTTTGCCGATACATGCAACAATATCAGGATTCGTGTCGTTACAGATACGACAGCTGGCGAAGGTTATATCCTCATCCGGGGAGAGGATATCCTGCTTTCGGCCGCCGCTGTTGAGACCAGCGCCACCAATAATTTCAGCGGAACCGTTGTGGAGATCGTTCCAAATGCCGGCGGCATTGAGGTAACCATTGATGCAGGTATTGAACTTCATGCACTTATTACCCGGGAATCTCTTGAAAAACTCGATCTGACAGCCGGAAAAACATGCTGGGTACATTTTAAGGCAAGCGCGGTGAGATACATCAATAAGTAGTGAAGTAGCGAAGTAGTGAAGTAGCGAAGTAGCGAAATAGCGAAATAGTGAAATAGTGAAATAGTGAAATATGATATTATTTGAAGATGCGTTAAAGACAGTTCTCTCTCAGGAGTACATTTTCGCTTTTGAGCGTGTTGAATTATCCGATTCCCTGGGAAGGATCCTGGCCGAAGATATCTTTTCAGACATGGATATGCCGCCGTTTGACAAATCGGCAGTGGATGGGTATGCCTGTCATCCTGCAGATTTGGCTAACCTGATCGCGGGTGGGAAACAACCTTTCGTGACTCTTCAGCTCATTGAAACGATTCCGGCCGGTACTATCCCCAATAAAACCATCCTGCCTGGCCAATGTTCCAAGATCATGACCGGCGCCATGGTTCCAGCCGGGGCACACTGGGTGGTCATGGTTGAAGATACGGAAAAAACAGGGGAAGACCAGGTGCAGATTAAAGGAGAAAACACGTCGAAAAATATTTGCTACCGTGGTGAGAATGTCACAACGGGCGACCTTGTATTGCCAAAAGGCACCCTGATCACACCTGCAAACATGGCTGTGCTGGCCAGTGTGGGGAGTGTTAACCCCCTGGTGGCGAAGCTTCCCAGGGTGGGTATAATTTCTACCGGTGATGAACTCGTTGAACCCGGAATTACCCCCGGAATCGCACAGATCAGGAACTCCAACGCCACGCAGCTCGAAGCCCAGGTGCGAACCATTCCGGCACAACCGGCCTGTTATGGAATTGTTTCGGATGAAAGTCAGGCGCTGCGTGAAATTATCGACCGCTCCCTTGCCCATAACGATGTCGTGCTGCTCACCGGTGGCGTATCCATGGGAGATTTTGATTTCGTGCCTGCCGTGATGCAGGAAGCCGGTATTGAGATCCTGTTTAAAAGTATAGCCATTCAACCCGGAAAACCAACGGTATTTGGCCGCCGGAATAATACCTTTATTTTTGGATTGCCGGGGAATCCTGTCTCTTCATTCGTATTATTTGAAATGATGGTCAGGCCGTTTCTGCACCGGATGATGGGTTATAACGAGATGCCGATGGAGTTAAAACTTCCGATGGGCGTTGATTATTCCCGCAGAAAATCTGTCCGTAAATCCATGATCCCGGTTATCATCCGAGACGGAGTCGTTTTTCCGGTCGAATACCATGGGTCGGCCCATATCAATGCCTATTCTGCCGCCAACGGAATCATGTTGATGGAGATCGGAACCACCATCATAAACAAAGGGGAACAGGTGTATGTACGACCGCTATAACCGGAAGATCAATTACCTCCGTGTCTCCATCACCGATCGCTGCAACCTTCGCTGCATTTACTGCATGCCGGCTGAAGGCGTGAAACTGCTGGATCATAAAGATATTCTGAGTTTCGAAGAGATTGTGCTGGTGATCCGGGAGGCCGTTACCCTGGGCATCACCAAGGTACGGATCACCGGAGGAGAACCGCTGGTGCGCAAAGGGGTTATTTCCTTGATCGAAAAAATAGCCATGATCGAAGGAATTTCAGATTTCGGGCTCACCACGAACGGAGTGCTTCTGTCATCATTCGCCGTTGACCTTGCCAATGCCGGACTTCACCGGATCAATGTGAGCCTTGACACCCTTGATCCTGAAAAATTCAGAGCCATCACCCGCGGAGGAGATATTCAAAAAGTACTGGAAGGCATCGAGTCGGCACAAAAAGCCGGCCTGAACCCGGTAAAGATCAATTGCGTTGTGCGTAATTCCTCCAATGAACCGGATGCCGTGGCGGTGAGGGAGTATTGCCGGGAAAATGGTCTTGAAGCACGGTTTATCCACGAAATGAGCCTGGCCGACGGTTGTTTTACAATCGTGGAAAACGGCCATGGGGGCGATTGTGCGAATTGCAACCGTCTGAGGCTTACCGCCAGCGGCATGATCCGTCCCTGCCTGTTCAACGACATCCAGTTCAGCACCCGTGAACTGGGTATCCGGGAGGCGCTTGAGCGGGCTGCCGGTCTTAAGCCCGAACAGGGAAGTGTGAACAGTACCGGGGGTTTTCATAATATCGGAGGATAGATAAATAGGTAAATAGCGAAGTAGCGAAATAGCGAAATGGCGAAAGTAGAAAAACTGGCCTTATCTCATGTTGATAAACTGGGAAAGGCGAACATGGTGGATGTCAGTGGAAAAACAGTTCAATTGCGCACAGCGACTGCAACTGGTCATATTGGTCTGTCGAAAGAGACCATTGAGCTGATCAGAGAGAACAAGTTGAAAAAAGGCGATGTGCTTACCATTGCAGAAATCGCCGGCATCATGGGAGGTAAGCGTACCAGCGAACTGATTCCCTTATGCCATCCGCTGCAGATCACCAAACTCGATGTCAAAGCCAGCATGGATCAAACCGGGGTGAAGGTTGAAAGCCTGGCCAGATGCACCGGCCAAACCGGCATTGAGATGGAAGCCCTCACTGCTGTGTCTGTTGCATTGCTCACCATTTACGACATGTGCAAAGCCGTTGACAAATCCATGATTATCGGAGAAATCATTCTGGTGGAAAAGACCAAGGAAGACATTGGGTGAAAATGAAAAATGTAAAATGCAAAGTCAAAATGCAAAAGGAGAGTCAACATGCAGATAATTAAAATTACCTCAGTTAATATTTCAGAGCGGAAAGGTACCATCAAGAAACCGGTTAATCAGATCGAACTGACCCATTGCGGTGTTGCCGGCGATGCCCACGCCGGCCACTGGAACCGGCAGGTCAGCCTTCTCGGAACTGAAAGCATCGTAAAATTTGAAACAGAGGCAAAAAGAAATGTATTGCCCGGAGAGTTTGCCGAGAATCTCACCACAGAGGGCATGGATCTTTGGACTGCCCACCCGCTCGACCGCTTTACCACCGGGGATATCGAATTGGAGGTGACCCAAATCGGTAAGGAATGCCATGGCACCAGCTGTGCCATCTTCAAGGAGGTTGGGAACTGCGTGATGCCCAAGGAGGGAATTTTTTGCAGGGTGCTGAGCCCCGGCATCCTGAAGGCAGGCATGGAGCTTGAGTATCATCCGAAAAAATACCGGGCGATGGTCATCACACTCAGTGACCGTGCCAGCGCCGGGGAATACGAAGACAAATCAGGTCCGCGGGTCAAGGAACTCCTTGAAGCCTACTTTAATAGCTGCAATCTGCAATTTGCGATTTACAATTTCCTTATCCCCGACGATCCCCATCAGCTGGAGGAGTATCTTCATAAAGCCAAAGAGGAACTTTTTGACCTCGTGATCACCACCGGAGGGACAGGGATCGGTCCGCGTGATTTCACAACCGATGTTGTAAAACCATTGCTGGATAAAGAGATTCCCGGCATCATGGAGTTGATCCGGATGAAATACGGCACCGATAAACCCGCTGCGCTCCTGAGCCGCTCTGTGGCCGGGGTCATGGGTAAATCGCTTGTTTTCACCCTTCCCGGAAGTGTCAGGGCTGTGAATGAATATATGTCGGAAATTACCAGATCGCTGCAGCATATGAACTATATGCTCCATGGGTTGGACAGCCATTGAGACAAGCTCCATCCAAGGTCTAAGATCTCGGTTGGTCGCTGCACAGGAAGTTTATTCCCGTACAGTCTGTTTGTCAGGATGGACTTCAAACCTGACAGTTTTATCCCAGACATGAGCTGCTTTCTTAATGTTCTCCAGGTAAAAAGCCTTCAGCATGACGTAAATCCAAAGCTGACAATAGGTAAAATACATGATGAGGACAAGGCCGAAATTCTTCCAGTTGTCCTCCTGGTCAAATGAAATTGCAAGCATGATTTCCAACATAAAGAGCCCAATGGCGATTATCCATACAGCAGAGTATGGCCCGGGCAACGGGATATGGATGATGTTGAACAGACTTAACAGGAACAGTATATCGGAAATGACAACTGCTACAAAAAAAATATAATAAACCGCCAGGGTGTATAGAAGGTCAAACCGTAGCCGTTTATTCTTGAAATTAGGAATTTCCTTCAGGAATTTTGCCAGAACATAATTGTTGCCTCTGACCCAGCGAACCCTCTGTTTGATCCAGACACTCCACTTTTCGGGTTCCTGCTCATACGTGATGGCATATGGTAGAAATTTGATCTTGTACCCCAACTCATATATCCGGATGCTTAATTCAGAATCTTCTGTCAGCGCTTCTTCGTCCCATCCATTTAACTCATCGATCAGCCACTTCCACATAACGAAATTTGTTCCCGGCAGTGTGGCGATTTTATGCAATTGCCAGCGCCCTGCCTGCAGCATTGACTGGAAACTCAATGTTTCGATATTGATAAACCGGGTCAGCAGGTTCCTGTTTTTATTTACGGTTCTGAATTTGCCGATCACGCCACCAAGTTCCTTATCAGAAATCAGAGAAGCCACCAGGTAATGCAATGCCTTCGGGTCGGGAGTATTATCCGCATCATAAACGGCAATGACCTCAGAATCTACCTGTTGAATTCCAAGGTTCAATGCCCTGGATTTCCCCTTTCCCCCCATCCCTTCCGGAACATTAAACAAAACTACCCGACTGTCTTTTCAACTTGCCTTCAGGATATTCAAGCTTTAACATGGCTTCAATGGTGTTACCGATAACCACTGCTTCGTTATGGGCGGGTATCAGGATGGTGCAAGTGGGAAGTTCAAAGTGCATCTGATCCACCTTTTGTTTTTCCTTCATGGATCGGATAAAATTAATATAACCGAAAATACTGAAAATAAACTGATACCCGATCATAAACCAGATAAGGATAACGGAGATCAGGAAAATAGTTTCAAGGATGAGCATGATATTCAGGTTTTATTGAGTCTTTAAAGAACGCTATGATTTGTAGCGTTTCCTGATAAATTTCAAAGCGATAAAAAAGTAGAACAACAGCACGGAAGCCACTATCCCATAAATTGAGATGGCGCTCATTGACCAGATGCTTGCCATGTTGATCCCGTAACTGAATTTACCTCCGGTTACAATTTCAACAGTGTGTTTCCCCGAAGGCAGCATGATCGTGAAACAGTCATCTCCCTTCAAAATTTTTGCAGGATAAATTTTGTTGTCCACCCTGACCATAGTCGGCATGTAATTCAAAGAGGCAAATGCCCTCTCTTCGCTGTCGTATTTGAATAAAATCATCTGAAGAAAACATTCAACTTTCAACAGGTTCCCTGAAAAAGAGAGCAGTTGGGGATGCAGGCTGTTATTTGAAAAACCCGGTATTTCGTTCAAATCAGTTATAATACTGTGATTTCCTGCTGGAATTAAAAACTGATTATCACGATGACCTAAAGCATCCGCCCCATCAACATGAATGACTTTAATGGATTTGGGCAACTGCAGAACAAATGATCTTGGAGATGAAACCTGTAAACCATCCTCCAGAAATTTATATTGAACCATGCCGGAACTGGCATATGAAAAATAGGGGATGTCCTGCGAATTACAGCTTGATTCGCTATAAATGGCAACCCGTTGTGCCCAAACAGATGCAGCTGCAATCAACTGGTAACTTTCCAGGCCGGTCTGAATTAAAGTTGAAAAAGGAGAAACTTGATCCTTGTCCCTGAATTTGAAAATATTGAGGTCCAGCATCAGGTCTGAAGGATCAGCCATTTTCCCGGCATAGATTTTTCCCATTTCGATGTAGCGATCAGGATCGGTTGACCATTTATTCAGCGGATCTTCCGGTTGAAGATGAAATTTGTATTTCTTCCGGAGTTCAATTATTTTGTCAGAATTTACCCCTGTGTATTCAGTCAGCTCAGGGGAGAGATAGGTATCATAAAAAGTTACCACAATGTCAAAATCGCCCCTTGTTTTTGCGAAACTGCTCATTTCTGACAGGAATTCATGATGCAATTCCATGATTTTATCAACCCGGAATGCGATGACCTGTTCCCTGACCTTTTCATTCGACTTCCAATAGAAGGCCGAAGCGGAATTGAAAATATCCTTCAGATTATACCCATAAATACGCTTAAACTGATCAGCCGCTGAAGGATGCATGGGTGTAAACAATTGCGGATCATTAAAACCCTGTCCGGCATCAAAACAGAGTTCTGCAATATTTACTCCATCGAAATCAAATTTCTCAAGCATCCCAAGGTATTCAGCCATGGCAGCATTGAAGCACTTTTTATCTGTCAGCGCAACCGGGTATCTCCACGATGCCTTCAGCTCCTCGTCTTTGTGAATGTCCTGCCCCAGGTAATTCTTCTCCCTCCATTCCGGGTGATTGTCCCAGAATTTTTTACTGACCTGCGGCGGTTCAAGCCATGCGTAAACAAGAATCCCATTGGAATGTGCCAAATTTATCAGTCGCTCATAATCATATGTGTAGTTCAGATACTGATGCCATCCGGCAACGTGTATTCTTCGGATTCCTTGCTTTACCCATTGCTGAACCAGTTCTTCGGGATTGGAATTATTCCTGAACCCCGGATCAAAATAAAACTCAAGGTTCTGATTTTTGATGATGGGATGCAAATTGAAATACCGTTGAACATATTCCATGAAAAACGGATAATAACTGTATCCTTTGGATGTGAGCGGATCAAACGCTGAATTGAGGTAAATGATCCTGCCATCCTGGAAATCTCTTCCGATTGCTACCGGCAAACCGCTCGTAGCATCTTCACAAAAAATTTCATCGTCAGTATTGTAATCCAGAACATTCACCATTTGGTTCTTTTGCCAGGTTATGGATTCCTTTGGATAATACTTGTCACGGATATAATGCAAATTCATTTTTGAGTCCGAAAACGTGATCCCGAATTCATTGATCAGACCATTCCTGCAGTCTGACACAAGATTCCCCCCCTCCTCCACATATTTGCGAACTTGTTTCTTAGATTCGTTCGATAAAAGATCTGCGCTTGAAAAGGGAACAACTAAAAGGTTACAATGGGTGAGATCCATCGCTGTATTCAGAACCAAAGTATCCACCAGCATATTCAGATTCCGGAACACTGATATAAACGAGGATTGATCAAACCAGGCAGCGCCGGTAGCATCCGGATTCCAAACCACCTTTATCCTCGCGGGTTGCCAGTCATCATTCTCAAACAAGGACCGATATAGAGATTTTGATTTATGGATCACCTTGTCTTTGAATGAAACCTCCTTTATTTTATAATCAACCGCCTGTGCAAAGTATAGTTCTCCCGGGCGGAGATCGATCCTTTTTGACACATCGGTTTTAATTCTGTTTTTTGAAACACTCTTCCTGGTTACCTGGTTGTTCTGATCTGTGAACTGCTCATAGAGATAGGAATTGCCCGGATTCATTGTGTAGGTTTGTGAACCAGTCAAAATCACAAAATCACGGGTTTTAACCCAGTTGTTCTCCTTCCTGAGATTTAAGAAGGTGTAGCCCTGGGCGGTGATGCCATCCACCAGCGTCTTCAATAATTCAATGTCAAGAAAAGGATGAAAAAAACAACCTGCTATGCCATCCCGAACCTGATAGATAGCTTCCGCATTCTTTATGAGTTTCCCAACAGCAGCCCTTGAATCACGGATATCGTCCTTAAGGGGCACATATCCGAGATTTTCCGGAAATATCTTCTGTCCATACAGATCCCGGTTGATCAGAAATGGGAAATACTGACCATAATCAAAATTGCTGATTGACATCCGCTGTTCCACCGATGTACTGAAATACTTCGAAACCACATTAAAAAATGTTGGCGATGCCATATAATGAGGTGTTTCCCAGGCAATTGGATAAAGTTTGCACTTCACAAATTCATTTAATCCTGATTCGATCTTTTTTGCATACTCCTCCGGGTTCTCATCAGGAAGCGGCTTTGCATTGACAGCATCCCAAAATTCCGCATCGTTGGCTGAAACACCTGTATTCTGATGGGTAGAACCATGCATTACGATTGAGCCTCCGTTCGCGACCATGTATTCCAGGGCATTCACTACTTCAGGCCGGTCAGAGAGGTTCACCTGTTCGTTTTTCTGAGGATTGATATAGATGGGTATTACAGCGACCAGGAAAGGTATCCCCCGGTCGGAAAGGAAATCAGCCACCTGCCTGAGCTTCACAGGGTCATGGAGCGGGGTAACATCTTCAATTCTGAGAATGGCCGTATGTGATACCGGATGACGCTCATTCAGAATGTCATGCAACTTGTCAGCAAAAAGAAGGTAACGGTCGGTAACCTTGGCGCCCAGAAAGGGGATATCGGCGATATACCAGAGGTTCCCTGACTGTAACATATAAGGAGTTAGTTTGTTCGTCCTGGATGAAAAGGCATAGGCATAGGTCTTAACTTCCTTTATTTTATTTATTTGAATAAGATTTATCTCGCTTCTGCCTTTTGTGTAGGAATAGGAATTTGTTTTAACGGAATCGAACTCGGAATTCTCCAGGTATTTGATTATATTAAATCCATATTTATCCTGATTTTCAGCAGTTTTAAGCAGCTCTGACATGCCCGTGTTTAGCCAGACCACCGGAATGGAAGAGCGCAGAATATCCCGGATCAGAACTTCGGCGGGATGATTTTCCGGGGAAAGACCCACATAGAATAGAACGTGGAATTGGTTTATTTCATCCGCTTTGTAAGAGCCTGAACTCTCGAACGTAATCTGTGTGTTGAAATGTCCGAGCAATTGAGCCAGATCCCTGGTAACACCACTGGCCTCACTGTTGAGATCAGGTTTGTTTTCTGCAATAATGAGCACCTTCTTCAACGGGTAATTCTGAGCCACTAAAACCGTGCTCAGCAGCAATAATGCTAAATGAATAATAACCAGCCTTTTCATAAGAAAAATCAGTTAAGCAAAATGAGTGATTATTGAGGAATGAACTCTTCCACTACTTCATTGGTAAAACCAAAAAAGTTCTTCAGAATTTTTATGGTTCTTTGAGCCGAATGTCCATCCCCATAAGGATTAATGGCATTGGCCATTTTCTTATATTCTGTTTTAACATCAATGAGTCGAACCGCTGTATTAAATATTTTTTCTTCATCAAGTCCCACCAGCTTTGCAGTTCCAAAATCAACGGCATCCGGCCTTTCGGTTACAGAACGAAGCACAAGAACCGGTATTCCAAACCGGGGACCCTCTTCCTGAACACCGCCTGAATCAGTCAGGATGAGGTAGGATTTTGACATAAGGTTCACAAAATCAAGATAGTCAACAGGTTCGATCAGCGTTACATTGGATACATCATTCAGAATCGGGAACACGACGTCGCGAACGATCGGGTTTAAATGAACAGGAAAAATGAAATCTATCGATGGATATTTAACAGCCAGGCGCTTGATCGCTTTACAGGCACCTGTCATGGGCTGACCCCAGTTTTCCCTTCGGTGCATGGTGACCAGAACGATCTTACCTCCTCTTTCAACAATGGAATTGATGACCGGCTCCGAAAATCTATGACGGGAATTCACGGTGTAATCAAGAGCATCGATAACGGTATTGCCAGTGACAAAGATTGTCTTTGGATCGACATTTTCTTTAAGGAGCGCCATTTTTGCCGTTTGAGTAGGGGCAAAATGCAAATCGGTGACGCAACCAGTGATTCGCCTGTTGATCTCTTCCGGAAATGGATTTGCTTTGTCACTGGTTCTCAGACCGGCTTCAATGTGTCCTACCGGAATTTTATTGTAAAATGCAGCCAGGCTGCCAATACAGGTAGTGGTAGTATCTCCCTGAACCAACACCATATCAGGTTTTTCGGAGATAAAAATATCGTCCAGCCCTGCGATAATCTTTGCTGTAATACCTGCGAGGGTTTGCCTGGGAGCCATGATATCCAGGTCAAAGGATGGGGTGATCCGGAATACTTCCAACACCTGATCGAGCATTTGCCTGTGCTGCGCCGTTGCAATGGTTACCACGTCAAAGCAATCTTCATACTTCTTCAATTCAAGGATTATGGGCGCCATTTTTATTGTATCAGGTCTTGTGCCGATTACCACCGCGATTTTCTTTTTTTCCATTTTAGTGTCTTTTATTTTTTATACCTAAAGTGTAGCTGAGTTTACACGTAACGTAAAATGGATTACCGGGTAAACTTAATTCCGTGGGCCTGATAATATTCAATGGAATATCATAATGTGGAGAAACGGTCAACGAAAGTGAACGATATGTAAATATGACCGGAAGTTGAAGGCCTATGCAAAGGGGCAGGAAATCGTATGAATCAATCGAGGTTGTCGTATCAATTTCACCATTGTATATTAAGGTCTGAGAAAATTTTGTTCCCATAATACCAACGCATGTCGGGGAGATTGCCAAAGATGCTTTTTCTCTGTAAAAAACGTTGATATATTTAGACAATGACAACTCCTCATACCAGCTGGACATTCCACCGCCAAAACTAAACCCCAGGAAATTGCTGACCGAGAACATCTTAAGGTTCATCCCAACTCCGAGGGTAAGCGCATTGAAAAGTACTTCATTGTTTTCCAGCCTGTTATATAAGTAATCATAGCCTGGTGTGATCGTAAGTCGGGGAAGTACCCCCAGGTCTGTCAGGGTTATAAGGCCCTGGGTTTTCCCCATCCCATAACTGTAAACACTGAAAGTCAGCCCTGATTTATGATGATAAATTATGGATGGGTTCAACCCTATTTGTTGTATCCCGTAATTCCTGCCCGAATAGATGGCACTTGACATAAAATCAATGGAGACAATCAATGTGTCCCTTCTTTTTACATGAGTACTGTCGCCGGAAGAAGGTGCAGCATATAAATAATGTTCCTCAAAACAGGAGAAACACACCAGGAAGAAACCTACTAATATGCTTTTAGATCGCATGAAAAATTCAATTGATAAATTCAAAGCAAAGGTATAGTCGCAAAACCCGTGAACTGTTATGAAATTTGCTGAATGATGTATAAGATTTTATGAGTTGGGGAGGTTGGCCGGCC
>JAPLDG010000260.1:23315-27110 GCA_026391845.1 Bacteroidota bacterium | reverse complement strand
CGCAATCATCGGTTTGACTGCGATTGAAACCTATAGTTGTTTCACTTTATCAGGTTTCCTTGCCGTTTCCGGCTTGTAATTCAATCGAAAACATAATATGGTTTTCGAGGGTGCAAAGGTACAATTACTTTTGAACCCTGCAAGGAAATTGTGAAAAAAAGTTAAAAATTATTTGTTCCTGATTATCATCACTGTTCCATTGATATCAGGAAGGAGCACCAGGTTCTCCGGGATGGTTTTCAAAAATTCATCCACAGCCTTGATGATTCCCGGCCATTTATGATTGTAATCGTGCACCATGATTATTCCGCCCGGGGATAACAGCGGATAAAAGAGTTCAAGCCCGGCTTTGGTAGGATTGTAAAGATCGGCATCCATGTTCACCATGGCAACCTTCTCACTGAATTCTAGGGCGCTTTCCGGGAAATATCCCGGATGCATAATAATATGGTGATTGCCATTGATTTTCTTTACTACTTCATCAGCGCTGGTATCAGCAAAATTATCTGCTGTGTAACCAGCTGCCTCACCGGTCTCCATACGCAGGTCGTTGGCAGGAAATCCGGAAAAAGTGTCGAACAGGTGAAAAGGACGATGAGGATCCAGGTGATGAATAACCCTTGCACTTTCACCCTTGTAAACTCCCAACTCAACAAAAACCCCTGGAATTTTCTCCCTGTTCAACCGTTCGACCTGGAACCACCAGTTGAAGAAACGTACTTTATCCGTGGATTTTCTTTTCATCCGCTGAATCAATGGAGATACCTCTTTGTTTTTGACTGCTGCCTGCCACTGAACAGGTTGGCGGTCGATACCGAAAAAAACGATCCACAGGTACCTCATAAACAATATAATGAGTACAAGGATCAGTGTGTAATTAACGATCTGAAATAGCGACAGGTTCATGGTTTTGCAAATTTATTCAATTTTTCCTGCTATTTGTGTCTCATTATGCCAATAATATGCCTCCATGATGAAATACTCAATTTCCCAAACTGATTCTATGGTTAGCATTTTTGCAGTTTTTCTTTTTTCATTGCTCCTGCTATTGATGCCATCGCTTTTAATTAATTATTTTTTTTAATTTTCGGGAAGTCCACATTGATCTATCAGATTTCAAATCTCAGATTTGACATTTCAGATTTGAAACATCAAATTCGAAATCTCAGATTTGAGATTTGAAATGATTCACAAAGGCATTGTCAGGAGTTTTTACACCGACCCACTTCCCAATTTGGTAAGTATCACAATTCATTGTACTTTTGCAGAATGAGGATTATTGCATTCAGAACACTGCGTGAGTTTTGGGAACAGCCTGAATTTGCTGGTTCAGAAGTTTCCTTACGGGCGTGGTATCATGATGCAAAAAGCGCGGGTTGGACAAATTCAAACGAACTTAAACAACATTATGCAAATGCCAGCATCGTTGGTGAAGGACGAGTGGTGTTTAATATAAAAGGGAATGCGTACCGGCTTGTTGTGATGATTGACTTTGAATTTCAGGTGATTTTTATCCGGTTTATCGGTACACACCAACAATATGACAACATTGATGCAAAATCAATCTGAAAATGAATATAAAACCAATAAAAAACGAGATCGACTACAACGCTGCAGTTCAAAGAATTGAAAGGTTGTGGGGAGCTAAAAAGGACAGTCAGGACGGAGATGAGCTTGATCTGCTCTGCACCATCGTTGAAGATTATGAAATAAAACACTATCCGATTTTACCCCCGGATCCGGTTGATGCAATTCTTTTCAGAATGGAACAAATGAATATGACCAAATCGGACATGGCAAAATATATCGGAAGCCAAAGCAGGGTGAGTGAAATATTAAGCAGGAAACGAAAATTAACACTGAAAATGGTGAAATCCTTATATAACGGGTTAAAGATTCCTGCTGAAATATTATTGGCATAACAGCGTTCACGGGGAGAGGAATAATCACTACTTTATTTTAACGCTATTTTTGCACCACAATTCCAACCATGTCAAAAAATATTCTCAGCGAACTCAATGACGCCCAGCGCGCAGCAGTTGTCGTTACCGAAGGACCGGTAATGGTGATCGCGGGCGCAGGCTCCGGCAAAACCCGGGCACTCACCTATCGCGTGGCACATCTCGTAGAAAAAGGGATCGATCCGTTTCATATCCTGGCGCTCACTTTTACCAACAAAGCTGCCCGCGAGATGAAAGAACGCATCATCCGCCTCGTCGGCCCCGAAGCGAAAAATGTTTGGATGGGTACTTTTCACTCCGTTTTTGCAAGGGTTTTACGCATCGAAGGCCACCTGCTCGGATATCCTCCCAACTATACCATTTATGATACCGATGACACAAAAAGGGTTATCAAAAATCTGATCAAGGAAAATAACCTTGATGATAAGGTTTACCAGGCAGGTTACATCCTCCACCGGATTTCATCAGCTAAAACCAGCCTCCTTTCGGCAGAAGAATACAACGAAAGTCCCGAATTAAAGGAATATGACGCCTCTGCCGGTAAACCCCAGACAGGATTGCTTTACACACAATACCAGGGAAGATTGCGGCGGGCATCTGCCATGGATTTCGACGACCTTCTGTTTAACATGAACATTCTGTTGCGCGACTTTCCGGATATATTATACAAATACCAGCAGAAATTCCAATACATCCTGGTGGATGAATACCAGGATACCAACTTTGCACAATACCTTATTATTAAAAACCTTGCTGCCAACAATGAAAACATCTGCGTGGTCGGCGATGATGCCCAAAGCATCTATGCTTTCAGGGGAGCCAACATCCAGAATATCCTGAACTTTAAAAGCGATTACCCCGATCATCAGGTTTTCAAACTGGAACAAAATTACCGGTCAACCAAAACCATTGTCAATGCCGCCAATAAAATCATTGAAAACAACAAGAATCAGATTTTCAAAGAGATATGGACGGATAATGACCAAGGCCCGCGCATCCAGTTGATCAAAGCCTCCACCGACAATGAGGAGGCCAACCTGGTGGCCCAGTCGATCTTTGAAAACAAAATGAACCACCAGTTGCAGAATACTGCCTTTGCCATCCTCTACCGCACCAACGCCCAATCACGCGCCCATGAAGAGGCTTTGCGGCGGCTCAATATTCCATGCCGGATCTATGGCGGGGTATCATTTTACCAACGAAAGGAGGTCAAAGATCTGCTCTCCTATTTTCGCCTCACAATCAATAACCGGGATGAGGATGCACTGTTGCGTGTAATCAACTTTCCGGCACGGGGAATTGGCAAGACAACCCTGGAGAAACTCATTGTCATGGCCGATGAGCATAAAAAGCCCATTTTCGAACTGATCGAAAATCCGGTTGAAAATAATGTCCGCCTGCCGGATGGAACCTCCCAGAAAGTTTATGGTTTTGTTACCATGATTAAGAGTTTCACAGCGCTGCTGAATTCGAAAAACGCCTATGAACTGGCCAAACACATTGCAGGTTCATCAGGATTAATGAAAGAGTTATATGATGATAAAACCCCCGAAGGCGTAAGTCGTTTTGAAAATCTGGAAGAGTTGCTCAATGCCATCAAGGAATTTTCCGAATCACCGAGAACGAACATTGAAACCGGCGAAATTGAACCGAATGTAGTACGAACCCTCGATGAATTCATGCAGGATATCGCCCTGATCACCGATGCCGACAAAGGCAACCCCGACGACCTTGACCGCGTGACCCTGATGTCGATCCATGCAGCCAAGGGACTTGAATTTCCTTATGTTTACATCGTGGGAATGGAAGAAAACCTGTTTCCGAGCATCCAGTC
>JAPLDG010000260.1:10896-23274 GCA_026391845.1 Bacteroidota bacterium | reverse complement strand
TTTACGTAGCGGTAACCCGTGCGCAGCAAAAACTCACCCTTTCGTTCGCTGAAAACAGATATCGCTGGGGAACACCAACCATGTGCGAACCCAGTCGCTTCATCAGTGAAATTCCGGAGGCGTTGATCGACTTCCCCAGAAAAGCGCCCATTGCGAAACCGGCTTTTTCAAAGGAATACAACTGGTCAGCCTCCATGCCCGGCGTGAACCTCCCTCCGAAGAAGCCGGTTGTCCCCAAGAATTTCCAGAAAATAACCAGCGCCGACAACCATGATGAACGTCAGGCAGCCGGCGGCCCTCCTTCTGAGGTCGAAGAGATTCAAACAGGCATGGAAGTGATCCATGAGCGATTTGGGAAAGGCAAGGTGGTGAACCTGGAAGGAGTCGGCCCCAATAAAAAAGCTACGGTTTTCTTCCCTGTGATCGGCCAGAAACAACTTTTGCTGCGGTTTGCCAAGCTGAGAATCGTGAATTAGATTCGATCGTAAATAATGTTTATCTTTGCAAAAAATTACACGTGAACGAACAAATGGAATACAATACCACCCGCGAAATGATGTTTATCCCGGAATATGGCCGGAACATTCAGCGGATGATTCAATACAGCTGCACGATTGAGGACCGCGAAAAGCGCAACAAGGCAGCAAAATTCATCATCAATGTCATGGCAGAACTGCACCCGACAGTGAAAGAATCAGGCGATTTCAAGCATAAACTCTGGGATCACCTCTTCATCATTGCCGATTTCAAACTTGATGTGGATGCACCATACCCCCCTCCTCCTCCCCTTTCGCTCAGCACCAAACCTGAACATCTCTCCTATCATGACAAGGAAATTGAATTCAAACATTATGGCAAAAACATCGCCCTGATGATTGAAAAGGCAACCGAATACGAAGAAGGTGCGGAGAAAGATGCGCTGGTCAAAGCAATTGCCAACCACATGAAGAAATCGTACCTGAACTGGAACCGCGAATCGGTCAACGATGAATTGATCGAAAAGCACCTGAGCGTTCTCTCCAAAGATCAGCTCAAGCTGAATCAGGATTTCAGATTTACCCATACCAACGATATTCTTGCCCAGAACCAAAAACGGAAACCATTCCGCCAGGGCCCCGACCGGAATTTCAACAAACAACAACCCTTTCCAAAACCGGGTTTTAACAATCAGCGCGGACGGAATAAGCCCCAATGAGTTCCTTCGAAATCATCGGAGGCGTCAAATTAAATGGAGAAATCATTCCCCAGGGGGCTAAAAATGAAGCGCTTCAGGTAATTTGCGCGTGTTTGCTTACTTCCGAAAAAGTAACCATTCACAATGTTCCGGACATACGGGATGTAAATAAACTGATAGAGTTACTGGAAGCCATTGGGGTAAAAGTCACCAAAACCGGAACATCCAGCTTCTCATTTGAAGCGCTTGAGATCAATTTCGAACATCTCAGTACCAAAGAATTTCGTGAAAAAGTGGGCAGCCTGCGTGGTTCCATCATGATACTTGGCCCCATGCTTGCCCGATACAACAAGGGATTCGTTTATATCCCGGGAGGTGATAAAATCGGTCGTCGCAGGCTTGATACCCATTTCCTGGGCCTCCAGAAGCTCGGCGCAAATTTCGAATATCACCAGCAGGAACAACTCTTTACTGTTACTTCACCTGGTTTGCATGGTACTTACATGCTGCTGGATGAAGCATCGGTTACCGGAACCGCCAATATTCTCATGGCCGCTGCAATGGCAAAAGGAACCACTACCATTTACAATGCAGCTTGTGAACCTTACATCTCCCAACTTTGCAGGATGCTTGTCAGCATGGGCGCCATGATTGAAGGGATCGGCTCCAACCTACTGACAGTACACGGGGTTGATACACTTCATGGTTGTGAGCACACACTATTGTCCGACATGATTGAGGTTGGCAGTTTCATCGGCCTTGCAGCCATGACCGGTTCGGAAATCACCATAAAAAATGTCAATTACCATCATCTCGGTCTGATCCCGGATGTTTTCAAACGAATGGGAATCAAAATCGAAAAAAGGAATGACGACATCTATATTCCTGCTCAGGAACACTACGAAGTTGAGACCTTTATGGATGGCTCGATCATGACCATCGCCGATGCGCCCTGGCCTGGTTTCACGCCCGATCTCATCAGCATTGTACTGGTGATCGCGACACAGGCAAAAGGAAGTGTACTCATCCACCAGAAGATGTTTGAGAGCAGGCTCTTTTTCGTTGATAAACTGATTGACATGGGTGCCAAAATAATCCTCTGTGATCCTCACAGAGCAACTGTGATCGGCCTCGACCATCAATATAACCTCAGGGGAATCCGTATGTCTTCACCCGATATCCGTGCCGGAGTGGCGCTTTTAATCTCAGCTTTATCTGCTGATGGCACCAGCATCATCGACAACATTGAACAGATCGATCGGGGTTATCAGGAAATCGACGTACGACTTCAAAAACTCGGAGCTCAGATACGCCGGATCAATGGCTGACAATTTGTCGCAAACAATCAACTGGCAGGTTTTTTGATAATGTTTCACCGAATTTATTCGAATACTGTTTTTTTATGATTCGCAAACGCAAAAAAGAAGATAAAGGCAAGATGAACAATACACATGCACAAAAACATGCGCACGATCCTTCAGCGGCGCAGGAAGTAAGTGAAGACACCCCGATTGCAGAAACCACAGCTACCAATATCAATCAATCACCTGAAGCGGGGTCGGATATTCAATATGCAGAACTAAACGACAAATACCTTCGTCTCTATTCAGATTTTGATAATTTCCGGAAGCGGACTTTGAAAGAGAAAATTGAACTCAGTAAATATGCATCCGCCGATATCATTATAAAACTTTTACCGGTACTTGATGATTTTGAACGCGCTATCAAGGCTTTTGATACCAGCGCTGAATCAGGTCAGGCACTTAAAGATGGCATGGTTTTGATTTTCAACAAGTTTCTCTCCACGCTCAACCAACAGGGCCTTGAACAGATGCGGACAGCCGGTGAATCGTTTGACACAGATTTTCATGAGGCGATCACAAATATTCCCGCCCCAAAACCTGAACAAAAAGGAAAAATCGTGGACGAGCTTGAAAAAGGTTATCTTCTTAACGGGAAGGTGATCCGTTATGCAAAAGTAGTTGTTGGCAGCTAATCAAAGTATATGTCGAAAAGAGATTATTACGAAATTCTGGAGGTCAGCAAAGACGCATCGCCTGAAGAGTTAAAAAAGGCCTACCGGAAACAGGCCATCAAATTTCATCCGGATAAAAACCCAGGAAAAAAAGACGCCGAGGATAAATTTAAAGAGGCGGCAGAGGCTTATGAAGTTCTGAGTGATCAGAATAAACGGCAGCGATACGATCAGTATGGTCATGCTGGTTCCGGCAATGGCGGATTTGGCGGCGGCGGCATGAACATGGAAGATATTTTCAGTCACTTTGGAGACATTTTCGGTGGCGGAGGCGGAAACGATCCCTTCAGTTCATTCTTTGGCGGAGGTGGAGGAAGAAGGGGAAAAACAGTCAACCGGGGATCGAACCTGCGCGTAAAAGTTAAATTGACCCTGGAAGAAATTGCTCATGGAGTTGAGAAGAAAATTAAAGTCAACAAATATCTTTCATGCAATACCTGCAAAGGAACCGGTGCTAAGGGAGGAAGTTCCTACAACACCTGCTCTACCTGTCGTGGTACTGGTCACGTGTCACGTGTCACCTCAACTTTCCTCGGCCAGATGCAGACAACTCAAACCTGCCCGAATTGCGGCGGAGAGGGACAGATCATCACCGACAAGTGTACTGACTGCGCCGGAAATGGTGTTATTAAAGGTGAAGAGGTAATATCCATCCGGATTCCTGCCGGAGTATCCGAAGGAATGCAATTGTCTATGGGGGGCAAAGGCAATGCTGCTGCCAGGGGAGGCGTTGCCGGTGACCTGCTGATTCAGATAGAAGAAGTCGGTCATGAAAAGTTTGACCGGGATGGAAACAACCTGCTGTATGACCATTATATCTCATTTTCAGAAGCTACCCTTGGAGGCGCTGCTGAGATTCCAACCATCGATGGGAAAGTCAAAATAAAAATTGATCCCGGTACACAAAGCGGGAAAGTCTTACGCCTGAAAGGTAAAGGATTGACCAGCATCAATGGGTATGAGGGAAAGGGCGACCTGCTAATCAGCCTCATCATCTTTACACCCAAAACCTTGTCAAAAGAGGAAAAAGCCATTCTGGAAAAACTAGGGAATTCTGACAACTTTAAACCTTCCGGGGTAGATCGTGAAAAAAACATCTTTTCCCGGATGAAAGACCTTTTTGAACAATAATCCGCCAATCCATGGATTTATTTTCGGCACAAGCTGTTTCCAAACAATACGCGAATCACAAAGCCCTGGACAAAGTAAGCATCGAGGTACCTGAAAACCATATTTTCGGTCTGCTCGGCCCGAATGGAGCAGGTAAAACAACGCTCATCCGCATTATCAACCAGATCATCGCGCCTGATGAAGGTGAACTTCTCTTCATGGGACGAAAACTCCAGCCCAACGACACTGCCCTCATTGGCTACCTGCCAGAGGAACGTGGTTTGTATAAAAAAATGACCGTTGGGGAACAGGCGATGTATCTTGCCCAATTAAAAGGGCTGTCTCACCATGAAGCCCAGAAAAGGTTGAAATACTGGTTTGAAAAGTTTGAGATCAGAGGCTGGTGGAATAAAAAAGTTGAAGAGTTGTCCAAGGGGATGCAGCAAAAGATTCAGTTCCTGGTTACCATCATACACGAACCGAAGTTGCTCATCTTTGATGAGCCTTTCAGCGGATTTGACCCGATCAACGCAAATCTGATGAAAGAAGAGATCCTCGCTCTGAAGGAAAAAGGGGCAACGATCATCTTTTCGACCCACAATATGTCGTCAGTTGAAGAACTCTGCGATGATATCGCATTGATTGACCGTTCCAAAGTGGTTTTATCCGGTGCGGTCAGAAACATTAAAAAGACGTTCAAGACCAACACCTTCTCTATCAGCTACAACTCCCCTGCAGGCCTGCTCCTCGCTATTCTTCCTGCTGAATTTCAGGTACTTTCAGAGAGTCGGGATTTAGATTACCATCATGCACAGGTTAAATTGCCTGAAGGGGCTACACCCAATGACCTCATCGGGTTCCTGTTGCCATTCCTGACCATCTACGCTGTAAACGAACTGGTTCCCAGCATGAATGATATTTTCATCCAGGCAGTTACCCGGCAAGCTCCACAACCTGTAACGCAAGATTGACATGAACAAGATATTCCTCATTATCAAGCGAGAATACCTCACCCGTGTGAGAAAACGTTCATTCATTGTCATGACCATCCTGGGCCCCCTGCTGATGGCCGCCACCATTGTGATCCCCATATATCTGGCCACCCGCAACGATGAAACAAAAATAATCGCTGTGCTTGATGAAACAGGGATTTTTTATCAAAAATTCAAGGATTCTGACAACATCAGGTTTCATTATCTTGTGAGTGATCTGGCAACTGCAAAAGCCAATTTTTCCAAGACCGATGACCATGCGCTGTTATACATCCCAAAAACTGAAGTATCTCTGCCAACCAATGCAATCCTCTATTCGGAAAAAAGTGTCAGCATCAATGTCACTTCCTACATTCAGAATGTGATGAGCCGGCAGATTGAAGAATTGAAGCTTCAGGCCAGGCTCAGGGAGCTTCAGACAGATAAAAAGGAACCGGTGGCCGTGGATGACCTCTTGCGCTCGATAAAAACTTCAGTTGACATCAACACAATGAAGATTGGTGAAAACGGGCAGGAATCAAAAAGTTATACAGAGATTAACATGGGACTTGGCATGTTTGCCGGTTTCCTCATCTATTTTTTCATCTTTATGTTCGGTTCTCAGGTAATGCGCGGCGTGATCGAAGAGAAAACCAACCGGATCGTTGAGGTGATCATCTCTTCGGTTAAACCTTTTCAACTGATGATGGGAAAGATCATCGGCGTGGGCATGGTCGGGTTAACCCAATTCCTGTTATGGGTGATACTGACCTTTATGATCGTTTCCCTTGACACATAAACCATGAACGGCAAGGATACAAACCGGAACAAAATGAACCTGCTGAAGGAATGAATGGCGTGATGGAAGCGATCAATTCGGTGAATTTTCCTGTGATGATCGGGTCCTTTATCTTTTTCTTTATATTCGGATACCTTTTATATGCAGCCTTGTTTGCCGCCATCGGCGGCGCTGTTGACAGTGAAGCGGATACCCAGCAGTTCATGTTTCCGATTACCATCCCGCTGATACTTTCAATCGTCATGGCACAATACATCATCCGTGATCCGGATGGCCCTGTGGCATTCTGGTTTTCAATTTTCCCCCTTACTTCTCCGGTTATCATGATGATACGGATTCCGTTTGGCGTACCTTACATTCAGGTATTGCTATCCATGGCGCTGCTTGTACTTGGATTTCTAGGCACAACATGGCTTGCAGCCAAGGTTTACCGGACCGGTATCCTGATGTATGGGAAAAAAGTAAGCTACAAGGAATTATGGAAGTGGATCCGTTACAGATAAATCAATTTATTTATCCAGCATCTTGGCCCATTCATACTTTTTCCGCTTTTTCCAATCGCCTTTATGATAAACATAGCTTGCGATGAGCGGTAATACGCTGGTTGCCTCTGCATAGACCATTTTTTCATAAATGGTTTCCACCTTACCCCAGCTGGCAGCTTCTTTCAAGGTAGAACTCGAACAAGCGCCATCCCGCGAATCAGCCACTGTAATCTGTACTGCATATTTATGCATGGGTACATCTTTTCCAAGCACTTCAGCACAAATAACCGTATCCTGGACAAAATTCTTCGGAACACCTCCCCCGATCATGAATAATCCGGATGTTTTTGCAGCCATCTTGATTTTTGTAAGTTCCAGAAAATCCTTGACAGAATCGATGGATACATGTTTTTTGGGATTGTCCCACTAATGTTTAACCAATCCGAAGCCAGCACTGCTGTCACTGAATGCCGGGCAGAAGATAGGAACGTTGTGTTCATAGCAAACCTGAACAAGAGACTCCTTTTTGCTGGAATTCTTAACAAGCCATTTTCCCATTTCACGAATGAACTCGCGTGATGAATACGGCCGGGGTTCCAGTGTATTGGCAATTTTATTGATGGTTGCGTCACAATGCTGGAGTTCTTCTTCGTCGATGTAAGTATCATAAATCCTGTCGATATAGTTGGCGCGCAGCTCCTTATCATCAGCATAGGGTGTACCCTTATAATGCTTATACCCCAATGCTTCAAAAAAATCCATATCAACAATGGATGCGCCTGTGGCTATAATGGCGTCGATCATGTTGTTTTTCACCATATCAACATAGACCTGCATGCATCCGGCAGCGCTGGTACTACCTGCAAGAGTGAGGAATATGGTGCATCCTTTATCTTTGATCATCAGGTTCAGAATATCCGCAGCAGCAGCGGTATCACGTGAAGTGAACGACATATCCCGCATGGCATCGATGATCTTGGTCGAGTTGATCGCTTTGATATCGATATGCTTAACCTCTTCTTTTAAAATGGCTTTTTTATTCTTTTTCATCGCTTTTTTTTTCAAAATTACAAATTCATTTTGTGATAGGGAAAACTATAATTAATAACCAAGTATTTTGAGCATTGATTTAAAACTTTGCTCTTTCGACCATAGTTTAGTGGTAATTTCGTCGGTATCCTCATCAATGTCAATCAAAACGTGCTTTGGGGCCGGAATGAGGCAATGCTGAATTCCGCCATACCCGCCAATCGCCTCCTGATATGCGCCAGTATGAAACATGCCGATGTACTGAGCTTCAGTTTGATTGAATTTCGGCAGATAAACAGCATTGCTATGTTCTTCCGCATTGTAGAAATCTTCGCTGTCGCAGGTAAGTCCGCCTAAAAACACCCTCTCGTACTCCACATCCCAGTTATTGATGGCTAAAAGAATGAATTTCTGGTTTATGGCCCAGGTATCGGGCAATGTATTCATAAAAGAGCTGTCGATCATATTCCAGATTTCACGGTCATTTTGCCTCTTCTGGTCAATAATTGAGTATAGAATTGCACCGCTTTCGCCTACAGTAAAGGAACCGAACTCAGTGAATATATCCGGTTCAGGGATTTCATTTCGCTCGCATATGCTTTGAATCTGTGCAATGATCTCTTCGGCCATGTATTCATAATCGTAAACAAAATCAAGTGAGTTCTTGATTGGCAACCCCCCGCCAATGTTCAGAGCAGTTAGTTCAGGACATATTTTTTTCAAATCACAATATACCTGAACACTCTTGGTTAACTCGTTCCAGTAGTATGCTTTGTCCTTAATCCCGGTATTGATGAAAAAGTGAAGCATCTTCAACTCAAACTTAGGATTATCTTTTATTTTTTCCAGGAAATAGGGCACGATATCGTTGTAACGTATGCCCAGCCGGGAGGTGTAAAAGTCAAATTTGGGCTCTTCTTCCGATGCGATGCGGATACCGAGTTTAACTTTATGTTGTATTTCCTGTTCAATTTTTTCCAGTTCGAAAATATTGTCCAGCACCGGGATCACATTGGTGAATCCATTATTCACCAGACTCACAATATTCTCAATGTACATCGGACGCTTAAATCCATTGCAGATAATATAGCGATCCTTGTTAAACAAACCCCGTTCTGCCAGATCTTCAATAATATTGATATCGAAAGCCGATGAAGTTTCAATGTGCACCTCGTTTTTCAACACCTCCTCGAGAACAAAACTGAAGTGTGAGCTTTTAGTACAGTAACAATAGTGGTAGTCGCCCTGGTAATCTACTTTGGCCATGGCTACATTGAACAATCTTTTTGCACGTTGAATCTGCGAACTGATCTTGGGTAAGTAGCTTATCTTAAGGGGAGTTCCATATTGCTTGATAATATCCATCAAAGGAACTTTGTGAAAATAGAGTTCATTTTCTGCCACCTCAAACTCGGGTTGAGGGAAGTCAAAAGTTTGCTCTATCAGATCAATATACTTATTTTTCATTTTATTACAATTGGATGAGAGTTACCTGGATGCAACATTTTCTTTCAATGTAAATCACTTGGATTGAAAATAAAATGCAAATTTAATTCATTAAATTTAGATAAAAATGAATCATTCAAAAAAAATGTCCTGCACGGTTCATTCAGTCAGATGATGATTCTCAAATGTTGATTTGACAAAAAAAAATATTAACGAAGAGTTTGTATTTTTGCCAGGGATCAACTGAATCTGCAATGGATGACAAAAATACACTGACTGATTTGCTGCTTGCTGAAATGTCAAGACGAAACACGGACCTTGTGGCTGATCTGGTTTTGCAGAAACCAGAGCTATTTGAAGACCTTTTTCTTTTATTCTCGAGCGATACCGAACCTGTGAGCCGGAGAGCTGCATGGGTGATTGATACAGTTTCAGAAAAAAATCCCGGATTAATCCGTCATCACCTGGATGAAATGATCAAACTGTTACCAACATTTTCTCATGATGGCCTCAAGCGTCATTCCCTGCGGATCCTCGCCCGGTCACCGCTTCCGTCAGAGGGCCATCTTGGCGCACTGATTAAAATCAGCTTTGACTGGTTACTATCAATGAATGAAGCAATTGCAGTGAAAGTTTACTGTATGGAGATTTTATACAGGGTATCACTCATTGAACCCGATCTGAAGAGAGAGCTTGCAGATTCAATTGAATGGCGCATGAATGAGGAGTCAGCCGGATTTAAAAGCAAGGGGAAAAAAATCCTCAAAATGCTCCTTATTAAACATAAAAAACCCTAAAAACCCTTGTTAATCAAAATGTTTTGATCATAAATCAAATCTGAATTATAATTCTATTGGTTATTTCCAAGGAATTTTATAATTTTGCACCCTCAAAAAAAAGGCATAAGAAATACAATCCATTTAAATTCAAAACTCATGCAGCACAAAGGCGTTGTTAAATTTTTTGCGATCACCTTCATTCTGGTTTGCTTGTTCCAGCTATCTTTCACATTCATCAGCTACTACTATTCAGGCAAATCGGACGATTACGCCAATTCCCCCCAGGTGAAAGCGATGGCCAAAAATATGGCCCAGGGTAATCCTTTGAAAGATGAATACTTCTACGATTCAATTTCAAAATCCCGGTTGGAATATTTCAATGATTCCATGGCGTCTGTTGACGTATATAATATTCTTCTGAAGAAATACACACTGAAGGATGTTCGTGAGCGCGAAATCAATCTCGGCCTTGACCTCAAGGGCGGTATGAATGTTACGATGGCCGTATCGGTGCCCGACGTAATACGTGCTTTATCCGGATATAATCAGGATCCTACTTTTTTGAAAGCGCTCCAGAAAGCGATCGACAAAGAAAAGACGAGCACCAGAGATTTTGTGGATCTTTTTTCAGAATCATTTAAAGAAACTGATCCGAATGCCAAGCTTGCCGCCATTTTTAATACAGTGGAGCTTAAAGACAAAATCAACTACAACTCTACCAACGATGAGGTTATCAAGATCATTCGCGATGAAAGCAATGCAGCTATCGACCGGACATACAATATTCTGACAACTCGAATTGACCGGTTTGGTGTTGTTCAGCCCAATATTCAAAGATTGCAAACTGCCGGACGTATCCTGATAGAGCTCCCCGGAATTAAAGATCCTGAGCGCGTTCGCAAGCTTCTGCAGGGAACAGCACAACTGGAATTTTGGGAAACCTACCAGTTCCCTGAACTTCAGCCTTTCTTTACTGAAGCGAATACCAAACTGAAATCGATCCTCTCTGCACAGCAGGATTCCACTTCAGCGGATAGTACACTGAAAGCCGATACTGCAGCAACAAGTCAGGCCATTGCCTCCAAACAGGTTGTAGCCGAGAAAAAGGAAACTGCACAAAAAGAAACCCTGAAGAAAGAGGATGCGGCCAAAAACGACACTTCCAAAGGAAATGCACTGTTGAAGCAGCTTGACAAGGACACCGCAAAGACCTCCGCTGCAAATAAGACAAAAGAATCTTTCGAAGACTATGCCAGGAAAAACCCTCTTTTTGCTTATCTGAACCCCGCAATTTACCAGAATAAAGACGGACAATATGTGGCAGGACAGACAGCCATGGTTGGTCGGGCATTTATCAAAGATACTGCCCGGATAAACTACATGCTTCGCGCGACCAAAAGCCTGTTTCCCCGTGACATGAAACTTGCGTGGACCGTCAAGCCAAGGGCAGAAGCCAAGGACGTTCTGGAACTCGTTGCACTGAAAGTGACCTCCCGTGACGGTTCACCGGCACTGGGCGGCGATGTTATTGTTTCTGCGCGCCAGGATTATGATCAGAATGGACGCGTTGAAGTCTCCATGTCGATGAACAGCGAGGGCGCCCGCATATGGAAAAGATTAACCGGCGAAAATGTTGGCAAACAGGTTGCCATTGTGCTCGATGGATATATCTACAGCTATCCCAATGTGAATGGGGAAATTCCCAACGGAATGTCATCCATTACCGGTGGTGAAATGACTGTTGAAGAGGCGCTTGACCTTGCAAACATCCTGAAAGCCGGCAAACTACCGGCTCCTGCCCGAATCGTGGCAGAAGAAATAGTCGGGCCATCCCTCGGGCAGGAATCAATCGATGCCGGACTGCTCTCCTTCATCATCGCGTTCATCGGCGTTCTGCTGTTTATGTTCCTTTATTACGGTGGCGCTGGTCTTGTTGCTGATATCGCCCTATTCGCCAATGTTTTTTTCCTCTTCGGCGTACTTGCATCCATTGGCGCTGTACTTACTCTGCCCGGTATTGCGGGTATTGTGCTGACCCTGGCCATGGCGGTTGACTCAAACGTTATTATTTATGAACGTATGAGAGAGGAAATCAGGGCAGGAAAAGGCATACGGCTTGTCGTAAAGGATGGATTCCACCATGCATATTCCGCCATCATCGACGGTCACGTAACAACCATCCTCACCGGTATCGTATTGTATATCTTCGGATCAGGACCGGTACAAGGATTTGCTACCACATTGGTTATCGGACTTCTTCTCTCTTTGTTCTCATCCATCTTCATTGCCAGGCTCATATTTGAATGGATGCTCGACCGGAATATGAACATTACCACCGGGAATAAATACACCATGAATCTCTTCCAGCATACTAAAATCGATTTTATCGGATTGAGGAAAAAGATGTATATCCTATCTCTGATAATCATTGTTCCCGGCCTGATCAGTTTGGCTATCCGCGGCCTTGACCCCGGACTCGATTTTACCGGTGGACGCAGTTATATCGTCAGGTTCGATCAGAATGTTTCAACAAATGACGTTCGTGAATCC
>JAPLDG010000260.1:0-10889 GCA_026391845.1 Bacteroidota bacterium | reverse complement strand
GGTAATTACAGAGTTTTTACCTGATGTTTCATGGGCCTAAAAACCAAGTGAAAATTACCACAAAATTCATGATCAATGAACGTGGACAACAATCGGATTCAATTGTCAGCAACAGGCTCTTTGACGGGATCAAGGGTTTTTACAAAACTCCTCTGACAATTACAGATTTTAAAGCAAATACACCAGGGAAAATTGTGGGAGAACTCAGCTCACAACGCGTTGACCCGACCATTTCATACTCCCTGATCTGGAAAGCGTTTATGGCCGTATTGTTCTCTCTCTTAATTATCTTTATTTACATTGCCCTGCGATTTAAAAACTGGCAATTTGGACTGGGCGGAGTCACGGCTCTTTTCCACGACTCCCTGATTATTATTGGCGTATTTTCTTTGTTCTACGGAATCATGCCTTTCAGCATGGAAGTTGATCAGTCGTTCATCGCTGCGCTGCTGACAATTATCGGTTATTCAATTATGGATACGGTCATCATCTTCGACAGAATCCGTGAATACCGCGCGCTATACCCTAAACGAGAGTTGAGCATCAACATCAATACCGCTATCAACAGTACCCTTGGCCGTACAATCAACACTTCAGGCGTAACCTTGATCGTGTTGATCATCATCTTCATTTTCGGAGGAGAGGTTCTTCGTGGATTCACTTTCGCTCTTATCGTCGGAGTAGTTATCGGAACATACTCTTCCGTGTTTAACGCAACCCCGGTGGCATATGACATTTTAATGTGGCAGAAACGCCGCAGGGAAAAGAAAGAACTGATGACCTTAAAAACCAAAGCTAAATAATTTTCTTAATTTCTCCAGGAAATGGCTGTCCCGTTTATTGGAGACAGCCATTTTTTTTACTCCTTCATCAGACTTTTATCTATATTTGTACGTTTATTAGGCAATTCAAATTGCGTTTACATGCGGTACACCATTCTCTCTTTCCTGATCCTGATATTCATGGCTTCAGCGCCAGGTTCATTTGCTCAAAATAAATTTTCCAGAGCGGCAGATGCGGCATATGCTGACCAGATGTTTTTACTGGCTTTGCAGAAATATCAGAAAGCCTATTCCAAAACCAAAAGCAACAAGGCTGAACGGGATCGGATTTCCTTAAGAATTGCAGAATGTTACCGGATGATGAATAACACAAAAAAAGCCGAATCATCGTATAAAAGACTGGTTAACAATCCGACTTATATAAAAGACAACCCAAAAATACTGCTTGTTTACGCAGATATGCTGAAGGCAAATGGCAATTATGAAGAAGCAGTAAAACAATACAAAGCCTATAAAACATCAGGGCCAGCCGATCCGCGTGCCGATATTGGAATTGAAACTTGTTCGGCAGCAAAAGAATGGCTGGAAAATCCGACAAAATATGGCGTGAAATGGGAAAAGTTGCTGAACTCCAAGGAAGATGATTTTGCCGCTGCTTATGCTGATAAAAAATACATCTCCATCATTTTCACATCTGATCGAAATGGTGCCAAGGGAAGAGTTATTGATAACTGGACAGGTTTAGGCTTTTCTGACCTTTTTCTTTCTCGAATCGACCGTAAGGGTGATTGGAGCAAGCCGGCTCTGGCCGATGCTGAAGGCATGATAAATTCCAAAGCCAACGACGGGGTTGGACAATTCAATCCCCGGTTTTCATCCTATTACTTTACCCGATGCTGGAATGAGCCAAAACGTAAAAACGGATGTGCAATCATGAAATCGAGTCGTGTAGGTGGAACAAATTGGTCAGAACCCGAAAAAATTGAATTGGGTGGAGATTCAACCTCCATTATGGGCCATCCTACCGTCTCCTCAGATGAAACCATTTTCTTTTCCGCAGATTTACCTGGCGGATTTGGCGGTAAAGATATCTGGATGGCAAAAAGGGAAAAAAAAGGCAGTAAATATGTGAAAGTCAATCTCGGCCCGATGGTCAACACACCCGGTGATGAACTTTTCCCGTTTATTCGAAACGACAGCATCTTGTATTTTTCATCCAACGGACTGCCTGGCATGGGAGGTTTGGACATATTTGTAACTACGCGAGCCAAGGGGGGCACAGCAAATACGTATCAATGGCAAAGTTCTCTGGACAATAAAACGTTTGCAAATATGAATGGAGCGACAACTGCCGCATATCAGGCAACTGGCGCCATGACGACTGACAAATGGAGCCGCCCGATCAACCTGAAGTCGCCAATCAATTCGCCCGCGGACGATTTTGGCATTGTTTTTAACGGAGACGAACTCGAACAAGGTCTTTTTACTTCAAATATCGCCCGGGTGGAAAAGGAAGGGATGATATATATTCCTTTATTATTCCACCTGTTTATTACACCCTTGAAGGAACCATAACCGACGACCGGACACTGCAGCCCATTGCAGGTGCAAAGGTCAGCATCGTCGGAACTGACGGAAGGGCATTTGAAGATAATACGGATGATAAAGGTCATTACGGATTTAATAAAATGCAAATCCTGGCCAAGACAACATACGATATGCTCGTGACCAGGAAAGATTATTTCAATGAAAAAGGCCGGGAGACTACTGTGGGTATTGAAAGGAGCAAAGATATCATCCGAAACTTCGTTTTGCGCCCAATTCCCAGGAAACCTGTCGTGCTTCCGGATATTCTGTATGACCTGGCAAAATGGGATCTCAAACCTCAATACCGTGACTCCCTTCAGGGCCTGATAGAGACACTCGATGCAAACGAAAACATTGTAATTGAACTTGCGTCACATACCGACTCGCGCGACAGTGACGAACGCAACGATATCCTATCTCAAAAACGCGCACAAAGCGTTGTGGATTACCTCATTTCGAGGGGTATAGATCCAGACAGGCTCGTAGCAAAAGGTTATGGCGAAAGGGTTCCGAGAACACTTGGCAAAGATGTGGTCAAGGCAGAATACACTTTCAAAGCCGGCACTGTATTAAATGATTCTGTAATTAACCTTTTAGCAGGCACAAGCGTTAAAGAGGCGGCGCATCAACTCAACAGACGAAGCGAATTTTCCATAATCCGGAATGATTATGTACCAAAAACTAAAGTCACCAAAAACATTCCGGCAACAAAAATTGAAATGGTTGTAAAACCGGAAGAAAACAATGTTCCATTTGTAAAAACCAAAGATGGATTGCGACAGGCAACCTGCTATATCAATGGCATCACCACCGATTTTTTCTACGATGCCAAAGAAAAAGAGGTCTTTATTTCACCTGCTTTGACGCTTAAACTGCTTAAGGACGGCGTAATCGATAAAACAAGCTTTGATGGTGATCCAACAAAAATCCTTGGGGATGGAACTGTCGCAGACAAAGCAGTGCTAACACTTAAAGAAATCAGGATCGGTAAAAACAGCACTAAAGAGATCAAAGCAACTGTAAATAAAAAAATCCAATCATTGCAATTCGGGGACATCCTGCTTAAAAAGTTCGGTAAATACAGCATCGATGATGCAACCAGCGAGATAATCTTCGAATGATCACTCCTGACCGATACGGACAACGCGGCGTTTCCTCCTCCAAGGATGATGTTCATGCCGCAATAAAAAACATTGACAAAGGTTTGTTTCCTCAGGCTTTCTGCAAAATTATTGCTGACTTTTTAGGTGGGGATGATGGCTGGTGCAACATCATGCACGCAGACGGTGCAGGAACAAAATCATCCCTGGCCTATTTGTACTGGAAAGAGACCGGGGATCTCTCTGTTTGGCGGAATATTGCCCAGGATGCCATTGTCATGAACCTGGATGACCTTTTATGCATTGGCGCTACCGAAAACATTCTTGTTTCGTCAACCATTGGCCGCAACAAAAACCTGATCCCCGGTGAAATTATTGCAGAAATCATCCAGGGAACAGAAGATTTTCTTCTTCAAATGCGTAAACTGGGAATAGGCATCTGGTCAACAGGGGGAGAAACAGCTGATGTGGGCGATCTGGTAAGAACCATTATTGTGGATTCAACCGTCAGTTGCCGGATGAGACGAAGTGATGTTATTGACAATGGACGGATACTGGCAGGCGATGTGATTGTCGGCCTCTCCTCATCCGGAAAAGCAAGCTATGAAAAGGAATACAATGGAGGGATGGGCAGCAACGGGCTCACTTCAGCTCGTCATGACCTATTGCACAAATCTTACGCGACAAGCTATCCGGAAAGTTTCGACAACCTGCTTCCCGAGAATCTGGTATACACCGGTGGTAAAAAACTCACCGACCCCTCTGGAATTTCCGGAATTGACATCGGGAAACTGATCTTATCTCCAACCCGGACTTATGCTCCGGTTGTAAAGACTATTTTCGGACTTCACCGCCAGGATATTCATGGGATCGTACATTGCAGCGGAGGAGGCCAGACAAAAATCCTCCATTTTATTGAGCAACTGCATGTTATTAAAAACAGGATGTTGTCTGTCCCCCCTTTGTTCAAAATAATCCAACTGGAATCGGGGACCTCCTGGCAGGAGATGTACCGGGTTTTCAATATGGGACATCGGATTGAATTTTACTCGATGCACAGATAATCGGGCATTGCGAACCTGCAACCACAAAGAAACTGACCATTTTATCGGAGTTCGGAGAATTCTGCTATTAATCTGAAATCGTAAATCATCCAATCGTAAATTTTTCGCCTGGAAATGGTTAACTTTGCACTCCCATTACAATAATCACACATGTTAGATAAATTAGAAGCGATCAAGGTCAGGTATGAAGACATTCAGATTCAAATGAATGATCCTTCAGCGATGAGTGATATGAAGAATTATATCAAGCTCAACAAGGATTACAAAGAGCTCCAGCCTATCATGGAGGCCTTTGAAATATATAAAACAGTTCTTTCCAATATTGACCATGCAAAAGACATCATCCACAATGAAAAAGATGAAGAGTTCCGTACCATGGCCAAAGAAGAATTAAATATCCTGACCGCAGATAAAGACAAAATAGAGGAAGATATCCGGATGATGCTGATTCCGGTTGATCCGGAAGATGCAAAAAATGCAGTTATAGAGATAAGGGCAGGAACCGGGGGAGACGAAGCAAGTATCTTTGCTGGTGACCTTTACCGCATGTATAGTAAATTCGCTGAAGCCAAACGATGGAAGGTGGAGCTGGTCGATTTTACAGAGGGCACGATGGGAGGTTTTAAAGAAATCATTTTCAATATCATGGGAGAAAATGTTTACGGCCTCATGAAATATGAATCCGGTGTGCACCGTGTACAGCGGGTTCCGCAAACGGAGACACAGGGGCGGGTTCATACTTCAGCAGCCACTGTTGCTGTATTGCCTGAAGCGGATGAATTCGATGTTGAAATAAAACAATCCGATGTTCGGAAGGACACCTTTTGTTCATCCGGTCCTGGCGGTCAATCTGTCAATACAACCTATTCTGCCATCCGCCTTACCCATATTCCATCCAATATCGTGGTTTCATGCCAGGATGAGAAATCTCAAATCAAGAATTTTGAGAAGGCTATGAAAGTGCTGAGAACAAGGCTTTACGAGCTGGAACATCAGAAATATCTCGATGAAATATCGAAAAAAAGAAAAACCATGGTCTCCACCGGCGACCGCTCAGCAAAAATCCGTACTTATAACTACCCGCAAAGTCGTGTAACCGATCACAGGATCAACATGACCTTGTATAATCTGCCTGTGGTGCTGGATGGTGATGTTGAGCCACTGATTGAAGCATTGCAGCTTGCAGAGAATGCGGAGAGGCTCAAGGAGGCGGGTACCAATTAAAACAACGATAGTAAAAACCGTGAGAACATAAAACAATGAACCGTACTGCGCTGATCAACCTTATATATTCTAAAAAATCATTCCTGTGTATTGGTCTTGATACGGATCTTGCAAAAATCCCACCCCATTTGCTTAAATTTGATGATCCGGTCTTTGAGTTTAACAAAGCCATCATTGATGCTACACATGAACTTGCCGTTGCATACAAGCCAAATTTCGCCTTTTATGAAAGCAATGGTACCCGGGGTTGGAACAGTCTCACAAAGACCATTCAATATATCAACACTGCATATCCGGAAAAACTATTTACGATTGCAGATGCCAAGCGTGGCGACATTGGCAATACATCACAGCAATATGCCAGGGCCATGTTTGACGAGGCTTCATCGGGCATGAGTTTCGATGCTGTAACAGTTGCCCCTTACATGGGTGAAGATTCTGTAAAACCATTCCTTGCCTATCCCGGGAAATGGATCATTGTCCTGGCGCTTACTTCCAATAAAGGTGCTGCAGATTTTCAATTTTTCGCAAATGACAATCATAGACTTTTCGAACAGGTGCTTATAAAATCCCGACAATGGGGCACCAAAGAAAACATGATGTATGTTGTTGGCGCAACTCAGGCGGTCATGCTCAGTGATATCCGGAAGGTCATTCCTGATCATTTCCTGCTCATTCCGGGAGTGGGCGCTCAGGGAGGCAGTTTAGATGAGGTTGCAAAATACGGCCTCACCCACGAATGCGGTCTCATTGTCAATTCCTCCAGAAATATCATCTATGCATCCAACGGTGCTGATTTCGCTGAAAAGGCCAGGGAAGAAGCGATGAAGATGCAGCAGGAAATGGCGAAATTACTCGCTACTCCACGATAGTGATCCACCCGTGAGTATCCGGCTCAAGACCTTCCTGGATTCCCTTGAGTTTACTGTAAAGTTTTTGTGAAATTGTTCCGGGCTGGCCATTCTTACAATATTTGTATTCTATTCCTGTATCCCGGTCATGAATCATGCAAATGGGCGAAATTACCGCTGCAGTACCACAGGCTCCGACTTCATCAAACTCAAGCAGTTCTTCAACCGGAACCTGGCGCTGTTCAACTTTCATACCCATTTCCGCTGCCAATATGCGCAATGACATATTGGTGATGGATGGAAGAATTGAAACAGAATCGGGGGTGACATAGGTGTTGTCTTTGATTCCAAAGAAATTCGCGGGGCCGGCTTCATCAATATATTTCTTCTCCCTGGCATCCAAAAAGATACAAGAGGCATAGCCATCCTGATGAGCTCGCTGACCAGCACGCAGGCTGGCGGCATAGTTTCCTCCTACTTTAATATGTCCGGTTCCCAAAGGTGCGGCACGATCAAAATCGCGAACAATCTGCATCTTCACAGGATTAAAACCTTCTTTAAAGTAAGGGCCAACCGGACCGACAAAGACCATGAACATATACTCTCTGGCAGGGCTTACTCCGACCTGAGCGCCGGTACCGATCAGCAATGGCCGGATGTAAAGAGATGCTCCTTCGCCATAAGGTGGTACGTATTTCAGGTTCAATTTTACAGCTTTGAGTACAACCTCTGTGAACAACTCAACCGGAACTTCTGCCATCATAACCCCCTGCGCCGATTTTATCATCCTTTTTGCATTTTCCTCCATCCGAAAAATCCTGATCCGGCCATCTTTACCGGTAAATGCTTTCATTCCTTCAAAAGCCTCCTGCCCGTAATGAAGGCAGGTTGCAGCCATGTGCATGGTGATTGTTTCGGAATCGGACACTTCCGGAGTTCCCCATTTTCCGTCTTTGTAATAACAGCGGACATTATAGTCCGTTTTAAAATAGCCGAATGGCAGGTTCTTCCAATCGATCGTGCTCATAACAGTAGTTTTTAGTTGGTAGATGTGTGAGACTCCCCGTCCTTAAATGTTTTTTTATCCCCGTATGGAAAACAGGATTCAATACCTTGTAAAATTAGGAATTTTCCTCATCAAAAAATCATAATGAAAAAAAAATCCTGCGAACCTTCCCTTTGTCATTTTGTCAGCCATCTTGTCATGGCATTACCTTTGACAAGCAAGGATGCAACTATAAAAACTACTGTCAATATGCAACAAGGTAAAATAAACGTTCAAACGGAAAACATCTTTCCGATCATCAAGAAATTCCTGTATTCGGAGCATGAAATATTCCTGCGCGAATTAATTTCAAATGCTGTTGATGCCACTCAAAAGCTCAAAACGCTTGCTGCGCTTGCCTGGATAAAAAGAAAAAAACCATTTCCATCAAGGATAAAGGGATCGGGATGACCTCTGCTGAAGTGGATAAGTATATCAATCAGATTGCTTTCTCCAGCGCGGAAGAGTTTATCAAAAAATTCAAGACCAAGTCTGAATCAGAAATGAATGCCATCATAGGCCATTTCGGATTGGGTTTTTATTCCAGTTTCATGGTCTCCAAGAAAGTTGAAATTCTCACAAAGACTTACCAGAAAAAAGGTGAAACTGCTGCTGTCCGATGGGAATGCGACGGCAGTCCGGATTATACCATGGACGACTGCGATAAAAATGATCGTGGTACAGAAGTGATCCTTCATATTGCTGATGATTCAAAAGATTACCTTGAAGAACATACACTTCTCGGTATCCTGAAGAAATATTGTAAATTCCTGCCCGTTCCAATCCAATTCGGCACCGAAAAAACATGGGAAAAAGTTGAGGGCGAGAAAGACAAGGATGGAAATGATAAACAGGTAGAGGTTGAAAAACCACGTATCATCAACAACACCGACCCCATCTGGAAAAAGAAACCCACAGACCTCAAAGATAAGGATTATAAGAGTTTTTACAGGGAGCTTTACCCCTATACTTTCGACGAACCACTTTTCTGGATTCATCTCAATGTTGATTATCCTTTTAACCTTACAGGCATTTTGTATTTTCCAAAAGTAAAGAGGAACCTTGAAGTACAGAAAGATAAAATACAATTGTATTGCAACCAGGTTTTTGTGACCGATTCTGTTGAAGGAATTGTGCCTGACTTCCTGACTTTGCTGCACGGTGTTATTGATTCACCCGATATTCCACTTAATGTTTCCCGCAGCTATCTTCAGAGTGATCCGAATGTAAAAAAAATCTCCAACCATATCACCAAGAAAGTTGCAGATAAGCTGGAATCACTTTTTAAAGATTCACGTCCCGATTTTGAAGCGAAATGGGACGACATCAAGGTTTTTATTGAATATGGCATCATCGCTCAGCCGGAATTTTACGACCGGGCTAAGAAGTTCTGTCTTTTGAAAAATGTTGATTCCAAATATTTCACGTTTGAAGAGTATGAAACGCTGGTATCTCCAGCCCAGAAAGATAAAGACGGTCAACTGATTTATCTTTATACTACCAATCAGCATGAACAATACAGTTTCATAGAGTCTGTCAAAGCCAGGGGATACGATGTCCTGATGATGGATGGAGTGCTGGAAGCTCATTTCATCAACACTCTGGAGCAGAAATTGGAAAAAACACGCTTTACACGCGTAGATGCAGATACCGTTGAAAAGCTGATTAAAAAAGAGGATTCACTGCCTTCGAAGCTCAATGATGACCAGCAAAAATTGATCAAGGAGCTGTTTGAAAAGCAAATTGATGGTAAAAAGTTCAACATTACCTTTGAAAGTTTAAGTGAAAAAGAATCTCCACTCCTTATTACCCAGAATGAGTTTATGCGGCGTATGAAAGACATGTCGGCTCTTGGTGGCGGTGGTGGTTATGGGTTTATGGGTGAAATGCCGGAAAACTACAACCTGGTTGTAAATTCAAATAACCCGATGGTAGGTGATCTTCTGGCAGAGACTGATAATGACAAACAGACAGACACGATCAAACAATTGTTCGATCTTGCCTTACTGGCTCAAAACCTGCTCAAAGGCAAAGACCTGGCCGCATTTCTTAAACGAAGCACAGACCAAATGGCGTTATATAAAAAATCGTAATTTAGCAAGTACAAATCCTTAATAAATTTGAATCATGAAATTAAGTAAAGGTTGGATAATTTTAATCGTAGTCGTCGGAGTGATCCTTCTTCTCATTTCCTGGGCAACTGGCATAAACAATAATTTGGTCACCAAGGAGGAAGGTGTAAATCAGGCATGGGCCAATGTTGAGAATGTGTATCAACGAAGGCTTGATCTGATTCCGAATTTAGTGAACACTGTAAAAGGTGTTGCAAACTTTGAGCAACAAACGCTTACAGCCGTCATTGAAGCCCGTGCCAAGGCTACCAGTGTGCAGATCAATCCCAAAAATCTTGATGAAGGGTCTCTGCAGAAATTTCAGGAAGCTCAGAATGGGGTCAGTTCTGCCATTGGCAGGCTGATGGTTGTGGTTGAAAAATACCCCGAGCTCAAAGCAACGCAGAACTTTTCGGAATTGCAGGCGCAACTGGAAGGCACTGAGAACCGTATCACGGTTGAACGAATGAAGTTCAACGAGTCAGCTCAGGCTTACAACACCTATCTGCGGCGGTTTCCAAACAGTATGTTTGCCGGTATGCTTGGATTCCAGAAAAAAGCTTATTTCCAGGCCCAGACCGGAGCCGAAAAAGCTCCTCAGGTTCAGTTTTAAATGAGCCCATACTAAGCACGACTAACAATTATAAGCTGACATCAATGGCTATCGCTGCAAAAGATTTCTTTTCCAGGCAAGAGAAAGAGGATATCAAACAGGCAATTATGATTGCCGAACTGGATACATCCGGGGAGATTCGTGTTCACATTGAGAACGCTTTCTCCGGAGAGGTAATGGATCGTGCCGCCTTTATTTTCAAACAACTTGGCATGAATAAAACGGAACTCAGGAATGGAGTGTTAATTTACCTTGCTGTCAAAAACCGTCGATTTGCCATCATTGGCGACAGTGGAATTAACAAGGTTGTTCCTGAAAATTTCTGGAGCGAAATCAAAAGCAACATGTTGAATCATTTCAGAGAAAATCGCTTTACAGATGGTTTAATTGAAGCAATTGAATCAACAGGCCGTCACCTGAAAAAACATTTTCCTCATCAGCGTGGTGATGTGAATGAACTACCGGATGATATTTCTTTCGGAAAGGAGTAAATAAGTATTAAGTGTTAAGTG
>JAPLDG010000240.1:4661-7184 GCA_026391845.1 Bacteroidota bacterium | reverse complement strand
ATCAGATCAGGGGGAAGGTGGAAGCGAAACTGAGATAATTTCATGGTTTTCTACCGGTTAAAAAGGGCGGCAAAGGTAATGTTTTTTTTGTGATTTGTCAAGTGTTTTTTAATGAAACAGATCCGTGATCTCTTCTCCCTGGTCAATGGCGAGGTGATATCCATGGATCCCGGCAACTCGTGCACCTTCCACATGCATGAGGGTGTCGTCGATGAAGAGGGTTTCGGATGGATTGAGGAGACTGTCGTGAAGCACAAATCTGAAAATTTCGGGTGATGGTTTTTTCATCCCCATCCGGAATGAAAAATATGCCGAACTGCTTTCTGAAATTGCCGAGATATTTCAGGTAATGGATTTCGGTGGTATTGCTGAGCAGGAAAATCCGGTAGTTTTTTCGCAACTGTTCGATCAGCCTGATCCGCGCTTCGGGAATGTCAAGTAGCAGCGCATTCCAGGCTTTATCGAGCTGTTCGTCGGTGACCGGATTGCTGAAAAATTTCCTGAGTTCATCGCGGAACTGAGTGGAATTGAAGACGCCCGTCTCAATATTTTCGAAAATACCGGCTGATCTGGAGATGGAGTGACCCGTGTCAAATTTGTTTAACCCCAGGTCTATAAAAGCCTTTTCGGTCAGCTTCACATCGATGTTGCAGATCACGCCGCCGAAATCAAAAATGATGTTCCTGATTGAATTGGGCGTGACGGGTGACGTTTGATCCGTGACGCGTGACGCGTGACGGGTGACGAGCCTGGCAAGGTTTAATTCCATGAGTGAAGGCATTAAGAAACGGTTTGCAAAAATGGGAATAATTATCTATTTTTGCAGCACTCAAGTGAAGTTGGCAGTCTGCAGTCTGCAGTTGGCAGTTGGCAGTCTGCAATTTGAAATTTGAAATTTGAAATTTGAAATTCCAATGGGGCCCATAGCTCAGATGGTTAGAGCAGTAGACTCATAATCTATTGGTCCTAGGTTCAAGTCCTAGTGGGCCCACTTCAAAATCAACCACTTACAAGTTAAACTGTAGGTGGTTTTTTGTTTTTCGCCAGGTTTCCACCAGGTTTTGAGGGAATGGTCAACCAAAACCGACGATAGGTGGTCAGATTATCCGGCTAGTCTGGTTACCCTCAGCCTTTGTTGATGTTTTTAGGACAAGATGGCTGTTCAAATGAACATTTTTGAAAAATGATTATCTTTGTAAAAAGTTGGGTTATGAAAACAACTAATCTCCCAAAAGATATTATCACGAAAAAGAACACTAACTGGGCTTTACCTGACCAGACAGTTTCCATCGATGACTTCAAGGCTGAAATAAAAAAAGCCGAGCAAGGCCCGTTTATCAGCCCGGATGAATTTGAGCAACGGTTTGAAGAATGGAAACTCAGGAGAGGCCTGTAATCATTTCAACCATCGCTGAAACTGACATACAAAACGTTTATTTGTATGGAGTCGAAACATTTGGCAAAAACGCAGCGGAAACCTTCAAAGCTGAATTGCTTTTTATGATCCGCGCACTCAGGAACCTTTATGGAATTCATCCGGAATGCAGGTTTCTTTTAACAAAAAGCCGGATGTACAGAAACATCATTTTTGGTTCATATCTGATCATCTACCGAATTACACCAACTCGCATTGAAGTCCTGAAAGCCATAAGTTCACGAATGAGCATATCAAGATTAAAAACTGCCAGGAAGATAAAAATCTGAGGTCCTCCATTTTCCGCATTATAATATCATCTTATTTTCTCTGGTAGAAAACCATTAGGGGTTTTGTTTTGTATATTTGTTTATCGCAAACTTTTTTCAATAAGGCCGCCTTATGAAAACGCAAATTCTCCTTATCAGTTTTCTTTGCATTTTCGTTTGGAAGAGGGTCATATGTTATAACTTATGGTAATGAAATAACCTAAAAGAGATGAAAATGACTGTTTTATCAGGAATAGAACTTAAAACAATTCTACTTTTTCTGATTATTGGTCTAGAAAGTAATTCGTGCAAAAAGACAGACCCTGCCGCTGAAATTGCAGGGGATTATTCTTTTACCACTACTGCATCAATAACTGTCCTGCCGTCTCATGAGGCAAAGGATACCATAATCTACTTTTCAGGAAGTATTGTGAGAGGATCCTCCAATTATGTTATAATAACCTATGCTGACCCCTCCTTATCTTTTCCTAAATTATACGTACCTGGTGTGATTTATCCCAATATCAACGATCAGGGACTTTTCAGTTATCCTGATTTTATAAATACCTCATCGCATCCCATTTTCGAGGGCGACGTAATGGCCGATGGGACCATTAAAATTTCATTTGGGGCAGGATCTCTTGGCGCGAATTGGGGTAATTTTATAACCGGAAAGAGACGGTAATGAATGGTGAAGGATCAAACCCTTTCTTTTTTTGCTTCTTTTTTTTCTTTGTTGAATTGACAATGAAAGAACCCATCAAATCAATGAGGTTTTGATGTAAAAAGGTTCGGCCAGGGTTTCCGCCAGGTTTTGAGCCAAGTAGGATGAAAACAAAT
>JAPLDG010000240.1:0-4651 GCA_026391845.1 Bacteroidota bacterium | reverse complement strand
ATGATAAAGACTGGACGAAACCATTCCTTATTAATATCAATGATAAGGAATACAACTAGATGATATAAACTGGTAAGATATTGTAAACCAAATAAATAGGTCTATAATCTATTGGCCCTAGGTTCAAGTCCTAGTGGGCCCACTTCAAAATCAACCACTTACAAGTTAAACTGTAGGTGGTTTTTTGTTTTTCGCCAGGTTTCCACCTGGTTTTGAGGAAAATCACCAGATTTCAGTTATGAACATCACCTGAAATGGATTCAGGTTAATAGAGGGAAACACCGATAGATTTGACCATCTGCGGCCGATTCTCATTGACCCACTTATGACTTTATTGCTAATAGGTTAAATCGGGCAGCCTGAATCGGCGTAATTTGGTCAATTTGACTGGCCCTTCAAATAATCAACGTAATAACGAATTTAAAAGGGTGTCAGCAGTTTTGCGGTATAGTGGTCTGCTTAAATTTATTGTAGGCAATACTGGACCCATTACCAAAATCAACGGCTACATTTCCGTTAAATGGACTATCCAAAACTGCGCCTATCTTTCTTATGGCCATAAGCTCACTATACGCATAAGTCGTTGTGTCCTTTTTTATGCAATAAAAATGTTAACTTTACAGATGCTAAAACATAAAACAGCAATCATATGGGATTTCCTAAGTATGTCATCGGCGGGCCAATTACCATCAATGGCCAGAACCTTAAATTACATAATAATTCAACCAGCAATGACGCCAGTGCAGGATACAATGTGTCCAGTATGTAAGGGAAATCCACCAAAGTTTGTTACTTATGTTCAGTATTAAGAGACTTTTAGATAAAATATCAGGAATGATGAGTGATAGTCATCGTTTCAACACGATTTCCGGTGATGATTTACCGGGCGATGATGAATCTCAACAGAAAAATGAAGATACTTGGCCCAAGGAATTCCCCTGGATTGATGTTAAGTCCTGTTTGAAGGACAAATTGGATAATATGAAATTCAAGGGTCATCTGAACTGTCCGAAATGCGGTCGTCATTCGGAAAATTTGGTGTGGATTATGTTTGACAGCCCTTCCTGGACCTGGGAAAACTTATGCGGCAGGAAAGGGCCCCTTTCAATTTGTCCTGATTGTAAGATACAAGTCGATTTTCAATGTTACATTATGAGCTAACCTAAACCCTGCATATATTTCAGCCGTTTCCAAATGGAAATTGATCACGAACCATCGGCCAATTCAACAAAACCAGCCTTGGCCACTGTTGACTGACCAAAACATCGGTGGTAATTTACACCGACCTGTTCAGAATCATACTAATCAAATTGGTAACCAGTCTGTTTGTACCCCTGACCTCCGGGTTATGAATCCGACGCGTAGAATTCTATTTATGTGTAACGATAAGTATTTCAGTTAAGTAAGTGAATGTGGTTTTGTCCCATTCCTTACCTTACCCCCAAAATCCACCCTTTTCCCTTACCTCGTTCCTTACCTCGGTTGAGTAGAACAGCACCGATTAATCTTTTACACAGCGCAGAGAGAACCCCATTGTTTTGTAATAGTTACCGGGATATATGCTTGCAGAACTATAGATAAGGTACCGGTACACAACATAAGTCGGGGAGAATTCCGACGCAGACCAGAAATTGCCGGATATATTGAGACTTTCAAAACTTCCAGCGTTGGTGCGATCGCCTCCGCCCAGCATCGCTAGGCCACTGGTATTCGTCGCTCCTGTATTTGGAGAAGCCCAATGGCCAAGACCAGTCTCCTTCATTTTGCCACCGGCGGCACTTTCACCTCCTAAAAAGGTAATTAGAACCGTCATTTCATCATAAGACGGAATATGCCAGCCGGCAGGGCAGATTCCAACCACATTACTGGTTGGAACAGGATTCCAGGAAGCTGTGTTACTTGCCCCGTTCAGGTATTGGACTATCTCGCCCCATTGATATAAACCTCCATAAATGTTGCAGTTTTCATCAATATTATTGTAACAATATTTTTCAATTATACTGTTATCTGTCTGCCCGGTGATACCGCTTATTTTCGTACCAATGTCAAGGTTCTGCGCCATCCAGAGTTGATTGCCAATCAACACTGTATTGTAAATTTTACCATCTCGGGCATCGATCAAAGGCAATGTGATTGTTCCTGTTCCATATGCTACCTCTTTCCACACTCCCGGAGGCATAACATAAATATACATCTTGTTGTCAGTCGTACAATACACCTGTAATCCATTGGCAGGGTTTACAATTGCTATCATCTGCGATTGTGTCATTCTTGGAAGCAATGCTCCTTTGGAGGTTGATTGAACATCAAGCATCGCGGAATTATCCGGTGCGCTGTTGTTCGTACTGATACCAACCTGGGCAAACAATGCATTGCTGGTAAACGCTAACATTGTGATAAAAAGGGATAAATTTTTCATATTTATTTGTTATGCGTTTGGTTATAGCACGAAATATTCAATTATGCGGAATTAGGTGTAAAATTACAATGTTACCGGTAAAAGTCAAGTGAAAATAAGTCAAAATGAATTATTTATCAATTTTTTAAATGATTGAGCGGAATCATACCAGCGAAAATTTGGTCAGCAATCAGCGACGAAGTGGCGTTTTATAAATAACCGTGGGTGAAGCCCACGGTTGTTGCAAATCATGTTGGATCGTTTCATGGTTCCCGTGGGCTTCACCCACGGTTAATAATATTACGCGCTTTCAGCGCTGGTACTGTTTTAACTGGTCGTTTAGTAATTTTTTCCTTTTACTGGGATGATAGCGATCAATCAGTAAATTTATATCAATTTGATTGCAAAAATGGGCAGCCTTTACGGAGCATTTTAGTCTGAAAACCTTTTTTGCCGGAAGGTTTTTAGTAATTTCCATGTGCCAAAGCCTGCCACCATTACAAGCGCAACGGCCAGTCCGCCCCCGATGGGAGCCCCGCTTCCGCCAACCGGCCCGGTACCGCTCTCATTCGCCGAAGCAGGAGGAGGGGGCGGAGCCTGTGCAAAAAGGGTCAATGCCGATATGGAAAGAACAACTGCCGATAAGATGAGTTTCGTTTTCATAATAGTTTACCTGTTGATGACTTTTGTGACAAAATTCCGGCCTTCCGAAGAAACGCTTACAATATACATACCCCTTGCTAAGGGAGCTTCAATGCTGATGATCCCATCCATGGTTTTTTCCTCGGTTCGGATGAGTTGCCCCGGCACATCATATATGTTGATCCGGACAGGATACCCCTGAATTGAGGGCATAACCAGGTATAGTCTGCCACTGCTGATATAGACTTTGCCCTCAAGGGAAACGTTTGGGGTGACCCCCTCAGGATAGCCGAAGATCAGGCTGAACCTTTTTTCATTGTTGGCCGGATTATGGGTAAATACATAGCTGCTGTTCTGCCTCAGGTCGGTCACCGACACGCTGAGATGATCCTGAAGCCGTATCGGGAGCGAGGGGTCAAAGCTTTCCATACCTGAGACATTAAGAATTACCTGCCCGTCGTAACTCGTTTTAAAGTCAAGGGGAACCACCAGGGATCCCAATGGAGGAGGCTGCTGGTTGATACTTAGTCTGAAATCTCCCTTTTCGGTCCAGAGCTGCGGAGCCTCTTCCAGCCCCCACATTTTGAACCCGTCGAACTGCGGGTCGAACCCGGAACCGGCAGAACTGTCAAAACCCACAAAGGTTTCGTCGTAGTAATTGTTTGATTGAGTGGAAATCCTTAGTGTGTTGTCCTGGCTTGATTTATAAAAAGGCTGTGCATTGTGAACGCAGGCGCTGTTGTTCATGGTCAGCACAGGGGTGCCGCTTGCCATGACAATGAAGGCCTGTCCGGCCGGCACGTAAGAGTTGCCGGAAAGGGTGGTGTAATTTCCGGTTGAACGATTCCAAATCCAGGCTGTTGCGCCAATGTTGCTCTTTAACCATCCTCCGGATGCACCCCAGTTGATGGCCGAGGGATAGGGATTGGGAACCAGGTTAAAAGTATATGTACCCCCATAGGAAACAGTTGGGCTGAAAGAACCTGTGTTCAGATTCCCGGTGAACTTATAGGTTTTTTCAGCTCCGGGATAATATATCATGTAACCCGAGAGGCATGAAATCGGAGTTGTCGTAGCTGACCCCAGGTTGACCCATTTCCCGTAATAATCGCTATTCGTGGGCTCGGCCTGCGTTGGATCCAGATTGTAAAGATAAGATCCCTGAAAGAGGCCGGATGTTGGATTGGTCTTGTAAACAGGGATTGAAACGAAGTGATAAACATTGTTGGTAAGGGTGACACTTCCTGTGATATACCGTTGCACCGTAGCTCCTACCGCGGAAGAACCCTGGATGAGCGAGCCGGTTCCGGTCTCATCGCTGCTGATCACAAGCCCGCTGTTGCCCGCGCTGTTGGTGAGGGTGCCGTTGACCGTGAGGGCTTTGCCCGGATCGATTGTCATTACAGCCCCTGACTGAATGGTCAGGTTATTACAGATGGCCGGACTTGCCACTGCCTGTGTTATATGGGGCTGATTGGCTGGAGCAGAGGGGATGGTTACATGAGATGACGCCAGGGGTAAGGAATTCAGGTCCCAGTTCCCGGCAACCGACCAGTCGGTAGAAGAAGATCCCGTCCAGGTAAGTGTGTTGTTCTTTTCCCAGGCTCCCAT
>JAPLDG010000259.1:7807-9438 GCA_026391845.1 Bacteroidota bacterium | reverse complement strand
GCCCCGGCTTTGATCATCTCCACGGCTTTTTCCTCGCCAATCGCACCGGAAATAACAATGAAAGGGATATCCAGACCGGATGCGTGATAAATTGCAAGTGCTGAAAGTACATCAAACTGAGGCATGGAGTAATCAGATAAGATAATATTCCACTTTTGAGATTTTAATGCATCCTTCATCTCTTCACTGTTTTCAACTCGTTGAAAAGATATCTCGTAGCCCATCTTACCCAGGTAATGCGCGTTTAGTTCAGCATCACTCTGACTATCTTCAATAATAAGAACCTCAAGCGTATGATCCATAATTATGTTGGTTGGTAGGTTGTTTTTTTTCGCCTGTGATATACTGCAATCGTATGGTAAATTTACACAATTTTTCTTTAGTTTTATCTCATTTAATAAAGAAAGGGAGAATCCCATTATGTGGAATTCTCCCTTTCCTGATCGATTAAAGATTAATTATACGCTACAGTCACATTGAATATTCCGCTATAAACACCAAATTGCTGGCTATTTGACAACTTTAACGTTGCCCCAACTGTAAAATAATCATTTCCCGAGGCATCAAGTTTCCCTGTAAATCCGTCGACACCAGGTCCGGATCCGGTTCGGGCTAAAAAGTTGTCAATGTGCATTTCGGATAGCCCTTCGTATATTATAACAAGATGATCGGGAGGCAATGAAATGGTATAAGTGGCATCAGCAGAACCGGATACATTATAAATTGCATACGAGGAAACCGGATTTTGGGGTAAAAGGGTGATGTTCGCTGGAACAGATGCCGATCTGTAATTTGTCGTCGAAACGGTTACATCAACTTCTCCGATCGGTATTGTCATGGTTCCAAAGTGCAAGGCATGTTGTTCTTCCAGACTGATTGCTTTGACAATTTTTGTTCCTATACCTGTATTTTCGACATTTTGGTTTCTGTTGTGTTGCGGCAAAGGTGGTTGGGCGGAAGCAATATGGATGCAAAAAAATAAAACGGCGGTTAAAAACCACAATCTGAAAATCCGTTTATTTGCGTCCGGTAAAAACATGAATGCTCTTTTTTAGCTGTTCTTATTATTATTGCTTCCGTTAAAGTTGCTCCTGTTTGATATCTGATTTTTTATTTGAATGGGGAATCCCTGTATGTGGAATTCCCCATTTTATGCTATTGGTATGTTGATTTTAGTTATAGGCAACAGTAACATTGAAAGTTCCTAAATATACTCCATATGGTTGGGCATTTGCCAGTTTCAATGTTGCTCCAATGACAAAAGTATCGGTACCTGTCGATGTTCCAAGATGTCCGGTCAATCCGTCAGCTCCTGCAGAAGCTGAGCGGGCAACAAAGTTATCCACAGCCATGGGAGTAGTACCTTCTGTAATGGTTACAGTACCATTCGAAGGTAATTGAATTGCATAGGTTGCATCATTGGAGCCTGTGACAGTATATGCTGCATTTGTTGCAACCGGAGCTTGCGCCAAAAGCGTGATGTTTGCAGGAACGGATGGATTTCTGGCGGTTCCAGTTGTCAATACAAGATCAACCGCTCCGGTTGGGATGGCCATTGTGCCAAAATGCAAGGCTGCGGTTTCTGTGATGGCGATTGCCTTTACGATTTTTGCACCGGCGTCTGTGGCTTC
>JAPLDG010000259.1:0-7792 GCA_026391845.1 Bacteroidota bacterium | reverse complement strand
CGCAAATAATGAACTTGTAAATCCTGCGATCATAACGATGGCTGCGATAATGCTCAATGTTTTTTTCATGGTTTTGTTTGTTTTAGATTGTTTGTTAATTTGTTTGTTTTGTTTAATTGTTTGTTGTTTGTTTTTTGTAGGAATTTCTTGTTAAACTGATTTTTTATTTTTTTTCAATATTTTCTTTGCTGACCTTGAATATTATATTGCAATAACCATACCAGTGGATATGAAAATAATTAAGCATCTGATATACAGTAGTGTACAGCGGATGGTGCATGGTCAAACACTGCAGATTTGTCTCAAAATGGGAATGTAAGTCTCAAACTGACCCCTGGCACCTTTGGAATTTATTAAGGGCTGTTTCTGCCCTGTCTTAAATATATACATAATTACCTACAGGCATACTGTTGCAAATAAAATAGTTACATCAGCTTGCCTGCATTTGTATATTGTTCAATTCAAACAAATAATGCGAATAGACCTTCCAAAGAAAGCCTTCCCTAACATTCGTTTCTCAAATTGAGAAGCCTGTCAGGACCTGGTGTTTGATCATGAAGATGCACTACCACAGCAATTTTCTGCACAAAGCCCCTGCAGGGTTTTTCAGAGAAACAATAAGCAGCTGAGCATCGGCGTCCAGTACAAGGTAGTGTAGCACGCCTCCTGCTAATTTTTGTTGTAACAGCAATCTTCCGATTGCATCGTAAACACACACTTCTGTTTCCTCAGGTATTAAAACAAGATCGATGATCAACCGTGTGTCCGGGCCAAACCTCAAAATAAAGCGATCCGGATTATCCGTTTTTGATGAATGAAAACGATAAGTTCTGGCTGCTTTCATATTCTGGCTGACATGCGTTTGACGATCTTCGAGAACCACGGTGTCAAATTGACCCGGGTTAAAATTGCTCTCCATGGTATAATCGCCATCAATACCCGGATCGAACCGTACCGGAACAACGGAATTGTCATTGGTATTAGTACAATACCGCACAGACAGGTTTTCTGCCTGATTTGCCATATACAAGCTTGGTGCAGTAGCCACTGTACTGAATAATTTCATAGCACCATTTTGATTTGAACTATAGCCAAAGTTTAGCTGAATCTCATCGAATCCAGAGCCTGCATCAGATTTAACGCAGAGACTAATACGATTGTCGTCCTGCTTTAAACCCTTGAACCAGTTTGCATCGCTGAGAACGCGCACAGGATTATCAATCGTCAAAGTTCCTGCACCGGATGACCGCACGACGTATCCCTGCATCGGCGCAATGTATCTTGTTATTGAATTGGTTCCGGTGCTGCCTGCAATTGAATTGCACACACCATAGTTGCTGGCTGCAGGATTGTATATCCACATATCCACACCGCCGCCGCTGCTGACCAGGCTGGATCGTGTCCATCCTGAAATCGCTTGCCAATCGACCTCACTTGGATAAGGATTGCCGACGACCATAAAACCTTTCAGGCTATCGATACTGCTGCTGGCGGTAAGGGGATAATTAAACAGTCCGTTATTTAAATGTCCCGTAAATGTTTTTGTCGGATTTACAGCCTGAAAAGCATAGAGATAACCACGACCGGCTACAAAATCACTTCCAGGGTTAAGGGTATTCCAGTTGACAGGCGATATGACATCGAGTTTATAAATCCACGTGCTGGTTGGTTCATCCCATATATACAGGTCATAGCCGGTGCCATTCGGATAGCTGCCCGAAGGCAACCAGGAATCACTGCTGCCCTGGTTAGCGCCAATATTCTGGTCTGCTACCGGTGAAGAAAGGAAATGCCAGGCTTCCGTGGTGCCGCTGAAGTAGCGTTGTACCGTAGCAGAGACATTATCCGTGTGATGAAGCAGCGATGCGGTTCCAGCCGAGTTTGATTGCAGCACAAGCCCTGATGCTCCGGCATTGTTTGTAATCGAACCAACAACATTCAACTTTATGGCAGGAGCTATTGTAAGGGTTGTTCCGGAATTGATGGTCAATGAATTTTCGATGGTAAAATCTGTACGGAGGGTTACGCCATTTGGGTTTTCAATGGTCAGGTTGTAGGTTTTATCGTTCAGATAAAGGTTACTTTCGATGGTTTGCAACACAGCATCTGAATAGGTTACGGTGGGAGCATTGGTAGATGCATCTAATTGTCCGGATGCAGCTATTAGCGTGTTGAGCAGGTGCAGGGTTCCATTCAGTACGACATTGTTCGGATTATTCACAATCAGGTCATAAGCTTCATTGTTATATAATGCTCCTGAGGGAATGGATTGGGCGGCGCTGCCCGCAAATTCAAGGGCTGAACCGGTTGCTGAAGCATCAAGCTGAGCGCTGTTTGTAAAATTCAAATTTCCCTTTAAGATGAGTCTCTTCCCATTCAAGGCGACCCGATAGACCGACTGGGCATTTGAAATATTTGTAACCGATCTGTTTTGATCCAACAGACAATGATTAAGCGGAGCATCGTCGAAAATGATATTTGCATCGGATGCAGGAACTGTATTTGCAGTCCAGTTTGCCGGAGTATTCCAGTCGGTACTGACCGTTCCTTTCCATTTATTTACAGGAGCCTGCCATGCACCTATATCCGTACCATCAGATGCTGCTGCACGAGCAGGAGACCCGGAGGTTAATGTGTAGTATGCTTCTGCTGTGGTTCCTGAAGACTGATATATGGGATCCGCCTGTAAGTTATTGGTAAAGGCAGGTGTTGCATCATAGCTATTCCATCCAACGGCACCCCTTGTGGCGGGCCATTCATTTTGACTGGCATTAGCCGGATAATATGAATCAACCAGATACCATTGATTAAATAAATTATGGCTGATATTCAGGTTGCCGGCCCATGATCCGGTGGAACCGCTTGTGTTGACAATCGCATACCACTTCTGACGGGAAAAAATATTATCGCGGATGTTGAATTTGGTAGAATTCCAACTGCCGGCGCTTGTCCAGAAAGCAATAGACATCTGTTGCGCAATGGTGCCACTTGGAATGGGAGGTGATGGTAAAGCAGTGAGGTTCCAATCAACGGTATTGTGCGCGATCAGGATCTGATTACCGGGTGCATTTCCGCCATTATGTTGAAAATCAATGAAAGTACGGCATGAATTACAATAGTTATACGATATTTCAACATCCGATACAGCTGTCGCATCGCAATTAAATGTGATTCCGGCAGGTTTGGTTCCACTGTCGGTATGCTCCGAATGCAGCCAGTTTTGGGTTACTTTCAGTCCATCGCATTTGCCATATCATGAATCTCGTTGCCCTGGATCGTGATGTAGTTTCCGTTAGCCATGATGCCGCGATAGCCCTGATGAATATTGCAATTTTTGACTGTCCAGTTATGGCTGGTTGTATAATAATCACCTACAAGGTAATTCGGGTTTTTGTTGATTGGCCATGAGCTGGTTATTTCAAACCCGTCAATCACAACATTATTTGCCGCAATTTGAATGGCACAACCTGTCCAGCTTGAAAAGCTCGTTGTAATGATTGGCCTGGATGAAAATCCCTCAGATGCTCTTAATGTAATTTGCTTATTAATAATAAGCTGCGTTCCTGCTGCAATAACATAAGTGCCGGCGTCCACTTCGATGATATCTCCATTGGCAGAAGCGTTGACCGCAGGTTGGATGGTTGTAAAATGGGTGTTCTGAGTGATGTTATGTACCGGAGGAAAAACAACTTTAATGACGGGTTCTTTGAAGCTGTCATCGATGGCCGAAGCATCTTCGTAAGTTATATAAAAACCGCTGCCATCCGGAAAAGAAGCTATTCCGCTGATCATATCATTTACGTCTGTGGTTTTTAAACCCAATGATGCAAATGGAGGAATTATATTGCCGACCAGGCTCATGTCAGCATAGTTGATCACGCTTACCCTTGTTCCTGATAAAAGATTTGCCTGTGTAGCAAATACTTGTCCATTGATGATTGCAAAATAATAGGGATTGTCATTTGATGCGTAATGATAATCTGATTGTCCGCTTCCATCCGCATTCAGCTTTGATATCATTCCGGTTCCCGGGTTTGCGATGAGTATTTTGCCGTCCGGGCCGATTGCAACACCACGAATACCGCTTCCTCCTGTAATCGATACGACCCCGTCACCATCAAGACCGCTCAATGTATATCCTGTAATACTGGCCCCGTTTTCGGTCAGCAGGAACCTTGACAAAGTACCCGCATTTCTTTCAGTGGCATATAAATACAAATTTCCCGATTCACGTTTTACAGCAATTCCTTCACATTTAACCATCGGTATTGAAAAGAGGAGGGTTGTCAGATCACTGTTATAGATTTTAATGGGGTTACCATCAGGACCAGTTGAAAAAACCCTGCCCTGGTCATCAATCGCAATACTCTTTGCACGATCTGTTGTATTACCTCCCAGATAACCCCCATTGCTTAATTGAACTCTTCTGAAGTCAGGTCCGTTGTTGTATCCCAGATAGAGATATTGTCCATCCTGACTTAATGCAATTCCCCGGTTATCTCTGGCAGCAGTGGTCACTGAATATGCGATGGAGTAACTGCATGTCATGCTCGGATTCCAGGCTGAGAAACTTACGTTAGAAAATAACAGGATTGCAAACGCTATCAATGTTATTTGGGATAAGTTCTTTTTCATTTTTATTCAATTTAATATAAAGCCGGGAAATATCCGGCAAAAAACCTATACTCCTATCCAGAATAATTTCCGGCACATGGTGCCATTTGAGTTTTTGAGATAAACAACAAGCAGTTGTGCCGGGGCGCTAAAAGGAAGCCGGTGTTGAATTTCGCCTGCTAATTTCTTCCGTAACAACAGTTGTCCCAACAAGTCATAAACATATACTTCTGTTTCTTCCGGAATGAAAATAAGATCGAAGACCAAGTGGGTGCCATCCGCATATATTCTGGCCGGGAATGTGTTGTCTGAATGGTTTTTGTCGGTGCCAAAACGTAAATAAAAGCGGTTTGCCGGATCCGTTTTTGATGCATGAAAAGAATAGGATTGAATCGCTTTCATATTTTGACTGGAATGCAATTGACGGTCTTCGAGCACGATGGTGTCAAACTGGCTCATGTTAAAATCGCAACTGATGGTGTAATTTCCATCAATGCCTGGTATAAAACGAAACGGAACAACAGGATTGTCGGCCGTATTGGTAAAATACCGCACAGATAAGTTTTCAGATAGATTCGACAAAAACAAACTGGGCGCTGTCGATACGGCACTGAATAATTTCATAGCGCCATTTTCATTTGCGGCATAGCCAAAGTTGACTTGAATTTCATCCGCTCCATAACCGCCATCAGAATGAACGCGAAGGCTTATTTGCCGGTCTTGTTGCGGTGCTTTTTTGAGCCAGAAAGCATCTTCAAGTACCCTGACCGGGTTGTCTGACACCAGTGATCCTGCGCCTGATGCCCGCACGAAGTATCCCTGCATGGGTGCTATGTACCTTGTAATGCCATTTGTTCCAATACTTCCGGAGGAAGAATTGCATACACCATAATTATTTGCTGCCGGGTTCCATATCCACATATCGAAACCTCCTCCGCTGTTCATGAGGTTTGACCGGCTCCATCCCGACCCAGCTTGCCAGTCGATTGCAGAAGGATATGGATTTCCAAGGAGATTGAACCCTTTAAGGCTGTCAACCGTACCGATGGAGGTTAGCATATAACTGACAGGACCGTTATTCAAATTTCCCACAAAGGTTTTAGTCGGGTTAGTGGCTTCGACTGAATAAAGATAGCCACGGCCTGCTGTGAAATTTCTGCCAGGGTGCACCGTATTCCAATTGACTGCTGAAATACTGTCGAGCTTATAAATCCATGAACTATTCGATTCATTCCATAGGTACAAATCATAACCTGTGCCATTGCCATAGCTGCCAGAAGGTAACCAGGATTCGCTGTTACCTTTGTTTTCATCAATATCCTGACCTGTTACCGGGGAAGCAAGAAAATGCCATGCATCGGGGATGCCCGGGATATATCGTTTCACGGTGGCAGCTACATTGTTTGAATGATGCATAAGTGACGCAGTTCCCATATCGTTTGATTGAAGCACAAAGCCTGAGGGGCCTGCTTGATTGGTTAAGGTTCCGGATACACTCAGTTTTTTTGCAGGGGAAATTGAAAAAAGTGTTCCTTTCGATGGAGAGGTCATGAATTCTATCGTTGAGATAAAGGTTGTTCCCTATGGTCTGTGGCGAGGTGCCTGCATAAGTTACAGCAGGAGCACTGGTATATGCGTCAATCTTCCCGGATGTAGTTGTAATGCTGTTCAGCAAACGGAGTGTCCCGTTTAACACGACATTGTTCGCATTGTTTATGGTCAGGTTATAAACGCTGTTATTATAAAATGCGCCGGATGGGACGGATTGGGTGGCAGATCCTCCGAACTCAATTGTGGGAGAGTTGGTACTCGCGTCGAGTCTTCCTGAAATTACGTTCAGGCTGTTTAGAAGGTTGAGTGTGCCGGTTAAAATAATATTGTTGGGGTTATTAATTGTCAGGTTATAAACCTGATTTGAGAAAAACGATCCCGCAGGAATTGATTGAGACACATTGATCAAGTTGGTAACTGAGCGGTTTTGATCCAACTGGCAATGATTAACCGGGAGGTCATCGAATATTACATCAGCATCTGCCTGAGGTACAATATTTTCCGTCCAGTTTCCCGCAGTGTTCCAGGCAGAGCTTAAAGTGCCCTTCCATTTATTAACCATTTTTTCCCATGCTCCCATAGTTGGAGAAATTCTTGTATTCAAACCATAATCGGAGGTGATACCGGTGCCGGAAACACCGGTTAAATTTGCCGATATTTTATAGTCTTCAGCCATTGTTCCTGCAGCATTTGCAAAGGAAGGGGTGATTGCAAAACTATGGGCATCCTGTGTAGTGACCAGTGGGAGCACGCTTTTATTGGCGGCGGCGTAGTATCCTAACATGCCGCCAGTACCTGATATATAATAGTCGTTATAATCAAGTGTCAGGTTGGTGGCAACCGCGTAGTTGAAGAAAGCAGCATAATGCAAACCTGCTCCGCCTGCAGTTGAACGGGTATTCACGAGGATGTTATTTCTGAAGTTTCTTGTATTGGTAGTCACGGCGCTATATAATGCATAAGATTTATTGGTAGCTCCGGCCGACAAACCGCCATCAATATACACAGTGTTGAAATAGAGATTATTATTGTTGCCTGCAGTTCCTGATTCATAGATGCCATAGATGGTTGCAGCCTTGTTTCCTCCTAAACAGATGATGTTGTTGGAGTATGTTGTAGCGCCGGAGGCAATTCTGATACCAAACAGGGAGGCAGAAACCGAAGATGCGCCGGATGCGGATAAACCATTGATAAAATTACCCGTGACAGTGTTTAAACCGGTACTGCCAGAAAAATAAATACCGATTATTGAACCACCAAAAGAGATGTAGTTATTTGATAAGTTGGATATGGTATTGCCATTGACAGTTTTTAGTGTGGCGCCGGTTAATGCGATGCCACAAACCGAAGCGGTATTGACTGAGGATGTATTGGCATTGGCATTGGATAGATCGCGGATGATGTTACCTGAAATAATATTGGCGCCGTTTGTTGAAACAATCCCGATTGTGCTCCCTGCAATAGTAACGGTCGGATTGGTTGTTGCATTTTTAAGATTGACGATGGTATTGTTGCTGATGGTAGCGTTACCTGTGCAAGCATTGTAAATTCCATAAACACTTTGTGCGTTTGTTGTGCTCAGTGAACCTGCCAGGATACTGTTTAAGGTACCGGGGCTTCCGATCAG
>JAPLDG010000285.1:5663-8562 GCA_026391845.1 Bacteroidota bacterium | reverse complement strand
GCGCTAGCCAACTGCGCTACATCCCGAGGCTTTGATGATAATAAATGACAAGAACTTTTTTGTATCCGGGGTTTTGCCCCTGTATAAAGGGCTGCAAATTTACAAATTAATTTTCTTATTTAGCAACTGCTAATCTCATTACCTTTGAGATGTGTTTTTAAAACCACCAATTTTATTCTATATGGCTCATTTCAAAGATTATAGACAATTAATATTTGCATTAACGATCCCGATGGTTCTGGCAGGGTGCAAGGGAAACAATCCGGAACAACCTGGCAAATCTGCTTCAAAGGTGGTGACAGTCAGTGGTTTGGTTGTACAACCGAGGATATTGGAAAACAGCATCATGACCACTGGGAATGTAATTGCCAATGAAGAGGTAGAACTCCGCAGCGAAGTGCCCGGACGTATTGTGGCCATCAATTTTGCCGAAGGAAGCCTGGTGAATAAAGGTAGTTTGTTGCTGAAAATTGATGACCGGGAACTGCAGGCTCAATTGAAAAAACTTCAGGTGGATGAAAAGCAGGCTGCCGATGATCTTTACCGGAAGGAAAAATTACTGGAACTAAAGGCGGTCAGTCAGGAAGAGTATGATAAAGCATTTAATACCCATGGTATTGCCCTCGCCGAAATAGAGTTGGTGAAAACACAGATCTCAAAAACAGAGATTTATGCCCCTTTCAGCGGTCAAATAGGTCTTCGCCAGGTCAGCCCCGGCGGATTTGTCTCTTCTTCATCATTGGTAGCGCGCCTGCAGCAAACCGACCCGGTTAAAGTTGACTTTGCCATACCGGAAAAATACCGCGGCAAGGTGCAAAAAGGGACCCTGATCAAATTCAGGGTGGAGGGCAACGACAGCTCCTTCACCGGACATATTTATGCCATGGAACCTAAAATTGACCCTGCCACACGCAATGTATCTCTCCGCGCGTTATGCCCCAATCCGAAAGGAACCCTTGTTCCAGGATCATTCGCAAAAGTTGAGATCGTTCTGGATAACATTCAGGATGCATTGGTCATCCCCTCGGAGGCCATCATCCCGATGATGAACGGTGAAAAAGTATTTGTTTGCAGAAATGGCAAAGCCGGATCGCAGATCATCGAAACCGGAATCCGTACTGAAAGGGAGGTAGAGGTTACCTCCGGGTTAAATTCCGGCGACACGCTGATAACCACCGGGTTGCTTCAACTCCGCGAAAATACTGACGTTAAAATCAGGCTTGTAAAATGAACATTTCATCTGTCAGCATCAATCGCCCTGTATTGGCGACAGTCATTTCCCTGCTCATCGTACTGTTTGGCATCATCGGATACACATTCCTGGGTGTCAGGGAGTTTCCCAGCGTTGACCCCCCTGTTGTAACGGTAACCACAAACTATGTGGGTGCAAATGCCGATGTAATTGAATCACAGATCACTGAACCTCTCGAAGAGTCTATCAATGGCATCGCCGGAATCAGATCGCTCACATCGGTGAGCAGCGATGGTCGCAGCAATATCACGGTCGAATTTGAACTCGGGGTTGACATGGAAGCAGCATCCAACGATGTTCGCGACCGTGTCTCGAGGGCTATCCGCAGCATTCCGCCTGATACCGATCCGCCCATTGTAACTAAATCGGATGCCGATGCCAACCCCATCTATGCCATCACTCTTCAAAGCAATGCCCGGGACCTCATGGAGTTGTCGGACATTGCCAACAATGTGTTCAAGGAACGGATCCAGACCATTCCCGGGGTGAGCGAAATCCGGATATGGGGGGAACGCAAATATTCCATTAAGCTCCTGCTTGACCCCTCCAAACTTGCCAGTTACCGGCTTACTCCCGGTGATGTGCGCAATGCCCTCCTGCGTGAAAACATCGAACTTCCCACCGGAAGAATCGAAGGATACGGAACAGAACTGACCATCAGAACCAAAGGCCGCCTGACAACTCCCTCCGAATTCAACGACATGATCATCGACGAAAACAACGGGACTGTAATCCGGATGCGTGATGTTGGAACTGCGAAACTTCTCCCGGAGAATGAGCGGACAATCATGAAGGGCAATGGCGGAATTCCCATGATCGGGATAGGCATAACACCACAACCCGGTGCAAATCAGATCGATATTGCCAATGAATGCTACAAAAGGGTTGCCCAGCTTAAAAATGAAATCCCGGCGGATATCATGGTCGGAACCACCATCGATACAACCCTGAGCATCCGCAAAGCCATTACAGAGGTAGAGGAAACCATCCTGATTGCCTTCGGATTGGTTTTACTCGTTATTTTCGCTTTCCTCCGCAGTTGGAGAACCACCCTGATCCCCATCATTGCGATCCCCATCTCGCTGATCAGCGGTTTTTTCATCATGTATATTGCCGGTTTTTCCATCAACATCCTGACATTGCTCGGTATTGTACTGGCTACCGGACTTGTTGTAGATGATGCCATCGTGGTGCTTGAAAACATTTACCATAAAATTGAGGGCGGCATGGACCCGATTGAGGCCGGGCACAGCGGATCAAAGGAGATCTATTTCGCCATCCTTTCCACCACCATCACCCTTGCCGCGGTGTTTTTACCAATCATCTTCCTGCAGGGGCTTACCGGCCGCCTGTTTCGCGAATTCGGCGTAGTGGTGGCAGGTACTGTGCTGGTTTCGGCGCTCGTTTCTCTCACCCTGACTCCCATGATGAGTTCGCATATGCTGCGAAAACCCAGCCATCACAATGCATTGTTCAGATTTACCGAAAACCTTCTCAACGGCCTTACCAGCGTTTATAACCGTTCTCTGCACGCGTTCATCCGATACCGCTGGCTGGCCATCCTGATCATGGTGATTTCCATCGGACTGATTGCTGGCATTGGCTCGATGATCCCTTCGGAACTGGCGCCGATGGAAGACAAGAGCC
>JAPLDG010000285.1:0-5627 GCA_026391845.1 Bacteroidota bacterium | reverse complement strand
CAGCGCCTGAAGGAACCTCCTTTGAACTCATGGACCGCTACATGAACCAAATGATCGCCATTGTGGATACGATTCCTGAGAAAGAATCGATGCTTGGAATCACTGCACCGGGATTCGGCTCCTCATCTTCGACCAACACCGGATTTATAAGGATCGCGCTTACTCAGCCCGAAACCCGTACAAGGTCGCAACAGGATATTGCAGATGAACTTGGCAATATTGCAAAAAGGTACAATTTTGCCCGGAGTTTTATTGTCCAGGAACAAACCATCGGGGGCGGACGGAATGCCGGTTTGCCGGTACAATATGTTGTTCTGGCCCCTGATTTTGAGAAATTAAAAAAATTCCTGCCGAAATTCATGGAACTTGCTCAGGCTAACCCAAAGTTCCTGGTGGTTGACCTGAACCTGAAATTCAACAAGCCGGAACTCTCTGTTGAGATCGACCGTGACCGGTCGCGTGCCCTGGGGATCAATGTGAAAGATATCGCTGAAACGCTGCAGCTTTACTTCAGCGGTCAGCGGTATGGATATTTCATCATGAACAGCAAACAATATCAGGTGATCGGCCAGGCCGACCGGTCAAACAGGGATAAACCCATCGACCTCAGCTCTATATACATTCGCAATAACAAGGGTGAACTCATCCAGCTCGACAATGTGGTTAAACTGAAAGAGCAAAGCAACCCACCTCAACTATACCGGTACAACCGGTATGTTTCTGCAACGGTTTCAGCCCAGCCGGCTAAAGGCGTGACCCTGGGCCAGGGAATTGCCGAAATGCGAAAAATCGGGAAAGCGACCTTTGATGATTCATTTTCATCCGCGCTGGCCGGAACTTCCAAGGAGTTCGAAGACAGCTCAGGCAGTTTGCTTTTCGCACTTCTTCTGGCGCTCGTTCTCGTTTTTCTGATCCTCGCGGCACAATTTGAAAGTTTTATCGACCCGCTTATCATCATGTTTACAGTGCCTCTTGCATTTGCCGGTGCGGTGCTTTCATTATGGCTTTTCGGACAAACCCTGAATATTTTGAAATAGGCGTCATTGTGTTGATTGGTATCGTCACCAAGAACGGCATTCTGATTGTTGAATTTGCCAACCAGCGAAAAATGGAAGGATTGAGCCTAAGGGATGCTGTGACAGATGCTGCAACGCGTCGCCTGCGCCCGATCCTGATGACCAGCCTTGCCACTGCACTGGGGGCGCTGCCGATCGCGATGGCACTTGGAGCCGCTTCGCGCAGTCGCGTTCCGATGGGCATCACCATCATCGGGGGATTGATATTTTCACTGGTTTTAACTTTGTACGTGGTCCCTGCGTTATACACTTATCTGTCAAGGTCAAAACTCAAATAGCAAAATCAAATTTCAAAATGTCCCGAATTCCTGCATTTTTATTCCGATCCAGATTCAACATGCATATTGCTGTTTTTGCATTATCCATGGCCTTCCTTTTGCCATCGGCCTATTCCCAGGAGGTAATCTCCCTGCAGCAAGCGCTCGAACTTGGACTGAAGAACAATTACTCCATCATTCTTCAGCAAAACAATGAACAGATTTCGAAAAACAGCAACACCCTTGGAAATGCGGGGTTTCTGCCTTCTCTTAGCCTGAATGCCGGCCTGAACAATACCATCAGCACCACACACCAGGAGCAGTTTACCGGAACGGTAAAAGATGTGTCAAACGGCAAGAGCAATGCGTTGAATGCAGGGATTCAGCTGAACTGGACCCTGTTCGACGGACTAAACATGTTCGTCAGCAGGAAAATGCTCGGAGTGTTGGAAGACCTGGGTGAAAATGGCACAAGGATCGTGGTGGAAGGCACAGTTTCCGACATCTCGCTGACCTATTATGGCATCATCCAGCTGAAAAACCTGGTTAAGGTTGCACAGGATGCCGTTGACTTGTCAATGCAGCGCAAACGCATTGCCTCCGCCAAAGTATCGCTTGGCGCCGGTTCACAATTGATGTTGCTGCAAGCCACTGTTGACCTCAACGCCGACAGTACACGCCTTATCCGGCAACTGGTCACATTGGTCAACACCCGGGCCGATTTCAACCGCCTTCTGAGCCGCGATCCCAAAACACCGTTTGAGATCAACGATTCGATACAACTCACGATCCCCGGACCTTATGACAGTTTGCTAAATAAAGCGCTGAAGCAGAATACAGCGCTTACCGCTGCCCGCATGAACCAGGATCTGACCAGACTCGGTGTGCGTCAGGCACAATCTGACCGTTATCCGCAACTCAACCTCACAGCAGGCTATGTTTACACCACCCTGAACTCCCAAAGCGGATTTCTGCAATACAACCAGAGTTATGGTCCTTCCTATGGATTAAATCTTACCTACAACCTTTTCAACGGGTTCAATGTGAACAGGGCAATCAAAAATGCGAAAGTTCTGATGAATTCCGGCGAAACAGAGGTGCAGGATGTCACCTTGGCACTGCGCACCAGCCTGTACAAAACACATCAGGAATTCAATGCAAACCTTGCAATTGTGAAGATGCAGCTTGCCAATGTCGCTGTTGCCAATGAAAATGTGACGATCGCCTTTGAAAAATATAAACTTGGCAGCATCAACGACATCGAACTGCGTGAAATTCAGAAAAAGCTGATTGATGCAGAATACGAGCTTATCTCTTCACAATTCGAGGCCAAAAAAGCGGAAGTGGAACTGGCACGGCTGAGCGGGGAGCTGCTGAGATGATGACCAGGACCTGCCTTTTATTGTTCATATTCCTTTTTCCTGTATTCTCCATTCCGGGGATTTCCCAAAATACATTTACTGATAAACAAAAAGCCTCCGAATGTAAAAAAATAAAATCAGCCTGCCGCCATGCATGGAAAGGCTATCAAAAGTATGCCTCCGGGTATGATGCCCTGAAACCTATCAGCAAAAAAGGCCAGAACTGGTATGGTGTTTCCTTTCTGATGACACCGCTGGATGCATTTGACACATTTTACCTGCTTGGGCTGAAAGACGAGGCTCAACAGGCAAAGGAACTGGTGGTTTCAAACCTGAACTTCGATGTCGATCAGGAGGTTCAGGTGTTCGAGATCAATATCCGTTTGATGGGGGGGCTGCTCTCATCCTATGAATTGTCAGCTGATAAACGGTTGCTGACCCTGGCAGAAGACCTGGGGAAGAGACTTCTTCCGGCATTCAACTCTCCGACCGGAATGCCTTACCGGTTTATCAACCTCAAAACCGGAAAAGCCAGGGATTCACTGAGCAATCCGGCCGAAATCGGCACTTACCTGCTTGATTTTGGGAAACTTACCCAACTTACCGGTGATTCGATCTATTACCAGGTTGCGAAAAAAGCTGCTTTTGAAGTTTTCAAAAGGCGCAGCGACATCGACCTTGTCGGCACAACCATTGACGTCAATACAGGTGAATGGAGGAATACGGAAAGCCAGATCGGGGCACGCATCGATTCCTATTACGAATACCTGTATAAGGCATGGTTGCTTTTTGATGATAAGGATTGTAAACAAGCATGGGAGATCCATAACAAAGCCATCAAAAAGTACCTGTTCACCGAAGTTTCGTCGGGTTGGTATTTTACCAGAACAGATATGAAGTCGGGGAAAGAGACTCAGTCATTATACGGGGCTCTGGATGCCTTCTATGCAGGAATCCTTGCCATGTCGGGAGATACCGCCACTGCCGGAAAAATCCAGAAAGGCAACTATCACATGTGGACGACCTTCAACATTGAACCTGAGGAATTCAACTTCAGAACCGGTCAGATAACTGACCCCTCCTACCCGTTGCGTCCGGAGAACCTTGAAAGTTGCTTCTATCTTTACCGCAAAACCAAAGATCAGGAATATCTTCGAATGGGACAGCGGATGATCAGCGACATCCTCTCCAAATGCAAAACCAGTGCCGGCTATGCAGCAATTAAAAACGTATCATCCCTTGAACTATCCGACTCCATGGAGAGTTTCTTCCTGGCCGAAACCCTGAAATATGCCTACCTGCTCTTCGCACCGGAAATTACACTTGATCTCAGCAAGTTCGTCTTTAATACGGAGGCACACCCGCTGAAGATAGAGGTGACACGTGACAAATAAAACGTGACGCGTGACAAAATCGTGACGCGTGGCAGGGGTATTAGCAGCACGTCACGTGTCACGTGTCACGTGTCACGATTTTCCCTACCTTTGCCAAATAATCCGACATTATTTTGACATTTCACGATTTTGGTTTTGAAGCGCGTTTAATTGAAGGCATTGAAGCATTGGGGTACAACAGCGCCACCCCCATTCAGGAGCAGGCCATTCCTGCCATTTTAGCCGGTAAAGATATCATTGGTTCGGCTCAGACCGGCACCGGAAAAACAGCGGCATTTCTGCTGCCGATTATCCAGAAGATCATATCAATACCCCATGATGATGCCATCAAGGCGCTGGTGATCGTCCCGACGCGGGAACTGGCCCAGCAAATTGACCAGCACATGGAGGGGCTTTCCTATTTCACTCCGGTAAGTTCCATTCCTGTATATGGAGGCACTGATGGCGCTTCGTTCTCACGGGAGCGGACCGCCCTGGCCAATGGAGCCGATATGGTCATCTGTACTCCCGGCAGAATGATTGCCCACCTCAACATGGGCTATGTGAACCTTTCCAGCTTGCGCTATCTGATCCTTGACGAAGCAGATCGCATGCTTGACATGGGCTTTTACGACGACATTTTGAAGATCATGTCATACGTTCCCGCAAACCGACAAACACTCTGCTTTACGGCCACCATGCCCAAAGACATGCGTGAACTTGCCCGGAAAATCCTCAAAGACCCTGTTGAAATCAACATCGCCCCTTCAAAGCCGGCCGAAAATATTCTTCAGATGGCGTATGTGGTTTACGACACGCAGAAAATTCCACTGGTTCAATACCTTTTGAAAGACCTTAAACTGAGAAGCATCCTTATTTTCTGTTCAACTAAAAGCGCCACAAAACAATTAAGCGCTGCCCTGAAAAAACTTCGACTGAACGCCGAAGAGATTCATTCGGATCTCGATCAACCTGAACGGGAAAAGGTGTTAAATAAATTCCGCAGCAAAGAACTGAACATCCTCGTGGCCACGGATATTGTTTCCAGGGGCATTGATATTGAAGATATTGATATGGTGCTCAATTTCGACGTGCCCAACGACGGAGAAGATTATATTCACCGCATCGGCCGCACTGCCCGTGCACAAGCCAAAGGCGCCGCCATTACGCTGATCAACGAAAAAGATCAGGGCAAGTTTGCCGTCATCGAAAAACTGCTCGACAAAACGATCTACAAAGGGGCTATTCCGGTGCATCTCGGAGAGGGACCTGCCTTCGATCCGAAAAAGCATAAAGGCCCTTTCCGCAAAGGTGGATTCAGAAAGAAATAAGTTCAATGCTCAGATTTCAGATTTGCCTGTTTCGAAATTTATCTTCAATTTTTTTATTTTTTAATTGATTTTGATTTTTTATATGTACCTTTGCGAATATTATTTTTAAAATTCGATTATTATTATGAAAAATGGAAAAGTAAAATTCTTTAATGAGTCAAAAGGATTTGGATTTATTATGGACTCCGAGACAGGCAAAGAATATTTCGTTCATGCCTCTGGTTTAATT
>JAPLDG010000155.1 GCA_026391845.1 Bacteroidota bacterium | reverse complement strand
CCGGGCTAACTGCAACCGGATTTTTTGTGGTTTTGAACTTTGCCGGAATATTCCATCCGCCTGCAGTTTGGGCATGAATTGCCGTTGAAATTGAGAACGCAAGCAGCATCCCTGCTGAAAATGCAATTAATCTGATTTGATTTGATTTCATAAATCCTCCATTGTTAGTTGTTGTGAATAATAATTATTTGCCTAAATATCTTATTTTGAATACATTGAAGATTACATATAAATAATGAAACCATACCAGTGACAATAGTACGATCAGTGTATAAACCATCCATAAGGGGGCGTTTGTGTCTCCCAGCCCACGTTTGATGATTTTCTCCGCTGGCAATGGTTTCCCCCAATTAATGGTGCCGCCTGCTTCTACACTACCATAAATTTCATTATCTTCGACTTTTGCCAAAAGACGAAGATAACCCAGCCGATTACCAGGGATAGAGGTAGGGAATTCCATGCTGGTCAAACCATTGGTTATAGTAGCTTGTCCGACTTTGAATAAACTGAACGTCCTTGGAACATAAAAACTGACCTCCAGATTTTCAACAGGACCCCATTGTTTATCAGGTTTCAGTTCATAAGCCTTCAGGTTAACCATTTTTTGGCCATCTTTCTGAAAAAATGACATTTCCATCCTCATTGGTCTCAATGATATTCCGGCGTTTGCTTTGTCGTATGTGTTGTTGCCGGAAAATGATGCTTCATAGGAAAATATTCCTTGATCGCCTCCGGTCGCAAGAATTTCTTCGGGAATACCGACGGATACACTTCCTTTTTCATTGGTTAGAAACGTTCCTATCCGGGTTTCTGTTTTGCCCTGGATAAATTTGAAACTGATCTCCATTCCGGGCAGGGGTGAAAATCGTCCATCCACTTTGACACGAAGGGTGGCTGCAAGGCTGCTGACGGAGTCAACATGAAAATAATCAAGTTTCAAAACCGGCTGAATCTTGCTTTGCTCTTGTGCTTTGGTCATGAAAGCTGATGATAGTAATAATAAGATAATGATCCCTTTGGCGGCAAAATCACTTTTTTTATTTGTTTTGATGACCTTTTTCATCTGTTTTTCAAAAACAATTTTTCTTAACCGAGAATAGTCTTTTTCTTCACCGCTGCTTACGATCGGGATAATCGGAATAAATTTTGAAAAGAGATAAAAGAGCAGTATAAAAAGGGCGATTCCGGCAAATGTAAGTGCCCATTCCACCCATGTGATGGTATAGTGAACATATTCGGGACGAAGATCATGAACGGGTAACAACGGTGATTCAAGCGTTGGAATGATGATCAGATATCGCTTTACCCATAGGGCAAGTACTGCAATACAGGCAGCAAATGCGATGGAGTTAATGTTGCGGAATTTTGGGACCGTGACAATGATGATTGGCAGCAGGACTCCGATAAAAACGGCAAAAACAAACAGGTGCCAATATTCATCGGGGCTAAACAGCCTGTACAATACTTCCATATCCCATTTGATGGATCCGTACCAACTGGTAAGGTATTCACTAAATGTAAAATACCCGTACATGGAACCCAGGATGATCATAATGATGCCAAGATAGTTGAAATGAATTTTGGTGATTTGAGATTCAAGATGGTAAATTTTCCTGAAAACCCACATTACCATGATTAACACTCCGGTACCCGAATAAACAGCGGCGATAACAAAGTAGGGTGCAAATATGGTGCTGTGCCAACCCGGACGGAGGGTCATTCCGAATATCCAGGCAAGAACCGAATGAACCAGGATGGCCAATGGGATAATGACGATCGACAATAAATCGGTTGATATGTTTAATATCTCTTTTTGCTTGGTTGTATCTTTATAGCGAACGGCCAGGAAACGATAGACAGGGTTTCGCCATTTTGCATTCTTTACAGGGTTATCCCGCAGGATGGCCAGATCGCGGATCATGGCAAGATATAGAAAAATGATACTGCCGGATAAATAGGTTGTAATTGCGATTACATCCCAAATAATCGGGGACTGGATTCTTCCGAAAAGCAATAAATTCGGCAAACGGTCAAGTCGTCCGATACACAAAAGTATGTACGCCGGTCCGATCATGGTAGAGATCACGGTGATCATTTCGGCCATGCGGATAATGGGTGTTCTCCACGGGACCCTTAACAGGTGAAGTATCCCGGAAATCAATGCGCCGGCATAACTGATCCCGATAAAAAAGATAAAATTGACAATGTATAATCCCCAGACCACATTGTCGCGCATTCCGGTTACAATATGACCGTCTGCTATCTGGGTATACAGGGCGTACATGCCAAACCCGATTACCCCCAGTAGAAACGCTATCAGGGCAATCCCCAACTTGCTCATCTTCTCCAGCTGAGGTTTAAAGGCGTACAGATTTTGCTGTGTTTTTTTGTCTTCGTACATGATCCCTATTTATTCAGTGATCTTTGCTTCAGTTTTATAAAGGGCAATTTCCTCTTCACTTAGCCCTTCGAATCCAACCTTATAATCAAAGGCCCGGTCAACAGGAGGCAAATAATACACACTGGGTTCCGTGCCGAGTTCCTCCATAAAGCGATAAGCGGCCCTGGAGTCGATCAACTCACTGAATTTCACGGTATCGGTTCCATTGGTGACAGCATCCTCGTTTTTATCCCCATAATAAAATACACCGTTGGGACACGATTTAACGCAGGATGGCAATTCTCCTTTTCTGACCATATCCGGGCAGAAATCACATTTACTCACAGTTCCCATCTTAGGCGGGGTACTGGTTTCAGGTGAATATACAGATGGATTCAGACTCCTGTTCATTTTGGGCTCTTCCCAATTGAATACCCTTGAAGAATAAGGACAGGCTGCCATACAAAACTTACAGCCGATACAGCGGTCATTGTCGATCAGCACAATTCCGTCACTGCGTTTAAAGGTGGCACCGACCGGACAAACTTTGACGCAGGGAGGATTATTGCAATGCAGGCATGGCTTGGGAAACCAATATGGAGCCTGATCTTCGGTGTCGCGCATCAGGTAAAATTTTATCCATTCCATGTGGGGAGGAAGATAGTGCATTGTCTGACATCCCTGCAAACACTTTCTTGCATTCCTGCATTTCGCCAGGTCGATGACCATCACCATTTTTTTGTCAGGTAATCCCTCTCT
>JAPLDG010000227.1:25919-32595 GCA_026391845.1 Bacteroidota bacterium | reverse complement strand
TTTCCCGATGTGAACCAGATTTTGAAGCATCTGCATGGAAAGTTGCACCTCTGGAACAAATTCCGGTTCCTGTGGCTTAAATACCGGAAAACCATGACCCGGTCGCGCATTGTGATCATGGGGGTTAAGCCTAAATATCAGCGTTATGGAGTTGAATCAGGAATTTTCTGGCACCTCAACGAGGTAATGAAACACAAGTGTATCACCGAGGTGGAGCTCTCCTGGGTGGGTGATTTTAACCCCAAAATGCGAGCTCTGCATGAATCGGTCGGGGCTACCTTTGCAAAAAGGCACATCACCTATCGAAAGATTTTTTCAGACAATGTTGATTTTCAGCGGTCCACTATCATCCCTGTTGATACAAAAGAAAAGGCGCTGCGTCAAAATTTAGCAGGAAAATAGGATTATTACAGTATAAAAAAAAATACTACATTTGTCATTGGTATTTATATTCACCAGACTAAACCCCAAAAACCATGAAAAACATTTTACTTTTTACGATTGTCATTCTGTTTGGAATGACTGTAATGGCGCAACATTCCCCTCTTTCCCAGATTGAAAAAGTTGCGGTCCGCCCTGCTGATCAGGGCAGAAATATCACCAATGAAGCAGTTCCTCAGCCTGGCCCCGTGAAACCAATCGCGATCGCAGGTAACCGGTCCCTGCAAAAATTCACCATGTCATCCTCTCTGAATGTCAATGGAATATTCGTTTATGATCAACGGTTTGTGACCACCCAGAAGGCGGCCAACCTGTTTGCTTACGGGAACCGTGCCGGCGGCGCTTACGGAAATACTGGCAATGATCTGAAATTCAAGTTTACAGCCAATCAGGGCACCTCCTGGGATTCTGTCGTTATTGCAGCTACAGGCGGCAAAAATTTCCGGTACCCTTCCATGATCGTTTATAATCCTGAAAACAGCACAAATCCGGATGATTGTTACGGCATTTTCTCAGGCCCGATCACAGAAACGACCTGGACCAGCCAGTTTTGCGGCAGTGTAAAACTTGACGGCCAGTTTAAGGACGTCATCATTACACCCAATGCGACCGGTGTTTATCTGAATCATATGCATGTAGGCCTTACCTGTTCTCCCGATGGTCATGCAACGGTTGCCTCCCAACTGTTCATGGGAACCTCCACCGTTTATACATCCGAGGGTTGGGAGGTGTTAAACGGAACTTTCAATGCTCAAAACCACACCTTTGACTGGCAGTTTCCCTACGTGAAGGTTAAACCTGCCTTGTTGGAGGCCGGACGTATCGATGCTTCCACCAGTGTCTGGTCGCCTGACGGATCAGTGGGTTACCTGCTCGGGACCGCCATCGATTCAAACGTGGTCTATAATCCTTATGGCGTCGAATGGCCCGTGATCTATAAATCAACCAATCATGGCACCAGCTGGGAAAAAATCCCGGCCTATGATTTTTCGATGATTCCATTGTTTGAGACCTACCTCTATCCAACCAGAGCCGATGAATCAAAAATCATCCCGCGGTGGTATAACAAATGGGCATCCACAGATAATCAGGGCAACAATGGCGCCACGGTTGATATCCATGGTAACCTGCATATCTTCGGACTGGTTAGAAGTACCATGTCGATCAACATCGATTCTTTGAATTACTTCTACTCCGGCGAACCCATGCAGATGTTCGATGTCTTTATGAAACCTGGTGGCGGATGGGATGCCATTTTTGTTGACAGTCTGCGGACAGTCAACCCTCCGGATCCTGGCGAATACGGGATCTCCTGGGACCATCAAACCCAGATGTCACGTACACCCGACGGATCAAAGGTCTTCTGCGTATGGGGAGATACAGATCCTTCTTTTGGAGCTGAAAACCTGAACCCCGACGTCAAAGGATTTGGATATGATGCCGTTACCGGTAAAGCGACTGCCGTGAGGAATTTCACCCCACAGACACCTTACTGGTCGGAGAATTGGTGGATTCGTGTGGCCGACCAGGTCTTTTATGATGAAGCCACGCATACTTCCATGCTCCCCATTTCCACTTCAATTATGGGTGCGACCAACAATGACCCGCTGGTCCATGAGTATTTAACCGGTGTAACCTTTGCCGATACTGAATTTTCCATTCTTGTCGGTGAAAAGGAATCTGCAAAGAAAGCCGGTGCTTCTGTGGTTTCGGCAAATTAGTAACCGGACAGAAGATTTCAACCTTCAACAAGGGGGTGTTGCCTGCAGGTTCAAACCAGATCACGATTGATGGGCACAACCTTACATCAGGACTCTATTTCTATACCGTAAAAATTAACAATGAATCTTATACCCATAAGATGATTGTTGAATAAATCCGGCATCCGTAAATTTTTCAAAGGCTGTTCCTGTTAGGGCAGCCTTTTTTTTTTCATTTAAAAAAGTATTGGTTTTAGACTGGTTTGTCAATCCTATTATTATCTTTGCAACTAAATAAACTAAAAACCAAAATCTATGAAAAAAATCTTACTTTTTTCGGTTGCTCTGTTGCTTGGGGTAAGTTTAATGGCTCAGCTCAAGCCTGTTAAAATCTCCAAATCAATTCAGAACAAAGTGGCTTACAGCCATAAGGTCATGGACACACCAAACACATTCAACCAACCCGGTAATGTGTCGGTCCATTCAAAATCCACGCTTGACGAAATCATTGGCGCTTCGCGCTATGATATGCAGTCAAACTCAGCCATGATGAGCCGGCTCTATCTCTGGCCAGATGGAAACATCTCCGGAACATGGACGATGGGCATGGCCGATCCTTCTTATGCAGACCGTGGCAGCGGCTACAACTACAACCTTGGAAATACTTGGGGACCTGCACCTACAACACGCATTGAAACCATGAAATGCGGCTGGCCCAATATCAACCCATGGAAGGGAGGCGGCGAGTGCAATGTTTCGCATAACGGCACCACGTCTTTGGTTTTGAATACACGTCCTGTCAAAGGAACCGGCAGCTGGACACAGACACTGCCTTTCGTTTCACCTGCCGGCATTACCAGTTTGGTATGGCCAAGGGCGATCACAAACGGAAACAATTTCCAGAACATCCACGTCATCACGGTTGGCCAGGGAAGTCTTCATGGCCAGACTGCTGCCCTGCTCTATTACAGGTCGCTCGATGGCGGTGCCACCTGGGACAAGATGGGCATTGTATTGCCAGGTCTTGACAGTACACAGTACCTTGCCTTTGGCGGCGATGATTATGCTTTTGTAGAACCTCACGGTGATACGATCGCATTTGTGGTCGGCGGAAGCTGGGTTGACACTTTCCTGATGTACTCTTACGACAACGGTACTACATGGACTAAAAAGATCATCGTTCCAAATTATTATGGACTCTCACCATCAGGTACCCTGACGCCTTCCTTTATTGGTTCAGATGGTTGCGTTGCCGGAGCCATGGATAAAAACGGTGTATTCCACGTTGTATTCGGCCGCATGCGTTACGCCGATACGGGTACACACAACAGCTATTATCCCGGAACCGATGGCGTGGTTTACTGGAATTCAACATTGCCAGCCATTGATACAGCTATTTTAACCAGTATTGATAGCTGTATTGCCCATAACATATGCATCGGCTATGTAGCTGAAAATGCAGCAGGTGACTCCATTCTTGATCCATTTCCATTATACGGCAATGCGCTCTCAAGTTACCCGCAGATGACCATCGATCAGTATAATAATATTTATTGCTTCTGGTCGAGCCTCACCGTTGGCAATCCTTCTGCCGATAATCTGAACTATTGTCATATCTGGGGCCGTGCCAAATTCCATGACAAAACTGATTGGACGGAGATGGTTGACCTGAATGCAGGAGTTTTGTATTTGTTCCAGGAGTATGTCTATCCTGCAGTGGCAAAACGCCTGAAGGGTGACAACCTGCTGATGATTGCGCAAACTTCGGCACAGCCTGGCTCAAATATCAAGGATGCCACTATTCCGATTCATGATGTCAGCATTGAATACCGCGAAGTGCCTTTGTCCACCTTCTGGCCGGTTGGTATGGAGAACAATGCCATTACCCGCAAAAGTTCTGTTGGACAGAATTATCCGAACCCAGTGAATGGCAGTACATTTTTTGATGTGAATCTCGACAAAGCCGCCACTGTGATCATTGAAGTTTCTAATATAACGGGACAGAAAGTCATGAGTGTAAACAAAGGCGTTGTGAATGCCGGAAAACAGGTTCTCAGCATCGACTGCAGCAACTTCACCTCCGGGATCTATTTCTATACCGTGAAAATCAGTGGTGAATCATTTACCCACAAAATGATCGTTCAATAATAACCACGACATAATAATCTTAAAGGCTGTTCCTGCCGGAGCAGCCTTTTTTTTTGACAACTTAAAATAAATAGTTTCATTATCCTTCTCCTCAATCCAAATTATTATATTTGCAATAAATAAACTAAAAACAAAACCTATGAAAAGAATCTTACTTTTTTCAATTGCGGTCATGTTTGGAGTAAGTTTGATGGCACAGCTCAAGCCTGCCAAAATCTCCAAATCGATCCAGAGCAAAATGGCCTACAGCCATGTGGTCAAGGATGCTCCAAACACATTCAACCAACCTGGTAATGTGTCAGTCCATTCAAAATCCACGCTTGACGAAATCATCGGAGCTTCGCGCTATGATATGCAATCAAACTCAGCCATGATGAGCCGCCTCTATTTATGGCCCGACGGAACCCTTGCCGGAACCTGGACAAGGGGAATGGCGGATCCTTCCTATGGTGACCGTGGCAGCGGTTACAACTACAGCAATGGCAGCGCCTGGGGACCAGAACCCACCACACGCATTGAAACTTCAAGAACAGGCTGGCCAAACATCAATCCATGGAAGGGAGGCGGCGAATGTGTTGTGGCCCATAATGCAACTGCCTCACTGGTGCTGAATACCCGTCCTGCAAAAGGCACAGGCAGCTGGACACAAACGCTTCCATTTACATGCCCGGCTGGAATCGCCGACCTCGTATGGCCAAGGTCGATCACAAATGGAAATAATTTCCAGAATCTTCATGTCATCACGGTAGGAGAAGGCGACCTGCATGGTCAAACTGCTCCGCTGCTCTATTACAGGTCACTCGATGGCGGCGCAACCTGGGATAAAATGGGTATTGTTTTACCAGGCCTTGACAGCACTCAATACCTCGCATTTGGCGGCGACACCTATGCATGGATTGAACCACATGGTGATACCATCGCTTTTGTTGCCGGAGGAAGCTGGGTGGACACTTTCCTGATGTACTCTTACGATAATGGCAACACCTGGACCAAAAAGATCATCGTTCCAAATTATTACGGAACCTCTCCTTCAGGTGTTCTTACTCCTTCTTTTATTGGATCAGACGGCTGCGTTGCCGGAGCCATGGATAAAAACGGGGTGTTCCACGTCGCTTTTGGCCGTATGCGTTGGGCAGATACCGGTTCGCATAATAGCTATTATCCTGGTACTGACGGCCTCATTTACTGGAATTCAACCTTGCCAGCCATTGATACAGCCATCTTAACGGATATTGATTCCTGCATCGCGCATAAAATATGCATTGGCTATGTGTCTGAAAATGCAGCCGGCGATTCCATCCTCGATCCATTTCCTTTATATGGCAATTGTCTTACAAGCTACCCTCAGGTGACCATCGATCAGTATAATAACGTTTATTGCCTCTGGTCAGGACTCACTGTTGGCAATCCTTCTGCGGATAACCTGAACTACTGTCATATCTGGGGACGTGCCAAATTCCATGACAAACCTGACTGGACTGAGATGGTTGACCTGAACGCAGGTGTTTTGTATTTGTTCCAGGAATATGCTTATCCTGTAGTTGCCAAACGCTTGAAGGGCGATAACCTGCTGATGATCTCCCAAACATCTCCACAGCCGGGCTCAAATATCAAGGATGCTACCATCCCGATTCATGATGTAAGCATTGAATACCGCGAAGTACCTGTCTCTACATTCTGGCCTGTTGGTATGGAAAACAATGCCGTTACCCGTAAGAACTCTGTTGGACAGAATTACCCGAATCCGGTGAATGGCTCTACCTATTTCAATGTAAACCTTGATAAAGCCTCCAATGTGATCGTTGAAGTTTCAAATATCACCGGACAGAAAGTTATCAGCATGAACAAAGGTATTGTCAATGCAGGAACCCAGGTTATCAGCATCGACTGCAGCAGCCTGACCTCCGGAGTCTATTTCTACTCCGTTAAGATCAATGGAGAATCCTACACCCATAAAATGATCGTTCAATAATTTCTCGACTTTGAGCAAATTGTAACGATAACAATAACAATGTGTTAGAAAGCCCTGCGGAAAACCGCAGGGTTTTTTTTATCTTTGCAGCCAAATTCAGGAATAGTGATGCTTTACGCCGAAATAAAATATCTGGTAGCAAAAGAATTCATGCTTGAATTAAAGCAGAAATATGTGCTTAATGGTATTCTGCTTTACCTGGTATCCACTGTTTTTGTTACTTATCTGGCCTTTGAAAACGCGATAACAGCCGAAACCTGGAACTCCCTGTTTTGGATTATCCTGCTTTTTGTGGCAGTGAACGGAATCTCAAAAAGTTTTTTGCAGGAGAGCCAGTCCAGGCACCTCTACTATTATACCATTGCAAGTCCTCAGGCTGTCGTACTGGCAAAAATACTCTACAACCTTTTCCTGA